>NZ_JBFBEM010000007.1:0-452675 GCF_040683675.1 Streptomyces sp. NPDC093252 | reverse complement strand
CTCCTCCACCCCACCCTCGACACCCCCACCCCCCACCTCCCCTTCACCTTCACCGGCATCACCCTCCACACCCCACCCCCCACCGGCCCCGTCGAAGCCCATGTCGACACCGCGACGGGCCGGGTCATCCTGCTCGGCGCGGACGGCCAGGTCTTCGCCCGGATCGAGGGCGTGACCCTGCGGCCCGCCGCGCTGGAGAACCCGGGGCTGCACACCCTCACCTGGACCCCGATGAGCGAGCCGGAGGCCCGACCGGACCACACCGACTGGGCGTGGGTCGGGTCGGCCGACTCGGCGCGCTCAGCGAACTCGGCGGGCTCAGCAGGCTCAATGGCCTCAGCGGGCTCAGCGGGCTCAGCGGATTCGTCCGTACTCGACACCTTCTGCACCCGTCACCCCGATCTCGCCTCGGTGCCCACCGAGGACCCCGTCACCACCGTGCTGGTGCTGGACACCCCGGCCCCGGCGGAGTCCCTGGCCCTGGACGGGCTGCCCGCGCTCCTCGACTCGCTGCGGGGCTGGCTGACGGGGCCCGCGCATCCGGCGAGCCGGCTGGTGGTGCTCACCCGGGGGGCCGTGGCCGCCGGTGAGGGTGAGCGGGTGAGTCCGGCGGTGGCCGCCGCGCGGGGTCTGGTGCGCAGTGCGCAGACGGAGAACCCGGGGCGGATCGTCCTGGTGGACACGGATGGCCGGGAGGACTCGGACCGGGCGCTGCGGGCGGCCGTGGCAGGGGCCGTGGCGGCGGGCGAGCCGGAGGTGGCGCTGCGCGCGGGCGCGGTCCTGGTGCCCCGGATCACCCGGGCGGCCCCGCCGGAACCGGCGCTGCCGCCGGGCCCGGAGCCGTGGCGGCTGGCGCCGGGGGCGCATCGGACGCCGGACGATCTGACCGTCGTCCCCTGGCCCGGCGGTGCGGAGCCGCTCGGTGCCGGTCAGGTGCGGATCGCCGTACGGGCCGCCGGGCTGAACTTCCGGGATGTGCTGATCGCGCTGGGGATGGTGCCGGAGCGGAATGTGACCATGGGTGCCGAGGGTGCCGGAGTGGTGGTCGAGACCGGTCCGGGGGTCACCGATCTGACGGTGGGCGACCGGGTGATGGGCTACTTCGACGGGGCGTTCGGGCCGATGGCCGTCGCGGACCGGCGGCTGGTGGCGCGGATGCCCGAGGGCTGGTCGTTCGCGCGGGCGGCGGCGGTGCCGGTGGTGTTCCTGACGGCCTACTACGGGCTGGTGGACCTGGGCAGGGTGCGGCCCGGGGAGAAGGTGCTGATCCATGCCGGTGCGGGCGGGGTGGGGATGGCCGCCGTCCAGCTCGCCCGGCATCTGGGCGCGGAGGTGTTCGCGACGGCGAGTCCCGGCAAGTGGGGGGCGCTGCGGGAGCTGGGAGTGGCGCCGGAGCGGATCGCGAACTCGCGCACGACGGCGTTCGAGGCGGAGTTCCGGGCGGCGACCGGCGGGGCCGGGGTGGATGTCGTACTGAACTCGCTGACCGGTGAGTTCATCGACGCGTCGCTGCGGCTGCTGTCGGCGGGCGGGCGGTTCCTGGAGATGGGGAAGACGGATGTCCGGGACAAGGCCGGGGTGGAGGCGGAGCGGCCGGGGGTGGCGTACCACGTGTACGACCTGACGACGCTGGCGCGGACGGAGCCCGGGGTGCCGGGCGCCGATCCGGAGCGGATGCGGGAGATCCTGGCGGAGGTGCTGGCGCTGTTCGACCGGGGGGTGCTGGAGCCGCTGCCGCTGACGGTGCGGGACATCCGGCGGGCCAAGGAGGCGTTCCGGTTCCTGGCGCAGGCGCGGCACGTCGGCAAGGTGGTCCTGACGGTCCCGGCGCCGCTGGATCCGGACGGCACGGTGCTGATCACGGGTGGGACGGGGGCGCTGGGCGCGGAGGCGGCCCGTCATCTGGTGCGGGAGCACGGCGTGCGGCATCTGGTGCTGGCCAGTCGGAGCGGCCCGGAGGCGCCGGGGGCGCGGGAACTCGTGGCGGAGCTGCGGGAGTCGGGGGCGTCGGCGGCGGTGGTGGCGTGCGATGTGGCAGTGCGGGAGGAGGTGGCCGGTCTGCTGGCGGGGCTGTCCTCGGCGCGTCCGCTGACGGCGGTGGTGCACACGGCCGGGGTGCTGGACGACGGGATCGTCACCGCGCTGACGGACGGGGCACTGGAGCGGGTGCTGGGGCCGAAGGCGGTCGCGGCCCGGCATCTGCACGAGCTGACCCGGGATCTGGATCTGGCGGAGTTCGTTCTGTACTCGTCGTACGCCGGGGTGTCCGGCGGGCCGGGGCAGGCGAACTACGCGGCGGCCAACTCCTTCCTCGACGCCCTCGCCCGGGAGCGGACCGCGCTGGGGCTTCCGGCGGTGTCGCTGGCGTGGGGGCTGTGGGAGCGGGAGAGCGGGATGACGGGTCATCTCGGGACGGCGGACCGGGAGCGGCTGGCCCGGGGCGGGCTGGTGCCGCTGACCACCGGGCGGGGCATGGCCCTGTTCGACGCGGGGCGGGCGCTGGCGGAGCCGGTGGTGGTGGCGACGGCGTTCGACGAGGGGGCGCTGCGGGAGCGGGGTGAGGCGCTGCCGGCGCTGCTGCGGGACCTGGTGCGGGTTCCGGCGCGGCGGGCCCGGCCGGGGCCGGACGCCGGGGCGGCGGCCGGGCAGGCGGGGCCGGACGAGCTGCGGGTGCGGCTGGCGCCGCTGTCGGCGCGGGACCGGACGCGGATGCTGATGGATCTGGTGCGGACCCATCTCGGCGCGGTGCTGGGGCACTCCGATCCGGGGGCGATCGGCGCCGACCGGGCGTTCGAGCAGTTGGGTCTGGACTCGCTGATGGGGGTGGAGCTGCGCAACCGGCTGAATCTGGCGACGGGGCTCCGGCTGCCGTCGACGGCGGTCTTCGACCATCCGACGGCGGCGGAGCTGGCGGTGCGGCTGGACAGCGATCTGCTGCCGGGGGAGCGGGAGGGGGTGCCGGTGGGCGGGTGAGCGGGTGAGGTGGGTGAGCGGGTGAGCGGGTGAAAGCGTCCGCCCGCCCCGGGGGTGACCGGGGGCGGGCGGACGCGGTGTGGAGTCAGACAGCGGTGGAGGCGGCTGTGGCGGCTGCGGTGGTGAGTTCCTCGGCGACGGCCATCACATACCGGCCGTAGGAGGAGTGGGCGATCCGGGCGCCCAGGCGGTGGCACTGGGCGCCCGTGATGAAACCCATCCGCAGGGCGATCTCCTCGATGCAGGCGATGCGGATGCCCTGCCGTTCCTGGAGGGTGTGGACGTAGTGCCCGGCCTGGAGCAGGGATTCGGGGGTACCGGCGTCGAGCCAGGCGAAGCCGCGGCCCAGATTGACCAGATGGGCCCGGCCGCTCTCCACATAGCGGCGGTTGAGGTCGGTGATCTCCAGTTCGCCGCGGGCGGAGGGCCGCAGGTTCTTGGCGAGGTCGACGGCGGTGCCGTCGTAGAGGTAGAGGCCGGTGAGGGCGAGGTTGGAGCGGGGGTGGGCGGGCTTCTCCTCGACGGACAGCAGCCGGCCGGCGGAGTCGGTCTCGCCGACGGCGTAGCGGCTGGGGTCGCCGACCCGGTAGCCGAACAGCACGCAGCCGTCGAGGGCGGCGCGGGCGTCGGCGAGGATCCGGTAGAGGCTGGGGCCGTGGTAGATGTTGTCGCCGAGGACGAGGGCGACGGGGTCGTCGCCGATATGGGCGGCGCCGATGAGCAGGGCCTCGGCGATGCCGTTGGGTTCGGGCTGCTCGCGGTAGGTGAGGTGGATGCCGTAGTCGCTGCCGTCGCCGAACAGCCGCTGGAACTGGGGCAGATCGGCGGGGGTGGAGATGATGAGGATGTCGCGGATGTCTGCGAGCATCAGCACGCTGAGCGGGTAGTAGATCATCGGCTTGTCGCCGATCGGCAGCAATTGTTTCGATGTGGCGAGAGTCAGCGGGTGAAGTCTGGTTCCGGACCCGCCCGCGAGAATGATGCCTTTCACAGGGATTCTCCTGCCTTGCCTCCGGGAGTGGCACGCGACGCTGGACATTAATCCGGGCCGCTGTCGATCCCCGCTCGACGGTGGGTGGACCGGGTGAACGGCCGGGCGGACGGGCTGAACCGCCGGGCGGACCGGGTGAACCGCCGAGTGAACCGGGTGGGCGGACGGGCGGACCGGGTGGGCGGGCGGTGTCCAGCGGCCTTCTAGCTGCCTTCGAGAGGCGGCCGACAGGATCGTCGCCATGACTGCATGCCGTATCTGCCAGGGCTCGGTGCACCAGTTCTTCGACTTCGGCAGCCAGCCGCTTTCCGACGGTTTTCTCCGTCCGGAGGACACCTCCGGGGAATTCTTCTTCCGGCTCGCGGTGGGAGTGTGCCGCAATTGCGCGATGGTGCAGTTGCTGGAGGAGGTGCCGCGCGAGCGGATGTTCCGCGAGGACTACCCGTACCAGTCGTCGCTGTCGGTGCGGATGCGGGAGCACTTCGCCCGTACCGCGCACCATCTGCTGGACACCGAGTGCGCCACCGGTGATCCGCTGGTGGTGGAGATCGGCTGCAACGACGGGGCGATGCTCGGCACGGTCGCCGGGCGCGGGGTGCGGCATCTGGGCGTCGACCCGTCGCGCGATGTCGCCGAGGTGGCCGCCGGGAAGGGCGTCCGGGTCCGGGTCGACTTCTTCGAGGAGTCGCTGGCCCGGGAGGTCGCCGCCGCCGAGGGACCGGCGCAGGTGATCTACGCCGCCAACACCATGTGCCACATCCCCTATCTGGACTCGGTGTTCCGGGGGGTGGACGCGCTGCTCGCGCCGGACGGGGTGTTCGTGTTCGAGGACCCGTATCTGGGGGACGTGGTCGAGCGGACCAGCTTCGACCAGATCTACGACGAGCACTTCTATCTCTTCTCGGCGACCTCGGTCCGGGCCGCGGCCCGGCTGCACGGCTTCGAGCTGGTGGAGGTGGAGCGGCTGCCGGTGCACGGCGGCGAGGTCCGCTACACCCTGGCGCGGGCCGGGGCGCGGACGCCGTCGGAGCGGGTGGCGGCGCTGGTCCGGGAGGAGGCCGAGCGGGGCATCGCGGAGATCTCGACGCTGGAGCAGTTCGGCTCCCAGGTGAAGCGGAACGTCGAGGATCTCGCGGCGCTGCTGCACCGGCTGCGCGAGGAGGGCGCCCGGGTGGCGGCCTACGGGGCGACCGCGAAGAGCGCGACGGTCACCAATTACGGCGGTATCGGCCCCGATCTGATCCCGGCCGTCTATGACTCCACCCCGGCGAAACAGGGACTTCTCTCGCCGGGCGCGCATATCCCGGTACGGCCGCTGGAGGAATTCTCCGAGCCGTATCCGGAGTACGCGGTGCTGTTCGCCTGGAATCACGCGCAGGAAATCATCGAGAAGGAGCACGCGTTCCGCGAGCAGGGCGGCAAGTGGATTCTGTACGTACCCGAACTCCACATCCTGTGACCGCCACCGCCGCCGCCGCCGTGCCCACCCGGCTTCTGGTGACCGGCGGGGCCGGATTCATCGGTTCGCACTATGTGCGCTCGCTGCTGTCCGGTTCCGCAACGCCGGACGGGGTTCAGGTGACCGTCCTGGACAAGCTGACGTACGCCGGGAACCGGGCCAATCTGGCGCCCGTGGAGGGGCATGCCGGGCTCCGTTTCGTGCGGGGTGACATCTGTGATCCCGATCTGGTCGGCGAACTCGTGAAGGACGCCGACCAGATCGTCCACTTCGCCGCCGAGTCCCATGTGGACCGGTCGATCGCCGGGGGCGACGAGTTCGTCCGGACCAACGTCCTCGGCACCCAGACCCTGCTGTCGGCGGCGCTGCGGTCCGGGGTGGAGCGGTTCGTGCAGGTGTCGACGGACGAGGTGTACGGGTCGATCGCCGAGGGGTCCTGGCCGGAGGGCCACCCCCTCGCGCCGAACTCGCCCTACGCGGCGTCGAAGGCGGCGTCCGACCTGGTGGCGCTGTCGTACCACCGGACGCACGGACTGGACGTCCGGGTGACGCGCTGCTCCAACAACTACGGGCCGTACCAGTTCCCGGAGAAGGTGATCCCGCTGTTCGTGACCCGGCTGCTGACCGGCGGGAGGGTCCCGCTGTACGGGGACGGCTCGCAGATCCGGGAGTGGCTGCACGTCGACGACCATGTGCGGGGCGTGGAGCTGGTCCGCACGGCCGGGGCGCCGGGCGAGGTCTACCACCTCGGCGGCGGCACCGAGCTGACCAACCGCGAGCTGACCGGGCTGCTGCTCCGGGCGTGCGGCGCGGACTGGGACCGGGTGGAGCGGGTCACCGACCGCCTCGGCCACGACCGGCGCTACGCGCTCGACTGGTCCAAGTCCCGCGACCGCCTCGGCTACCACCCGCGCCGCGACTTCACCGAGGGCCTGGCCGCGACGGTGGCGTGGTACCGGGAGCACCCGGAGTGGTGGGGCGCTCCCGACGGCTGAGGAGCGGTGGGCCGCCCCCGACGGCCGGCAAGCGGAGGGCCGTCCCCGGCGGCCGACGAGGGTGGGCCGCTCCCGGCGGCCGGCGAGCGGGGCGGGGCCGTACCGGGTCACCGGCGGGGCAGCCGGGAGGTCGGCCCGTCAGCCCCGGAACGGGTTCGGCAGCGGACGGTAGCGCGCGTCCGCGCCGTCCGCCTCCGTCCAGCGCAGCAGCAGATTCGTCTTGCCGGGCAGGGTCGGCGCGGCGAGCAGGGCCGGGATCTCGGGAACGGCGTGGCGGGCCAGCTCGCGGCGGACGGCGGGCCAGGGGTCGAAGCCGGGCCGCTGCTCGGCGAGCGCGCCCGCGACCTCCAGCAGATGGTTCACCACCAGGCAGTACACCAGCCGCTCCCACCCGGCGGCCCGCCCCACCTCCGCCACCAGTTTCACGCCCTCCGCGTCCCGGTACAGCGCCCGCACGGGCGTGCCGTCCGCCGCGCAGACGACGACCGCGTTCTGGAGGTGCGCTTCGAGGACGACGCCGTGACCGGCGAAGGCGGCCAGCACCGGGGGCACCACCGCCGCGAGATACGCCTCCCACCAGCGCCCGGGGTCGGTGGCGGCGGCGAGCGGGCTGCCGGGGAAGCCCTCCACCAGCGCGGCGGCCAGATACGGGGTCGTCCCCGGCGGCACCTGCGCCCGCAGCCCCGCGCGGCTGAGCACCGCGAGTTCCTCGAAGGCGAAGTCGGCCGTCCGGTACCCAAGGTCGCCGAGCCAGCCACCGGGGGCGCCCGGCGCGGCGAAGGCGGCCGTCACCGCGCCGTCCGTCCGGCGGAGCCTGCGCAGATCGTGGCGCCAGAGCCGCCGGATGTCGTTGGTGATCCGGACGTCCAGGCTGAACTTCAGGAAGAAGTCCCCGGCGGACCGGTCACCATCCACCCCTGAGGCGCCCTCCTCGGACCCGGAATCCCCCGCCCCCGGCACATACACCGTCCGGATCGCCGCCGTCGGCCACACCGCGAACGGTGTCGTGCCGAGCCGGATCAGGCGGCCGTCGGCGAAGGCGGGGGCGAGGCGGTCGCCGAGCAGGGCGAGCTGCCAGGGGTGGGCGGGCAGCGCGCGGTAGCCGGGCGGGACGGTACCGAGGGCACCCAGGGCGTCCAGGGCGCTCGTGTCGCCCTCCTCCACCACCGCGTCCGCGCGCAGCCCGAGCAGCGTGAGCGGGAAGCGGGCGTACGCCTCCGGCGCGTACGGGAGCCAGCCGCTCGCCGGACCGCCGCCGCGCGCCTTGGGCGCCGGGTGATGGGGGTGGCCGGTGAGCAGGGACTGTTCGGAGAGCAGATACGGGTCCCGGGGCGGCTCGGCGTCCGCGCGGGCGGCCAGCAGTGCCGCCACCACGTCCCGGCTGTCCCGCATCTCGGCGGGCAGTGCGGCGTTGGCGCGGCCGGTGTGCCGGGTCAGCTCCTCGGCGACCAGGTCGACCAGGCCGGTGTGGGAGAGCGGCTGCCACTGTCCGTTCGTGCAGACTTCCGGTTGGGCGGGCCGCCGGTCGCCGCGCACCCGAAGCAGCCGTCCGGTGCCGAGGAGCCGGTAGGTGAACCGTTTCCCCGGGCCACCGTCCGGTGTCACCGCCTCGGCGGCCTCCCGCAGCAGACAGTTCAGCAGCGGCGCGGCGGCGAGGGCGTCGGCCGGGACGCCGGTGGCGGCGGGCGGGGGGATGGGATCCACGCGTTCTTCTCGTTCCCTGCGGCTCGTACGGTTCATTGGGGCGGGGACGATCAGTATCCCCCGCACGACGGACCCGCCCGCCCGCACCCACGACCGACACCACCCGCCCCACGACCGGCGCCACCCGCCTCATGCCCAGCACCACCCCACCCAGGCACGAAGCAAAACCCACGCACCACGCAACCCGCCCCAGGCACCACGCACCACCGGAGGTAGACCCCCCGTGTACCCACCCCCCGCAGCCGCCGACGAGGTCGCCGCCGAGCTGGCCCTGGTCCGGCCCGGACTGACCGCCGGGTTCCGGGCGGAGCTGCCCCGCGCCCGCGCCGCCGTGCTGACCCGGCTCTGGCGGGCCCTGGCCCATGAGCCGCTGCCCTGGGTCGAGGCCCGCGACCGCTCCGCCGACGGCGTCACCCTGCGGCTGCGCGACGGACGGCGGCTGCACGGCCCCGCCGCCGACCCCTACGCGACCCGCGCCTACGCCCCCGCCGTCGACCTGGACGGCCGCCCCTACGACGACCCGGCCCGCCTGCTGGCCGCCCTCGCCGTCCCGCACGGCGACGGGTTCGCCGCCGAGCTGGCGCACAGCGCGGCCTCCCTGGCGCTCTCCCGGGCCGCGCAGCGGGAGCTGCCGGACGAGACCCCCACCCGGGACCGGGAGTGGGAGCAGCGGGTCGTGGACGGGCATCCGTACCACCCCAACTGCCGGGCCCGGCCGGGCTTCTCGGTGGCCGAGCAGTTCGCGTACGCGCCCGAGCACCGTCCGCTGGTGCGCCTGGGGCTGGTGCCGGTCCCGGCGGACCGGGCGCTGGTGTCGGGCGACTGGCCGGACGCGCTGCGCGCCGGGAGCCGTCTGCTGGTGCCGGTGCACCCCTGGCAGGCGGCCCACGTCCTCAAGCCCCGCCACGACGAAGAGCGGCTCCGCCACGACGGAGAGCGGCGGCGCAACGACGACGAGCGGCGGCGCTACACCGAGGCCGGACACACCCACACCCCCGCCCACAACCACCGGCACCACCACCACCCCTACGACGACAACCGCCCCGCGCACCCCCTGATGTCCCTGCGCACCCTCGCCCTCCCCGCCGGACCCCATGTCAAGACCGCCCTGAGCGCCCGTCTGACCTCCTCCGTGCGGGACATCTCCGTCCCCTCGGTGACCTCGTCCGCGCTGCTGTCGGCCTTCGCGGAGCGCCTGGCGGCGCGGACGGACGGGCTGCTGCACATCACCCGCACCCTGGGCGCGGTCACGGACGGCACACCTGAACTGGCCGCCGTGCTGCGGGAGTCGCCGGAGGTGTACGCGGGCCGGGGGGAGCGGGTCGTACCGGTGGCGGCGCTGCCGCTGACCGGGCTGCCGGAGTCGGCGGCCTGGCTCACGGACTTCGCCCGCCTCGTCCTCGCCGTGGGTCTGCGGCTGCTGGAGCTGGGGGTGGCGCTGGAGGCGCACGGGCAGAATCTGCTGGTCGTGCTCTCCGCCGAGGACGCGCCGGTCCGGCTGGTGTACCGGGATCTCGCGGACATCCGGGTCAGCCCCGCCCGGCTGGCCGGGCACGGTATCGAGGTCCCGGCACTGCCCGCCCGCATCCTGGCGGACGATCAGGACGCCCTGCGACGCAAGCTGTTCGGCTCCCTGGTCGCCGGGACGCTGGCGGCGACGGCGGGTTCGGGCCCCGCCCTGGGTGCCGTACTGGACGCCGCCCTCGCGGATCTGCCCCGCACCCCCGACACCCGTGCCCTGCGCGAAGGCCCGGTCCCCGCGAAGGCGTTGACGCTGATGCGGCTGACGCCGGACCGACAGGGCGATCTCTGGGCGGAGTTGCCCAATCCACTTCGGTGACCCACCGTCATACCAGCTCTTGACCAACCGTTTTGAAGCCGGTTACCCACGCTCAATAGGATCCGCCGATGATCACAAGTACACGGCGGGCGGCGGGCGTGGGTGCCCTGCTGGCCGCGCTGGCGGCCGGGCTCGCGTTCCCGTCCACGGCGCTCGCCGACGAGACCGACGAGACCAGGGCCCCCGCGCCCCAGGTCAATCTGGTGCTGGACGTGAGCGGCTCCATGCGGGAGCGGGACATCGACGGACAGTCCCGGATGGCCGCGGCCAAGCAGGCGTTCAACGAGGTGCTGGACGCCACCCCCGAGGAAGTGCGGCTCGGCATCCGCACCCTGGGCGCGGACTATCCGGGCGACGACCGCGAGCGGGGCTGCGAGGACACCGCGCAGCTCTACCCGGTGGGCCCGCTGGACCGGACCGAGGCGAAGACGGCGGTGGCGACGCTGGCGCCCACCGGCTGGACCCCGATCGGCCCGGCGCTGCTGGCCGCCGCCGGCGACTTCGACGGCGGGACCGGCGCGGACGGGGCCACCGGCTCCCGCCGCATCGTGCTGATCAGCGACGGCGAGGACACCTGCGCCCCGCTGGACCCCTGCGAGGTGGCCCGGGAGATCGCCGCGAAGGGCATCGGCCTGACCATCGACACCCTGGGGCTGGTCCCGAACACCAGGATGCGGCAGCAGCTCAGTTGCATCGCGGAGGCGACCGGCGGTACGTACACCTCGATCGAGCACACCGACGAGCTGACCGACCGGGTGAACCAACTGGTGGACCGGGCGGCCGATCCGGTGGTGGTGCCGGTCGCGGTGGAGGGCGCGGACCGCTGCGCCGGGGCTCCGGCCCTGACGTCCGGTCTCTACACCGACCGCCAGGAGTTCGGGCAGGCCCGCTGGTACCGGGTGGAGGTGGCGCCGGGCCAGGAGGTGCGGGCCTCGGTGAGCGTGTCGGCGGACCGGGCGGTGGCCCCGCACTACGGGGTGCTGCTGCGGGCGGTGACGGCGTCGGGCCGGGAGATCGTCCGGGGCGAGGCGGCCGGGACGGGCCGCACGGACGTCCTGTCGACGGGCCTGCGCTACCCGAGGCCGGAGGCCGAGGACGAGGACGACGAGAACGAGAACGAGAACGAGAACGAGACCCCGGAGACGGTGTGCCTCCAGGTGACCCACTCCTTCTCCCCGGCCTCCGGCGTGAAGACCACCCCCGGTCTGCCGCTGGAGCTGACCGTGGACCTGGTGGACGGGCCGTCGCCCGCGTCCGATGTGGCCGCGTTCGGCCTGGGGCGCGGCTGGTGGCTGCTGGGCGCGCTGGTACTGACCGGTTTTGTGGCGGGGCTGCTGTGGGGCTGGGTGTCCCGCTGGCGGGTCGCGGTCTGGAGGACGAGCTGATGCGGATCGTACGAGCGCTGACGGGCGCCTTCCTGACCCTCGCCCTGGCGACGGCCCCCGCGGCGGCGGACACGACCCCTTCCCCGACCGGCGATTCCCCCTCCGGGGCCCCGACCTCGGCGGGCACGTCGTTCCGCACCGCGACCGAGCTGGCCCAGGCGCAGCCCGGCACGGCCGACGCCTCCGCCGGTGACTACCTGTACTGGTCCTTCCCGGCCGACTCCGGGCAGCGCCCGACCGTCACGGCGACGGTGGAGCTGCCCGAGGCGCATGCCGCGCAGACCTGGCAGATCGACGTGTACGACGGTCTGCGGCGCCGCCAGGCGTGCCAGTACGGGGCGCAGACCCGGACGGCGGCGGCCGGGGCGGCCTCGGTCGAGCTGGCCTGCACCCTGCGGACGGTCCGGGCGTGGTCCGAGCCGTGGGCGAACGACCCGCTGCCGGGCACGTACTACGTCCGGCTCACCGCGCCGGGCCTGCCGACCGCCGATCTGGGGCTGCCGGTCCGCACCGAGGTGCGGGTGGACGCCCGGGACATCGGCGGCGCGGCGGCGGTGGACGGGGCGCTGTCCGAGCCACTGGTGCCGGGCGTGGGGGTCACCTCGGCGCAGGACCCCGAGGACGACTCGACGACGACGGCGGCGGTGCTCTCCGCGATCGAGCCGGAGGACGGCTGGGCGTCGGGCCGCTGGTCGGACCGCTGGGTGTGGACGGCGATCGGCGGCGCGCTGGCCGCGCTGGCGGGGGTCGGCGGCTACGCCCTGACCCGGGGTTCGGGCCGCCCGCCCCGCCCCTGACCGACCACCGGAAGGCCCGCCGCACCCCCTGTGGCGGGCTTTCCCCATCCCCCTGACGGGCCTTCCCCCTCCCCCCTCACCCCTCCCGCAGTGCCTTGGCGAGCGGGCCGTCCCCGCCGACCACGACCCGCCCCTCCCGCACGGCGTCGGCGAGACCGATCCGCCCCCGGGCGAGATCGGCGCCGGTACGGGAGTCCAGCTCCAGCACCACATCGGCCTCCCCCGGCGCACCCCCGTCCCCGTACACCGCGCCACCACCGCCACCACCACCGCCACCGCCCCCCACCCGCAGATGGAACTCCCCGTCCTCCGACCGCACATCCACCACCACCCCCTCCTCCTCCCCGAGTCCCTCTCCCAGTCCCTCCCCCAGGGCCCGGAGCAGGGGCAGGGCGAGCCAGTGGGCGCGGACGGCGTCGGTGGGGCGCCGGTCGCCGAGTTCGTCCTCGCCCCACTCCCCCAGAGCCTGGAGGACGGGCAGCAACCGGCGCCCGCGCGGGGTGAGTTCATAGACGTAGGCCGCGGCGGGCGGGGGCAGTCTGCGCCGGCCGCTCAGCCCGTCCCGCTCCATGTCCCGCAGCCGTGAGGCGAGGACATCGGTGCTCACGCCGGGCAGGTCCGCGTGCAGATCGGTGTACCGGCGCGGCCCGGCCAGCAGTTCCCGGACGATCAGCAGGGTCCAGCGGTCGCCGACGACATCGAGGGCACGGGCCGCGGAGCAGTACTGGTCGTAGCTTCGGCGTGGTGACATGCGACGCAGTCTAGACATGTTGTTGGACTTTCCAAGCGGCCACTTGGTAAAACCAAGCATCACAAGTTCCCGGAAGTTCCCGGAGGAGCGTCGCATGGAGTTCCGGCAGTCGAGCAAGCTGAGCGAGGTCTGTTACGAGATCCGCGGACCGGTGATAGAGCACGCCAACGCGCTGGAGGAGGCGGGCCACAGCGTGCTGCGCCTGAACACCGGGAATCCGGCGCTGTTCGGCTTCGAGGCGCCGGAGGAGATCGTCCAGGACATGATCCGGATGCTGCCGCGGGCGCACGGCTACACCGACTCACGCGGCGTCCTGACGGCCCGCCGCGCGGTGGCCCAGCGCTACCAGACCCTCGGTCTGGAGGTGGACGTGGACGACGTCTTCCTCGGCAACGGCGTCTCGGAACTGGTCTCGATGGCGGTCCAGGCCCTCCTGGAGGACGGCGACGAGGTCCTGATCCCGGCCCCCGACTTCCCCCTCTGGACGGCCGTCACCACCCTCGCCGGGGGCAGGGCGGTCCACTACCTCTGCGACGAACAGGCCGACTGGTACCCCGACCTGGACGACATGGCGGCGAAGATCACCGACCGCACCAGGGCGGTCGTCATCATCAACCCGAACAACCCCACCGGCGCGGTGTACCCGAAGGAGATCGTTGAGGGCATTCTCGACCTGGCCCGCCGCCACGGCCTGATGGTCTTCGCCGACGAGATCTACGACCAGATCCTCTACGACGACGCCGTGCACCACTCGGCCGCCGCGCTCGCCCCCGACCTGGTCGTCCTCACCTTCTGCGGCCTCTCCAAGACCTACCGGGTGGCGGGTTTCCGCTCCGGCTGGCTGGTCGTCACCGGCCCGCGCCAGCACGCCCGGAACTACCTGGAGGGCCTCACCATGCTGGCCTCCATGCGCCTGTGCGCGAACGCCCCGGCGCAGTACGCGATCCAGGCGGCGCTGGGCGGACGCCAGTCCATCAGCGATCTGACGTCCCCCGGCGGCAGACTCCACGACCAGCGGAACGTGGCCTGGGAGAAGCTCAACGAGATCCCGGGCGTGTCCTGCGTCAAGCCCATGGGCGCGCTGTACGCCTTCCCCCGTCTGGACCCCAAGGTCCACCGGATCCACGACGACGAACGCTTCGTCCTGGACCTGCTGCTCCGCGAGAAGATCCAGGTCGTCCAGGGCACGGGCTTCAACTGGCCCACCCCCGACCACTTCCGCATCCTGACCCTCCCGCACGCCGACGACCTGGAGGCGGCGATCGGGAGGATCGGGCGGTTCTTGAGCGGGTACCGGCAGTAGCGGGACGGGACGCCGTCCGGCCCCGGGACTCAGAAGTGGAGCTGACTCAGCAGCCGGTCGAAGAGGGCGCGGGAAAAACCGGCGACAGCCCCGCCCAGCACGACACGGAGCACCGTGAACCGGCGGGGCTCTCCGTCCGCGCCGCTCTCCCGGACGGGGGCGGCGGGGTCCGGCTGGACGGGCGGGACAGGGACGCTCCGGGCGGCGTCCCGGGGTACTCCCGGGCGGGACTTCATGGCGGTTCTCCCTCTCAACTCGGCGCGTCTCGGCCCTGCTTCGGCCTGGTCGGCCCTTGTCGACCCTGATCGGACCTGATCGGACCTTGTCGACCCTGATCGGACCTTGTCGGCCCTTGCGGCACCCCCTCTGTGTACCGTGCGCCTTCGCCGCGTTCCGCGATCTCTGGACGAATCCGAACGGGCCGGGGGCGCACCCTGGCCGGGGGCGGCGGGAGCTGCCAAGGTGGCGGGAAGCGCGGGCGAAGTCACTTCAGGGGGGACGATGCCGACCGCCGACGAGATCGCTGCGGCTCTCCGCTTCACGGGCGAGTTCGAGCGCCTGCGCAAACGCGCGGGCAATCCGTCGTACGACGAATTCGAGCGGCTGGTGCCGCACATTCCGCGCAGCACGCTGCACAACGCTCTCAGCGGTACGCGGAAGAGCCTCGCGGACTGGCCGCTGTTCCGCCCGCTGCTGCGCCGCTGCATCGAACTGGCCGGGAGCAACGGTGTCACGGACGCCGGGACCGAGGCGGAGTGGCTGGAGTTCTGGAAGGCGGCCACCGATGGACGGATCATTCCGTCCCCGCTGGAATCCGCCGCGATCCGGGAGAAGTTCCGCAAGGCGGAGGAACGGGCGAGGGTCCTGAGCGGCTCGGGCGTGCTCAGTACCCTGCGCAGCCTCTACCCCTCCTACCCGCCCGTCGACCTCTGGGGCGTCCAGCACCCCATCTGCGTGTTCCCGGCACCGCCCGGCCAGTGGCACAACACGGAGTCGGCCGTCGGGACGCTGCGGGACCGCCGGGTCCCGGCGGAGGACGAGTACGCGGGGGACTACGACCCGGAGGGCGGCCGGGACGCCTTCCTCACCTATGTGGACCGCTATCGCGGCGCGAGCGCGGCGGACCGCCGCCGCTTCTTCCCGGGGGCCGCCTACGGCTTTCGCCAACTGCGTCTGCGTCCCGGGGGCGCCGTCACCATCGACTGCGGGATGGGCCGCTACTTCACCTCGCTGGCCACCTCGGAGGATCTCGACGCCGAGATGATGGAGTCGCTGACGGCCGACCCGGCACGGCCCGTGCCGCTGCGTGAACTCCCCCGGCGCTCCTGGCTCCACCGGCAGGTCGGGGACCCCGTCACCGACGGCCGCCACCGCGACGCGGCCCTCTCCCACGCCACCGTCGTCGTGACCGCCACCGGGGACGGAGGCTACGACATCCTGCTCCCGGAGCGGTCCCGCGATGTCGCCACGCACGCCCATTTCAACCATGTCGCCCCGTCCGGGATCTTCGCCCCGTACGACGAGACCTCACCGTCGCCGCTGATGGAGTACTCGGTCCGGCGCAACTTCTTCCGGGAGTGGAGCGAGGAGTTGTACGCGGCGGAGGAGCATGAGCACCCCCAGTACTCGGTGGTGATCCCCGACCCCGAGGACGAACCCGAGATCACCCGCCTCAAGGCCCTGCTGGACAGCGGGCGGGGTCACCTCGGATACACCGGGGTCTCCTGCAACCTGCTCACCCTGCGCCCCGAGATCTGCATGGCGCTGATCATCGAGGACCGGAACTGGTTCCGGCAGGAGAACCGGATCGCCCGCGAGATGGGCCGGACCTTCGAGTGGGGCTGGGAGTACGAGAAGCGGGTGTGGGACGGGGCGAGGGCCCCCGGGAAGCCGGGCCAGCTCCGCCTGCGCCTGGACGCGGACCTCCGGCCCGTCGACGGACAGCTCCTGCGACCCAGCTTCCTCATCCCCAACGCCGCCGCGGCGATCTTCCTGGCGGTCAGAATGCTCAGGCTGCGCCGGACGGCGGGAGCGTGACGCCGCCGGGGGTGAGCAGCGCCTCGGTGAGCCCGTTGATCCGCGGCACCCAGGTGCCGTCGTCGTCGCCGGGCCCGAAGCGGACCCCGGGATCGTCGAGGCCGAGCGCGCGGCGGTAGAAGTCCCGGGCCGCGTCGGGATCGCCGCCCCGGTGATGCGGGGCGCCCGGGGTGGCGGGGGTCCCGGGTGCGTGGGTCCACCCGGCGAACCCGCGCTGCTCCCACAGCGAGACGGCCGCGCCGAGCGGATCGAGCAGGGTGCTCATGGCACCCACCCCGGGCAGTTCGAAGGGCTCGACCACGAGCCGCGCCCCGGCGTCGAGCGCGGCCCGCGTACGGGCCTCGACATCGTCCACGGCCAGGTACCAGGCGATGTGCTCAGGGGTGCCGGGCGGGTAGACCGGATGGGAGAGATCGCTCAGCCCGGCCACCACATGACCGTCGTGGGCGAGAACGGCCGCGGCCCGCAGCGCCTGGGGCTCCGCGGGCCGCCAGCCCAGGGACTCGGCCAGGAGAGTCACCGTGGCCCCGACGTCATGGGTCTTGAGATCGAGCCAGCAGAACATTCCGGGGCCACGGGGGTGCATCGGTCGGCCGTCCTCTCTTCGCGGCCGTTCATCATAGGAAATCGGGTCCCGGCTACCCGCAGGGCGGGCAGCAGACCGGTGCCGGTTCGACGCAGACGGCGACGGAGTCGGTGTTGTCGGTCGGGTCGGGATCCTTCTCGTTCGCCGTGGCGGTGGCGGTGTTGTGGACGAGGCCGGTCGTCGTGGCCTTGGCGCGCAGGACGAGGGCGGCGGTGGCGCCGACGGGGAGGGTACCGACCGCCCACTCGCCCGTGGCCGGGTCGTACAGCCCCGGACCCTCCGCGGAGAGGAAGGCGAGCCCCTCGGGCAGCCGGTCGGTGACCCGGACGCCGGTCGCCTGGTTGGGCCCGGAGTTGGCGACCGTCACGCGATAGGTCACCGTCTGCCCGACGGTGACGGTGGTGAGGTCGGCGGCCTTGGTCACGCTCAGGTCGGCGGCGGGCTTGACCTCGGTGACGGCCTCGTCGGAGGTGGCGGTCAGGGTCTGCGGGGTCTCACCGAGCCGGTTCTCGTAGGTCGCCGACGCGGTGTTCCGGACGAAGGATCCGGCGCTGGCGAGGTCGATGACGACCCGGTACTCGACGGTGGTCCCGCCCGGCAGGCTCTCGGTGTTGGGCAGCGACCCGCCCACCGCGCCGGAGGCACCCGCGCCGAGATAGAACACGACCTGGTCGGCCGCGGCGTCGTAGTGCCCCTGGTCGTCGCCCGGCGCGTCGGTCAGCGCCCCGGTGTTCGGCCCGTCGACGATCCGCAGCGAGCCCGGCACATATGTCGTCCCGGGCGGGACGACATCCGTCAGGACCAGCGCGTCGGCCGCCCCGCCGCCCTCGTTCCGGACGGTGACCCGATACGTCAGGACGTCGCCGACCTCCAGCGGCCCGGCGGGGATCGCGGTCTTGTCGAGGACGATGTAGGGGGCGGTGCCGAAGAAGATGCCGTCCAGGAAGTTGCCGATGCCCCGGTTGCCGCCGGCCGCGGCGATCGAGCGGAACGCGAACCGGGTCAGGGTCTGCCCGGCCGGGACGACATACGTGCCCGTGTAGTAGCCCCAGGCGTTCTTGCCGTCGGAGAAGCGTCGTTGCTCCACCACCGACCCCGGGGCGCCGATGTCCAGCGCCATGGTGTCCTCGCCGAGGCGGCCCCGGTGGTAGAGGCGCCAGTACAGGGTGGTCCCGGGGGTGGTGGGGAGGTCCTGGTAGAGGGTGGAGACCTCGTTGGCGTTCAGCTCGGCGAACTGGGCCCCCTCGGCGGACGGCACCCCGAGGAAGCCCGAGCGCCACAGCTCCACCATGTGGTCGGAGGCGGTGGTGAGCCAGCCGGGGACTCTCTTCGGCGCCTGTGTCTGGGAGGAGTCGGGCAGGATCTCGAAGTCCGTCACGGCGGGCTGCTCGAAGCTGCCGTTGACGAGGGCGACACGGAGCGGCGGGGGCGGGGTGGACATGGTTGTTCTCCTCGGAGTGGACGGAGTTGACCGAGTTGACCGAGATGGCCACTACGTTCAGTAGCGAATCGCGGGATGACGACTCCGTACAGTGGCGCCCCGTCAGCTCCGGCCAACCCGTGACAGCGGGTTTACGGCCATTCCCCCGCCGCCGGACACCACCACCGCCTCCCCCATCCCGCCCGTCACGCCCGCCCTGGCCGGAAACACCGCTCACCCAGGGTGAATTGAACGCGGCCGGGTTGACGCCATCGGACCCCACCTCACTTCAGCGCCACCTCACACCACACGGTCTTGGTGTACGGGTCGCCTCCGGCGGTTCCCCAGTCGATGGCCAGCGCCTCCACCAGGGCGAGCCCCCGGCCGGACTCGGCGTCGAGGGCCACCGGAGGAACGCACCCGGGCAGGGGCGGACGCCGTTCGGGGCGGGCGTCGGTCACCTCGATCCGGAGCGTCGGATGCCCCTCCGGGCGGAGCGTGAGCCCGAGCCGGAACTCGCGGCCCCGCAGGCGTCCGTGGGTGGCGGCGTTGGTGGCGAGTTCGGCGACCAGCAGGGCGGCGGTACGGCTCGCGTCGGTGTCGGGGGGCCAGCCCCAGTCGTGCAGTTTCCCGATCGCGCAGTGCCGGGCGAACCGGGCCCCGGCGGGGGTGGCGGGGAGACGGATTCCGTAGTTCATGTCACTGAGAGTGGTTGGGCGTCCCTACAGTGGCCAGTAATGGCGGCCGTACACAGCGTCACTGTCCGACCGTTGTCCGGGCTTGTCCGGGCCGCGCGGCGTTGCTCGGTGCGTCTATGGGGAGTTGGGCACGAAGCGACACGAGGAGGTGTCTGAGAGATGAGTGACGAGACCGAGCCGCGCATCGCCGACGACGAGGAGGCGAGGGCGGTCCTCAAGACGGTGGGTCGGGTCATCAAGTTGTGTCGGCAGCGGAAGGGGCTGACACAGGCGGAGCTGGGGAAGCTGGTGGGGTACAGCGAGGAGCAAGTATCGGCGGTGGAGCGCGGCAGGCGAGTGCCGAGCGAGAAGTTCCTCAAGGCAGCCGATGAGGCGCTGGGCGCCGACGGTCTGATCGTGGGGTTACGGCGGGACGTGGCCCAGGCCAAGTACCCCAAGAAGGTGCGCGACCTGGCGAAGCTGGAAGCGGAGACGATCGAGGTCTGCGCCTACACCGATACCGTCATCGACGGCCTGCTCCAGACACCGGACTACGTCAGGGCGCTCTACGCAATGCGGCGCCCGCCCTACTCCGAGGCCGAGTTGGAGACCTTGACCGCCGGACGCTTGGACCGGCAGAGCATGTTCGACCAGGATCCCACCCCGGTCTTCAGCTTCATCCAGGATGAGGCGACACTGCGACGGCCCCTCGGGGGCAGGATGGTCATGCGGAAGCAGCTCGAACATCTGTTGGAGATGGGCGAGCGGCGTAACGTAGACATCCAGGTCATGCCGTTTGACCTGGAGGAGCACGCGGGCATCTCAGGGCCGGTCCGACTGCTGCGACTGCTCAGCGGAGAGACCGTGGCCTACGACGAAGTGCCCTTCACCAACCGCCTGTTCGCTGGGCCGAAGGAGGTTCAGATCCTGTCGATCCGCTATGGCACGATCCGAGGTCAGGCCCTCTCGCCCCGCGATTCGTTGGCCTACATCGAGAAACTGCTGGGAGAAACATGACCGCTCTGCACTGGTACAAGAGCAGCTATAGCACCAACGAGACGGCGGCCTGCGTGGAAGTCGCCCTCGCCCCCCAGACCATCCACATCCGCGACTCCAAGCACATAAACGGCGACCAGCTCACCTTCCCGCGTGAGCGCTGGACCGCGTTCATCGGCTACGCCGCCGAGCGCTGACGCACATCCCCGCCCCGGCACCTCACCGGGGCGGGCCGTCATATCGTCAGCAGATCCTGAAGGAGCTGATCTTGTCGTTGATCCACGACGGAACGCTGCCCCACCGCTCCCAGGGACCGATCCTGAACTCCAGTCCCGTGCCTTGGTTCTCGTAGAAGCACAGGCTGTTCGCGGAATTGTTGACGAGGGACGAGGTGGCATCGTTGCCCGCCCTCACGCTATCGGAGCGCGGCACGGAGAACCACACCCACGCCGTGCCGTCGTAGTTGCTGTGCTCGAAGAGGCAGAGTGCGAGCCCGTTGCAGCGGTCGGGCGTACCGGCGGCGGCCGGGGTGGCGGTCGCGAGACCGGCGGTGGCGGCGAGCGCGGCGGCACCGGCCAGCAGGCCGATCTTGCTTCCGGCCTTGCGAAGAAGTGAAGTCATGGCCGGAACCTAACGGTGGGAAAGATGTAGATGGAGAACTTCTCTCCAGATACTTCCCGGATGAACAGAGACCTTCGCCTGAAGGGACGTAGTCGTAGCCTGAGGGCATGGGTGATCTCTTTCTCGTACGGCACGGTGAGACCGAGTGGTCGCGGAGCGGCCGGCACACCGGGCGCACGGACGTCCCGCTGACCGAGCACGGGCGCGCGGAGGCGCGGGCGCTGGTGCCGCTGATCCGGTCGCATCGGATCGGTGCCGCGTTCGTGAGTCCGTCGCAGCGGGCGCGGGAAACAGCGGAGCTGATCGGGTTGCCGGACGCGCGGCCGGACGTCGATCTCATGGAGTGGGACTACGGGGCGTACGAGGGGATCACGACCGTCGAGATCCAGCGGGACCGGCCGGGGTGGTTCCTGTTCACGGACGGGGTGGAGCCGGGGCCGGTGGAGCATCCGGGCGAGAGCGTGGAGCAGGTGTCGCGGCGGGCGGACCGGATGCTGGCGAAGGTGGACGCGGCGCTGGCGAACAACGAGGGGTGTGTGGTGCTGGTGGCGCACGGGCACTTTCTGCGGGTGCTGACGGCGCGGCGGCTGGGGCTGGCGCCGGAGGACGGGGCGTTGTTCCAGTTGGCGACGGGGGCGTTGGGGCGGTTGAGCTATGAGCACGGGTGGCCGGTGATCGCGGGGTGGAATGTCAGACCCGGGTCGTAGCCTTCGGAGGGAGGGGGATCTCCGGGGAGGTGGGCGGGTATGGCGGGACCGGCGACGGCCGCGCAGCGGCGGGTCATCGAGGGGGCCGATCCGGTGACGGGGCGGCTGCGGGGTACGGAGGCGCAGCTCGCGGCGCTGGTGAGGCGGGGGCTGGCGTTCCGGCATCCGAGGCCGCCGCACGAGCACTTTCTGACTCCGGCGGGGCACCGGCTGCGGGAGGCGCCGCGGGGAGCTGTGCCGGAGGAGGTCCCGGTCAGGGCCGATTCCGGGGTGTTCGCGGCGCGGGTCGGGGGTGAGGAGGCTCGGCCGCCGGAGTCGGGGGCGGCGAGGGCGCGGGAGGTGCGCAGTGCGTGGCAGGGGCTGCTGGAGCTGCGGCGGATGACGAATCGGGACGGGGCGGTGGACCGGCCGTGCGGGTGGGAGCGGGGTCATCTGGTGCAGGCGGCGGCGCTGGCGCTGGAGGCGGCGGGGCACCGGCCGGCGGAGGGGGCGTCGGGCGGGTACCGGGTGCGGGCGACTCCGCAGCCGGAGGCGGTGGCGGTCCATGACTCGGACGCGGCGGCGCTGGTGGGGTACGCGGAGACGCTGGAGGGGGCGGGGTGGCAGCCGGGTGAGTACACCGACCCGCGCAGCCGGAGCCGCTATCTGCTGGCGTCGCCGCGCCGGGTGTGAGGGGTGGGGGGCGTGCCAGGATCGGGGGCGATGGGCGTGGGCGATGGCGAGGAGTCGTGGTGAGGGAAGAGTTCGCGGTGCCGGTGACCGTGCGCGGGTACGAGACGGATGTGCAGGGGCATCTGAATCAGGCGGTGTATCTGAGCTATGCCGAGCACGCGCGCTGGTCGCTGCTGGAGGCGGCCGGGATCCGGCAGCGGGATCTCACGGACAGCAGGCTGGGGCCGGTGGTGCTGGAGACGGTGATCCGGTACCGCAGTGAGCTGCTGGCCGGTGATGAGGTGCGGGTGACCTGCGCGTTCGTCTGGGGCGAGGGCAAGACGTTCCGGGTGGTGCAGCGGATCGAGAAGGCGGACGGGACGCTCGCCGCGGAGGTGGAGGGTGTGTCGGGGCTGATGGACCTCACCGCGCGGCGGCTGGTCGCGGATCCGGGCGGCCGGTTCAGACAGCTCGCGGCGGAGCCGGGGCTGATGGGGTTGTAGCGGAAAGAGCACCATGAGTCGAGTACTGAGCCTCTACGCGGACGAACTGGCCGTGGCGCTGTTTTTCGGAGTGCCGCTGTCCATCACGGTGGCGTGGCTGGTGCACCGGTTCGTGATGGGACGAACCCCGGGGCCGGGAATGCGCCGCCTCGCGGTACTCGACGGTCTGCTGGCCGCGTCCGTCCTGCCGTTTCTCTGCGCGACTCTGTCCCGGGGCTACGGCAGCGGACGGACGCTGAGCGTCGTTCCGTTCGGTGAACTCTCCACCGCGTTCGGCACCGCACAGGTGGCCTTCTCCGAAGTGACGCTGGTCAACGTCGGCGGCAACATGGCGCTGCTGTTTCTCTTCGGCGCCCTGCTCCCCGTGCGGAGCCGGAGGTGCCGCGGCTTCGCACGGGTCGCCGCTGTCGCGGCCCTGATGTCCCTCTGCGTGGAGGGCGCGCAGTACCTGCTGGCGCTCGGCCGGGTCGGCTCCGTGGACGATGTGCTGCTCAATGTCGCCGGAGCCCTCATCGGCGCTCTCGCGTCCCGTCCTTGGTGGTCCGCGCGGCGGATCACCGCCCGAGGGCGCTATCCCGCCGCCGCCCGCTGATGCCCCGCCGCCCCGCTGATCTCCTCCCCCGCCTCCATCGGGTGGGTGACGTCCTGGGCGTCCCGGGTGCCCTTGCCGATGTGGTTGAAGACCAGGTTCAGGAGGACCGCGGCGACGCAGCCCGTGGAGATGCCGGAGTCCAGGATGATGCGGGCGGTCTCCGGGAAGGCGTGGTAGAACTCCGGCGCCGAGATGGGGATGATGCCGACGGCCAGGGAGACGGCGACGATCAGGACGTTGTTGTCCCTGTCGAGGCCCGCGCGGACCAGGGTCTGGATGCCGCTGGCGGCGACCGAGCCGAAGAGGACGACGCCCGCGCCGCCCAGGACGGGGCGGGGGACGACCGCGATCAGTGACGCCGCCATCGGGCACAGGCCCATCAGGACCAGGAACCCGCCGCCCGTGGCGACGACGTACCGGCTGCGGATCCTCGTCATGGCGACCAGGCCGATGTTCTGGGCGAAGGCGCTGCACATGAAGCCGTTGAAGAGGGGGCTGAGGGCGGAGCCGAGGGTGTCGGCGCGCAGTCCGGCGGCGATGGTCCGCTCGTCGGCGGGGCGGTCGACGATCTCGCCGAGGGCGAGCATGTCGGCGGTGGACTCGGTCATGGAGACCACCATCACCACGCACAGCGAGACGATCGCGGCGATCTGGAACTGCGGGGCGCCGAAGTGGAAGGGGGTCGGGAACCCGATCACGGCCGCGTCCGCGACCGGGGCGAAGTCGGTGACGCCGAAGGGGATCGCGATGAGGGTGCCCAGGACCAGGCCGAGGAGGACCGCGATCTGCTTCACGAAACCCCGGGTGAAGCGGCGCAGGACCAGGACGATCACCAGGGTGAGGGCGGCGAGGGTGAGATTGGTGGCCGAGCCGTAGTCGGTGGCGGTGGGGCTCGCGCCCTGCGCCCAGCCGAAGGCGACGGGGAGCAGCGAGATGCCGATCAGGGTGATGACCGTACCCGTGACGACGGGTGGGAAGAAGCGGACCATCTTGCTGAAGAAGGGGGCCGCGAGGAAGCCGAGGAGTCCGGCGACGATCACCGCGCCGAAGATGACGGGCAGGGCGTCGGACTTGTCGTCGGTGGTCGCGACGATCGCCGTCATGGGGGCGACCCCGGCGAAGGTGACCCCGTTGACGAAGGGCAGCCGGGCGCCGATGTTCCAGACGCCGAGGGTCTGGAGGAGGGTCGCGAGACCGGCGGTGAAGAGACAGGCGCCGGTGAGGAAGGTCAGTTCGGCGGCGGAGAGCCCGATGGCGGCGCCGACGATCAGCGGCGGGGCGACGACTCCGGCGTACATGGCGGCCACATGCTGGAGGCCGGTCGTGGCCATCTTCAGGGCGGGGAGCTTCTCGTCCACCGGATGGACCGGGGGGACCGGATGGACCGGGGGCTCGGGTGTCTTGCGGGGGGCTGGCTGGGCGGGGACTCGGTCGGCAGGCACTGCGGTTCCTCCGGTCGGTTGCACGGCACCGTTGCCGTGGGTGTCAGGGAGGTGGTGCGTGATGACGCGGTCGTGCGGGACCGGGGTGGGGAGACGGACGGGGAGGGGTGGGGGCGGTGCTCCGGGGCGTGCCGGTGCGTACGGGCACGCCCCGGAGACGGTCGCCATGGCTCCGCTCGGGTCCATGGCCACCGGCCGGGAGCCGTCCCTCCCGGTCGGAGTACAGGGGGGATCAGCCGCCCACGGGGGCCGTGGCGCTCTCGGTGATCCGGGCGCTCCCGGTCATCCCGGTAGTCCCGGTAGTCCCGGTAGTCCCGGTGATCCCGGCGAGGCGGCGGGCCTGGGTGCGGGTCTCGCGGGCGAGGGCGTCCTCGTCGGCGGTGAGCAGGCGGCCGTTCTCGACGATCTGGCGGCCGTCGACGAAGGAGGCGGTCACCGGGGCCGCCGCGCCGAGGACCAGCGCGGTGACCGGGTCGGCGATGGAGGCGTGGGCGAGGGTGTCCAGGTTCCAGAGGACCAGGTCGGCGAGCTTGCCGGGCTCCAGTGAGCCCGTCTCGGCGGCGCGGCCGAGGACCTGGGCGCCGCCGTAGGTGCCGAGGCGTAGCGCCTGACGGGCGGTCAGGGCGTGGTGGCGGTGGGCGCCGAGGCGGTTGATGAGGAGGGCGTTGCGCAGTTCGGTGTGGAGTTCGCCGGACTCGTTGGAGGCGGTGCCGTCGACCCCGAGGCCGACCGGGACGCCGGCGGCGAGCAGGTCGGGGACGCGGGCGATCCCGGCGGCGAGGCGGGCGTTGGAGGAGGGGCAGTGGGCGACGCCGGTACGGGTGCGGGCGAAGGCGGCGATGTCGGCGTCGTTCATATGGACGCAGTGGGCCATCCACACGTCCTCGCCGAGCCAGCCGGTGGACTCGAAGTAGTCGGTGGGGCCCATGCCGAAGAGTTCATGGCAGAACTTCTCCTCCTCGACGGTCTCCGAGCCGTGGGTGTGCAGGCGGACGCCGAGGCGGCGGGCGAGCGCGGCACCCTCGCGGAGCAGATCGGTGGAGACGGAGAAGGGCGAGCAGGGGGCGACGGCGATCCGGGTCATGGCGTCGAAGGCGGGGTCGTGGTGCTCGGCGACCGTGGCCTCGGTGGCGGCGAGGGCGCCGTCCAGGGTCTCCACGGCGAAGTCCGGGGGCAGCCCGCCGTCCTTCTCGCTGCGGTCCATGGAGCCCCGGGCGAGGGTGAAGCGGACACCCATCTCGCGGGCGGCGCGGACGATGGTGCCGGAGAGGTCGCCGGAGCCGTGCGGGAAGACGTAGTGGTGGTCCATGGCGGTGGTGACCCCGCCCCGGGCCATCATCGCCAGCGAGCCCCGGGCCGCCGCGCCCACCATCGGCTCGTCGATCCGCGCCCAGGTCGGGTAGAGCGCCACCAGCCAGTCGAAGAGGTTGTGGTCGGTCGCGAGTCCCCGGGTGATCCACTGGTAGAAGTGGTGGTGGGTGTTGACCAGGCCGGGGGTGACGAGATGCCCGGAGGCGTCGATTCGGCGGACGACGTTCTCCAGGCCGTCCGGCGCCCGGCCCGGCCCGAGCGACTCGATCCGGTTCCCGGCGATGACGAGATGGCCGGTGGCGTACTCGGTGTCGTGGGCGTCCACGGTCGCGATCGACGCGTTCTCGATCACGGTGCGCTGCACTGCTGCCATGGGGTGCGTCCTGTTCAGAGGTTGGTCAGGTCCAGCGGGATGCGGGCCTCGCGGCCGTCGCGCAGGACGGTGGCCTCGATCAGGCCGTAGGGGCGGTCGGCGGCGAAGTACACCTCGTTGTCGTTCTTCAGCTCGAACGGGGCGAGGTCCACCAGGAAGTGATGCTTGTTCGGGAGGGAGAAGCGGATCTCGTCGATCTCCTCGCGGTGCTCGATGATCCGCGCCCCCATCTGGTACAGCGTCTGCTGGAGGGAGAGGCTGTAGGTCTCGGCGAACGCCTGGAGCAGATGGCGTCGGGTCTCCTCGTAGGACTCCTCCCAGTCGGGCACCGGCAGGTCGTCGCCGGTCCAGGCGAACCGCCAGCGGGCGGAGACCTCGGTGGCGAGGATCCGGTCGTACGCCTCGGGGAGGGTCGTGTACCTGTCCTTGACGTAGCCCCAGAACTCGGAGTCGGTGGAGTTGAGGACGGTGAGGTCCTTGAGTCCCGAGATCACCTCCCAGGTGTCGCCGTCGTAGGTGATCTGGGTCAGGCGGGTCTCCTGGCCGGTGCGGGCGAAGGAGTGCCCGGCCCGGTCGGGGGTGGTGGTCCCGATCCGCTCCCAGCCGTACTCCTCGATCCGGATGCGGGCGCGGTGGATGGGGTCCTGGGAGGTGACGAAGTGCCGGGCGAGATGGATGCCGAACTGCTCGGCGGAGTCGATGCCGTACTCCTTGGCGAAGGCATAGACGGTGTTCTTGGTGGTGTCCGTCGGCAGGACGTTGGCGTTGGAGCCGGAGTAGTGGACCTCGGCCATGTCACCGCTCAGCGCGATGGAGACATTGAGGTCCTTGATGTGATGGGTGGCGCCGTCCCGCGTGATCCGGACGACTCGGTTCTCGGCCTTGCCGTACTGGTTCTGTCCAAGAAACGTGGGCATGGTGTCTGCTAGCTCCCTCGGTATACGGAGTAGCCGAACGGGTTGAGCAGCAGCGGTACGTGGTAGTGCTCGCCGGGGCGCACGGCGAAGGTGATCGCCACCTCCGGGAAGAACGCGCCCGGTTCGGCCGGTGTCTCCGGGCGGAGCACGGTACCGCTGTCCCGATTCGCGGGGGCGTCCTGCTGCGCATCGGCTCGCTGGGTCGTGAAGTACGGCTCCACCGCGAAGTCGAGCCGTACCTGGGTGGTGCCCTCCGGCAGGGCCGGCAGGTCCTTGCACCGGCCGTCGGCGTCGGTCTCGGAGGCGCCGAGTGCCCGCCAGTCCGCGTCCCGGCCGGCCCGGGCCGCGAGGTGGACGGCGACACCGCGGGCGGGGCGGCCGGCGCTGGTGTCCAGGATGTGGGTGGACACCGAGGTCACCGGGGCGGTGGTGGGGGTGCTCATAGGGATCGGTCCTCTTCCTCTTCCTCTTCCTCTTCCGCTTCCGCTTCCGCTTCCGCTTCCGCTTCCGCTTCCAGGAGTCGGGCGAGTCGGATGCGGTTGATCTTCCCCAGTTCGGTGCGGACGATCTCCCGTTCCCGCTCCGGCGGGTTGCCGGTCCGCTCCCGCAGCGCGTCCCGCATCTCCTCGCCGGTACGGCCGGTGGCGCAGATCAGGAAGACATGGCCGAACCGCTCCTGGTAGGCCAGGTTGAGGGCGAGCATCTCCGCCCTGAGCGACTCGGCGGCCCCGGCCATCCCGGACTGCTCCCGGGCCGAGGTGGGGTCACCGGGGCGGGGGCGGCCGATCGGGGGGTGCCCGGCCATCGCCTCGCCGAGATCGTCGGCGGTGAGCGCGGTCATGGCGGTGTCGCTGGCGGCGTACAGGTCCCCGGGGGTGGTGGCGGGCCGGGCGGCGAGCAGTCGCTCCACCCATGCCGTGGCGGCGCAGACCTCGTGCAGCGCGGTGCGCGCGGCGGGTTCCTCAAGGGCGTTGAACCGGGACAGGCCCGGCGTGGAGGTGGTCGTCACGGGAGAGCCTCCGTGGCCTGGTGCTGATCGGGCTGCGCATAGCTAACGCCCTCGACAACACGGCGTCAACAGTTTGTTGAAAATTCGGGGTAACAAGGCGGGACGACGGCGACCGCCGCTCCGCGGGCCTGCGGAACGGCGGTCGGGACCGGGTGAAATCCCAGGTCAGGGCGGACATATGGGCCGCGCGGGGGGTCAGCTCTCCCGCTCCCGGTTGAGGTAGTTGTAGACGGTGAAGCGGCTGACCCCGAGGGCGACGGCGACGGTCTCCACCCCGTGCCGCACGGAGAAGGCGCCGCGCGCCTCCAGCGCCCGGACGATCTCCTGCTTGGTCCGGCGGTCCAGGTCGGCGAGGGGCTTGCCGTGACCGCGCTCCATGGCGGCGAGGATGTGATCGAGCGAGTCCGCGAGCTGCGGGAGGCGTACGGCGACGGCGTCGGTGCCCGCCCAGGCGAGCACCACATCGTCCGGCCCGGCCTCCTCCGGTGGCAGCAGGGCCCCGCCCATCGCGTCGACCAGCGGCTTCACCGCGGCGACGAAGGCGTCGTGGCCGCTCACCTATCGCCCTCCCCCACCACATTGACCTGGAGCGAGACCCGGGTGGCCCCCGCCTCCAGCGTCCGCCGCAGCAGGGCGTCCAGCGCGGCGAGGACGGCGTCGGCGCCGCCCTCCGCCGTATTGCCGAAGGGCCCCACGTCCACCGCGTCCAGCTCGGCCGCCTCGATCACGTCCCGGGCCACCAGCGCGTGCGCGGGGGGCTGGTCGAGATCGAAGGGCTCGGTCGTGAACTCGACTCGCAATCGCACTGTGCCCCCAGGGAACGGATCCTGCATCGCAGCGGCGGGGTACAGACGTATCCCGGCCGCTCCCGCACGACCTTAACGGACGGCTGCGATCAACGGCCGGGATCGGTGGAGGGGGTTCAGAGGTGTTCCCGGGGTGTCGGAGGGCTCCCGGTTACCAGAGGTCCTCCCCGGCTGTCAGCCGTCCTCCCCGGGCCGCCGGACGGCGAGCCGCACCGGCAGCCGGGCCGGGGCGTTGACGAACGAGGACGCCACCGACTCGATCTCCTCCGACGGCTCGGCGAGGGTGATGGTGAACCGCTCGTACAGCGCGGGCAGCGCGGCGATCGCCTCCAGCCGGGCCAGGGGAGCGCCCAGGCAGTGGTGCGGGCCGTGCCCGAACGCCCGGTGCTGATGGGCGTTGGGCCGCCCGGGTGCGAAGGTGTGCGGGTCGCCGAAGACCTCGTCGTCACGGCTGATCGCCGAGAGATGGCACAGGATGGGATCCCCGGCGCGCAGGGTCACCCCCGCCACGGCCATGTCCCGCACCGGGTACAGGAACATGCTCATGGGCGCGGGCGGATCGAGCCGCAGCGACTCCTCCACGACCCCGCGCCAGGCCCCCGTGCCGCCGTCCTCCAGGATCCCCGCCAGCCGCTCCGGATGCTCGGCCAGCCGCCGGATGACATTGCAGATCAGATCCTGGGTGGTCTCATGACCGGCGAGCAGGACGAGGAACAGGGTGCCCGCCAGCTCCTCCTCGGACATGTTGCCCTTGTCGAACTCGGTGATCAGCGCGGTCGTGAGATCGGGTCCGGGGTGGGCCCGCTTGTCGGCGATGAGCCGCGCCATGGCGCCGAAGATGCTCGCCTCGGCGGCCAGCCGCTCCGCCGGGGGCGTCCGGCCGCTCATCAACAGCGCGGTGTCGACGGTGAGTTGGTGGCGCTCCTCGGTGTCCTCCACCCCGTACAGCTCGCAGATCACGATCACCGGGATCTCGAAGGCGAAGGTGGTGCGCAGATCCACCACCGCCTCGGGCCCCGCCGCCGCCAGCACGTCGAGCCGCTCGGCGACGATCTCCTCGATGCGGCCCCGCAGCGCCTCGACCCTGCGGGTGGTGAAGGCGGCCTGGACCGGCTTGCGGAGCCGGGCGTGATCGAGGCCGTCCATGATGAGCATGGTCGGGGTGACCAGGAGCTGGAGCATCGGCCAACTGTCCGGCACCTCCCCGTCCTGGTAGGCGCGCCAGTGGGTGGGGCTCTTGCGCAGGTCGGGGTGGGTGGTGAGCAGGTCGTAGACCTCCCGCCGGGTCACGGCCCAGGCGCGCACCCCGTCGGTGAGTTCCACGGGGACCAGGGGGCCGAGCGCCTGGAGGGTGCGGCCCTCGGCCTCGTAGTCCTGTCCCAGTGGGTCGATGCGGTACTGGGGGCGGTCGATGTGGTAGCGGGAGCGGTCGGGCCCCCGTTCGTCGGGCCGGGATATCTCCTCGGCGGGTCCGGCAGCAGCGGATGTCTCGGTCACGGCGCGCCTCCGAAAGCGGGCGGGGACGGGGGGACTTGGACGCGGTCGGGGACGGGGTGCTGGACGTAGGGGCAGGGGGCGAGGGCTGGACGACGTGCTGTGACGCATTCTCGGCACCCCACCGGCCCTGGCCACCCCGTTCGCCCCGGCCTGCACGCATCGCGGCGGCTTGCTACCCGAACGGGCAACGCACGGGAAGGTCGGGCGAGTTGGGCGCGCCGAACGGGATGGAGGGATGGAGGGGACGGGCGGGATGGAGGGGATGGGCGAGACGGACAGGACGGGCGGGGCGAGGGTCAGGCCCTTCTCCGGGAGACCGCACCCGTGACCGCCAGCGCCCCCGCCAGCAGGGCCACGGCGAGGACGAGCAGCCCGCCTGCCGGTGCCACGGCGGACGCCGGGTCCGGGGTGTTCTGGAGGCGGCCGAGCAGGAGGTTGACGGGGGAGACGCCCCTGCCCAGCAGCGCGGCCGACAGCAGCACGAGGGCCGCGGCCAGCGCGTAGCCCTGACGCCGGAACACCAGCCGGGAGCACACCACCCCGATCGCCATGCCGGTGACGGCGCAGACGAGTTGTGCCACCACGCCCAGCAGCAGATCCGCCGGGCCGGGTGTGTGGCTGCCCAGCAGCAGCGGCAGCACCAGGCCGACGGCCGTGAACAGCACACACCACACCCCGGCCGTCGCGACGGTCGCGAGCAGCACGCGCGTCCGGCCTCCGGCGCTCACGGTGACGATCGAGCGGTGCGGCGCGTCCTCAAGACCGATCAGCGCCGTGGTCAGCCAGACCGAGCACGGGAGCACGGCCCCGGCCACCGCTCCGTAGGTCGCGCTGAGCGGACCGGTGTCGCTGCTGGTCAGCACGGTGACGAGGCCGAGGAGGAGGAGTAGCGGGGCAAGATAGCGCTGGGAGAGCAGCAGGGTGGTGAAGAGGTAGCGGACGAGGGCGATCACCGAGGGGTCCGCCTCGCCTCGGCCGCAGACTGCGGCACCTCCTCACCCTCAACCTCGCCCTCAACCTCACCCTCGCCATCGCCCCCGGCCCCCTCCCCGACCCAGGTCAGTCCGGCCACCGACCACCCTTCCCGCAACGCCGCCAGCAGCACGGCGTCCGTCCGGTCCCGCGTCACCCGGAGCACCACCTCGCCGTCGCGCCGCACGGCGTGCAGCACGCCCGGCAGGCCCGGCCAGTCCAGCGCGGCCGGGGCGGCGGCACCCGTGTGCGGCGGCACGGTGAGGAGGAGTTCGGCCCGCGCGGTGCGGCCTCCGGCGGGACGATCGCCGCCGGGTCGGCGGGTGATCCGGCCCCCGGCGAGGGTGTGGACGCCGTCGGCGCGGGTGTCGACGGTCGCTTCGCGGTGGTCGGTGAAGACCACCGAGCCGCCCCGCGCCGCCACCTCCCCGATGAACTCGGCGAGGACGCCGTGCGCCGGGGCGTCGAGGCCCGACCAGGGTTCGTCGAGAACCAGCAGATCGGGCGGGACCAGGAGGGCCTGGGCCAGGGCCACCTTCTGCGCGTTGCCCTTGGAGAGCGTGCGCAGCTCCGCGTGCTCCCCGCCCACCAGGGACAGCCGGTCCAGCAGATGACGGCCCCGGGCAGCGGCGGCGGAGGTGGCGAGACCGCGGATCCGGCCCAGATGGACCAGATAGGACAGCGCCGACAGACGGTCCTGCGCGGTGAAGCGGTCCGGTACGTAGCCGATGACCGGCGGCCGGCCCGACACCCTGCCCGTGGTGGGCCGCGTCAGTCCGGCGAGGATTCTCAGCAGGGTCGACTTGCCCGAGCCGTTGCCGCCCACGACCGCGAGCACCTCACCGGGCGGGACGCGCAGGTCCACGTCCCGCAGAACCCACCGACCTCCCCCGTACCCGCGCCCGAACCCGGGACCGTACCGCTTGCCGACCGCCTCACAGCGCAACAACCCGGCTCCTCGATGTGGTCGCACGTCTGTCCACCCGCGCACCGCCACCGTATCCACCCGGAGCCGGGGATGCCGTGACGACCCCTTGACAAGCCTCCCCACCCCCCGGCACTCTTCCATTAAGCAGAAAGCAACTTCCATCATACGGAAATACAGCAGCCACCCACCCCACACGGTACGGAAGGGAGCGCGGCCCCGATGGGATTCGCAGACCAGCGCTTCAACGTCAACCTGTCGATCCTCTTCACCGAACTCCCGCTCCTGGAGCGCCCGGCCGCCGCCGCGGCGGCCGGTTTCTCCGCGGTCGAGCTGTGGTGGCCCTGGGTCGACTCCCCCACCCCCGCGCGCCCGGAACTCGACGCGCTCAAGGGGGCGATCGAGGACGCCGGGGTGCGGCTCACCGGGCTCAACTTCTACGCCGGACAGCTCCCCGGCCCCGACCGGGGCGCGCTGTCGGTGCCGGGCGAGGAGTCGGCGCGGTTCCGGGCGAACGTGGAGGTGGCCGCCGAGTTCGCCGGCTCCCTCGGCTGCACGGCGCTCAACGCCCTGTACGGGAACCGGGTGGACGGCGTCGACCCCGCCGCGCAGGACGCGCTGGCGCTGGAGAACCTCGCGCTGGCGGCGCGGGCCGCCGACCGGATCGGGGCGACGCTGCTGATCGAGGCGCTGAACAAGCCCGAGTCGCCCAGGTATCCGCTGGTCTCGGCACCGGCCGCGGTGGCCGTCGTCGACCGGGTCAACGAGGCCACCGGGCTGGACAACGCGCGGTTCCTGATGGATCTGTACCACCTGTCGATGAACGGGGAGGACCTCCCCCGGGTGATCGCCGCGTACGCCGACCGGACCGGGCATGTGCAGATCGCCGACAACCCCGGCAGAGGGGCGCCCGGTACGGGGACGCTGCCGCTGGAGGAGTTGCTCGATCAGCTCACCAAGGCGGGGTACGACGGCTGGGTCGGGCTGGAGTACAAGTCCACCGGGGGCGGGGCCGCCGCGTTCGACTGGCTCCCCCGCGCCGCCCGCGCGGCCCGCTGACCCGGAACACCCACCCTGCACAGACCCATTCAGATCAGCTCAGATCAGCTCAGATCAGCTCAGAGAGGTTTCCCCAGCATGAGCAGTCTTCCCAAGGTCGCCTGGATCGGGCTCGGCATCATGGGGTCGCCGATGTCCGAGAACCTGATCAAGGCGGGGTACGAGGTCACCGGGTACACCCTGGAGCGGCAGAAGCTGGAGCGGCTCGCGGCGGCCGGGGGCACCGCCGCCGCGTCGCTCGCCGAGGCCGTGCGGGACGCGGATGTCGTCATCACGATGGTGCCCGCCTCCCCCCATGTCGAGGCCATCGCCTACGGCCCGGACGGCATCCTGGAGAACGCCCGCTCCGGCGCCCTGCTGATCGACATGTCCTCCATCACCCCGCAGACCTCCATGGATCTCGCCGCCGCCGCGAAGGCGAAGGGCATCCGGGTGCTGGACGCCCCGGTGTCCGGCGGTGAGGCGGGAGCCGTCGAGGCCGTGCTGTCCATCATGGTGGGCGGCGACCGGGCAGACTTCGACGCCGCCCGGCCGGTCTTCGAGGCGCTCGGCCGGACCATCGTGCTGTGCGGGCCGCACGGCTCCGGTCAGACCGTGAAGGCCGCCAACCAACTGATCGTCGCCGTGAACATCCAGGCGTGCGCCGAGGCCGTGGTCTTCCTGGAGAAGTCCGGCGTCGACCTCGGGGCCGCGCTGGACGTACTGGGCGGCGGGCTCGCCGGCTCGACCGTGCTGGCCCGCAAGAGGGACAACTTCCTCCACCGGGACTTCACGCCGGGCTTCCGGATCGATCTGCACCACAAGGACCTGGGCATCGTCACCGACGCCGCCCGCACGGTCGGTGCCGCCCTGCCGGTCGGCGCGGTGGTGGCCCAACTGGTCGGCTCACTGCGCGCCCAGGGCGACGGCGGGCTCGACCACTCGGCGCTGCTGAGGTCGGTCGAGCGGCTGTCGGGGGATCAGGTCTGACCCGTCCGCTCCGCTCCCTCCCCTGGTCCGATCCGCCGGGTCCCCTGATCTCCGGGCGGTGCCGGTGCTGACAACTGTCCTGTCGCGCCCAAGCACCGGCACCGCCCGGAATCCACCCCGCTCCACCCCCGGCAGGGACATCGGACCCCCCATACGTCCCATACGTCCGCCAGGGCCGACGACCCGGATTGAGGGGTGGTCACCGGCCCGGCGGACCCGGCGAGGACCGCGGCGGCGTGCGAGCCAGTGCGGTGGTGAAGGCTTCGCGGTGCTCTTCCCGGCCTGAGGGAAGACCCGCGGAGCCGTCGCCGCGGTCCCCAGCCTCCCAGGCCCTTCCGGTCTCACCGGTCCAGTCGGGCCTCCAGGATCGAGAAGGGGTTGTACGACGGGCCCGGGATCAGCCGGGTCTCGGTGAACCCGGCGGCCCCCAGCAGCCGCCCGTACTCGGCCCGGCTGCGTTCGCGGCCCGTGCCCACCCCCAGCATCGCCAGATCGTTGAACTTGGCCGGGTGGGAGACGTCGGTGTCCGGCAGCACCGCCTCCACCACGACCAGATGCGCCCGGGGACGCGCGGCCTTGGCGATGGTGCCGAGGAGGGTCGCGCACTGGTCGTCGTCCCAGTCGTGGAGCACCGTCGACAGGATGTAGACATCCGCGGCCGGGACCGCCTCGAAGAAGTTCCCGCCCACCGCCTCGACCCGGTCGGCCAGTCCGAGCGCCGCCAGCCGCGCGGTCGCCGGGGCCACCGCCGCCGGGACGTCCAGGACGATCCCCCGGCGCCGCGGGGCGCCCCGGCGCTCCTGGTCGGGGCGGTCGAGCAGACCGGCGAGGACCGTGCCGTCGGCGCCGCCGATGTCCGCGACGATCTCACCGGGCGGCAGCGCGTACCCCGCCAGCAGATCCACCTTGATGGACAGGGCGACATCGCTCATCGCGCCGATCAGGCTCGCCATGTGCTCGGGGTGGGCGTCGAGCCAGGCGCCGATGGTCTGCCCGAAATGGGCCTGGAAGGCGGGTTCCCCGGTGCGGACGGTGGTCGCCAGATCGCTGAACGGGTGGTAGTGGGTGTGCATCCAGAATCTGGCCAGGGCACGGACCGAGCCCGGCCCGTCGGCCAGGGTCGCACCCAGCGGGGTCAGCGCGAACACCTCGGCGGCGTCGTACGTCACCACGTCCAGGGCGGAGAGGAAGCGCAGCAGACGGGTGAGGGCGGCGGGGTCGGTGCCGGTGGCCGCGGCGAGGTCGGCGGCCGGGAGCGGGCCGTCCAGCAGGGCGTTGGCCAGCCCGAGTTCACCGAACGCGTACAGGGCCTGGGACTGCTGGAACCCGGCGAGCAGCTCCGCCATGTGCTGGGTGTCGGCCACGGTCGGCCGGGGCAGGGGCCGGGCGGTGGGGATGTCGTCGACGGTCATGCGGCACTCCTCTGGTGGGCGGGGGCGGCGGCGGAGGCGGACGGGTGGGGGTGGTCGAACCGGTGCCAGTAGGAGGACCGGCCGGCGTCGGGGCGGCGGTGCAGGGGGTCGCGGACCAGCCGGGCGACGATCCCGAGCGGGACGAAGACCACCGCGTAGAGGAGGAACAGGGCCGCGGTCAGGGCGGCGTCGCGGAGCGGGGTCATGGGAGGGTGGGCCCCTTTCACGGGACGGGTACGGCTCCAGCGGGGACGCGGGGAGACGGGGGGGGGAGACGGGGGCACGGGGGGGGAGACGAGGGCACGGGGGGAGACGGGGGCACGGGGCCGCGCCGGGTCAGTCGAGGGGGATCTCCGCCCGCCAGTCCCCGTCCTCGCGCCACGGGGGCTGCTCGGTGCGGTCGAGGAGGTGGTCGCCGAGGGCCAGCAGATCGATGTGGGTGCGCATGAAGCAGCGGTAGGCGTCGGCGGGGCTCGCCACGATGGGCTCGCCGCGCACATTGAACGAGGTGTTCACCAGTACCGGGCAGCCGGTCAGGTCCCGGAAGTCGCCCAGCAGCCGGTGCAGTACGGGGTCGCGTTCCTTGTCGACGGTCTGGATCCGCGCGGAGTGGTCGACATGGGTGACGGCCGGGATGGTGCTGGAGACCGAGCGCAGCCGCTCCCCCACCGACATCGCCTCCGTCCCGCCCTCCGTCCCGCCGGCCGCCGCCCCGCCGCCCCCGGTGCGCTGCCGCTCGGCGACCTGACCGACGATCAGCATGTACGGGCTGGGCTGGCGCAGATCGAAGTACTGCTCGGCCTCCTCGGCGAGCACGATCGGGGCGAACGGCCGGAACGACTCCCGGAACTTGATCTTGAGGTTCATGGTGGACTGCATGTCCGGGCTGCGGGCGTCACCGAGGATCGAGCGGGAGCCCAGGGCGCGCGGCCCGAACTCCATCCGCCCGGAGAACCAGCCCACCACCTTGCCGTCGGCGAGTTCCTGCGCCACCGCCCGGGTCAGCTCCGGGCCGCGCAGGGTGCGGTACGGGTAGCGGTGCTCGTCCAGGAAGCGGCGGATCGCGGCATCGTCGTAGCCGGGTCCCAGACGGGCGCCCTTCATGGCGTCGCCGCCGTGCGGCACATGGGCGCGGGAGCCCTCGTGGCGGGCGGCGAGCAGGGCCGCGCCGAGCGCTCCCCCGGCGTCCCCGGCGGCGGGCTGCACCCACACCTCGTCGAACAGTCCGCGCTCCACGATCCGGCCGTTGGCCACGCAGTTCAGGGCGACGCCCCCGGCCAGGCAGAGCCGGGACTCGCCGGTCCAGGCACGGGCGGTGGCGGCCAGCTTCAGCATGATCTCCTCGGTGACCGCCTGCACCGAGGCCGCGAGATCGAACTCCCGCTCGGTCAGCGGCCCTTCGGGCAGCCGCCGGGGTCCGCCGAACAGCTCCTCGAAGGCCCGGCCGGTCATGACCTGGCCGTGGAGGAACTCGAAGCGGTCGGTGTGCAGCCGGAAGGAGCCGTCGTCGCGGAGGTCGACCAGCTTCTCCTTGATCAGGGCCGCGTACCGGGGGCGCCCGTAGGGGGCGAGGCCCATCAGCTTGTACTCGCCGGAGTCCACCTTGAAGCCGCAGAAGTAGGTGAAGGCGGAGTAGAGCAGCCCGAGGGAGTGCGGGAAGCGGAGTTCGGCGACCGGCCGCACCCGGTCGCCGGTGCCGTGCCAGATGGAGGTGGTCGTCCACTCGCCGACCCCGTCGACGGTCAGCACCGCGGCCGACTCGTACGGGCTCGGCAGGAACGCGGAGGCGGCATGGGTCTCGTGGTGGCCGTAGCTGACGACCGGCGGGGGCGCGCCCTGCCCGAGGTCGGCGAGGCGCCGGGTGACCGTGCTCTCGGTACGGGCCTTCCAGGCCAGCCACTGCGGCAGGACGTCCCGGAAGGACCGCCAGCCGCGCGGGGCGGTGGCGGCGTAGGTGCCGAGCACCCGGCGGAACTTCAGCGCGGGGCGCTCGTAGTAGGCGACCGTGTCGACGTCCCGGAGGGTGGCACCGGCCTCGTCGAGACAGTAGGTGACGGCGTGCCGGGGGAAGGCGGGGTCGTGGCGGCGTCGGCTGAATCGTTCCTCCTGGGCGGCGGCGACGATGTCACCTCCACGCACCAGGGCCGCGGCGCTGTCGTGGTAGTAGGCGGAGATACCGAGAGCGGTGGGGGTCGGGGAGGTGGCGGGGGTCTTGGGTGTCTTGGGGGTCTCGGAGGTCCTGGAGGTCCTGGGGGTCATCGGGGTCAGCCCCTTCCGGTGGGGAGGGAGTGCTCGGGGCCGCGTGCTCTGAGGCGGGCGTAGAGGGCCGAGCCGAGCGTGCGGGGGGAGTTCAGCGAGCGGTAGCCGATCCGGATCCGGCGCCACATCGCCCGGTCGCCGCCGGGTCCGAGGACCCCGGGCACCTGCGCCATGAAGGCGTCCACGGCCTCGGCGGCCCAGGCGGAGTGCCCGGTGGCCACATTGTCGATGGTGTTGTGCAGATCCACGAACTGGGTGCTGAAGCCGTACTTCTCCAGACCGACCCGGGCCGTGCGGTAGCTGCCGCCCACCCCGGACAGCTCCATCGCCAGATTGAGTCCGAGGATCTCGGGCTGGAAGGTGCGCGGGAAGCGGGAGACGCTCAGCCAGAAGACCGGCAGGGCGAACGACCGGTCGTGGAAGCCGGGCCACTCGGCGAAGGCGGCGGAGGCGGTCGGCGGCAGTTCGTGCCCCATCTGGCTCAGCAGCCGCCGGTAGATCCGGGGGTGGTTCAACTCCCGCTCCCCATTGCCCAGTTCGTCCCAGTAGGTCTGGAACAGCAGATGGCCGACCGGGGACGAGGCGAGCCGGTAGTCGGTGAACCCCTGGAGCCAGGCCCCGTCGATCATGATGAGCGGGGCCAGTTGCAGCGTGGACGCGATCAACTGCTCCCTCGTCGGTACGGGGGTGTCGTCGCCGAACTCCTCGCCGTGCCGGTCGTGTTCGGCCAGCAGCCAGGGCGTGAGGCCCCGCTCGGGGTCCCAGCGGGCGGGGAGCTGGTGGGGTGCCGCGTCGAGCCGGAACGCGCTGCGGGTCAGCCAGCGCCGGGCGTAGTCATGGGCGTGGCGGCGGATCGCGGGTGAGTCCTCCCGGGTGAGCAGCCGCCGGTAGGCGTCCCGGGTGGAGGCGGGCGCGCCCGGCTCCGCCGCCCGCCGCGGGGCGGTCCCCGGGGACTCCGGCCCGTCGGTCGGCCGGAACCAGTCGCGCTGTACGTCGTGCAGGGCGCGCCGGTCGGCGGCGGGGGTGCCGTCGGCCGGGAGCTGGGCGATCCAGCGGCGGATCGCGGCGACCTCGTCCTCGGTGAACACCCGGAACATCGGGCCCGTCTCGGAGATCAGCCCCCGGATCAGCGGGCTGTGGTCGGGTTTCCCGGGCCGGACCAGGGGGCTGGCGGCCAGGGCGTCCAGGAAGGGGGCGGGACCGGACTCGATGTCGGCGAACCACTCGGCGAGCGGGCGCCCGTCGAGCCGGTACCGCCCGTGGTAGACGGCGGCCTGCCGCGCCCGGCCGAAGAGCAGGCGCCAGATGTCGTAGTCGGGGTGGTGGGCGAGGACCGCCTCCCGCAGCAGCGCCTCGCACCAGCGGCGGTACTCGCGGGCGGCACGACGGAAGCCGTGCCGGAGGCGGTCGGCAGTGGTGGGATGGTCGGGGGCGGTGGGGTGGTCGGGGGCGGTGGGGTGGTCGGGGCGTGGGGCAGCGCCGGGTCCCGGGGCGGGGACGGTCGGCGGGGCCAGGTACAGACCGGCGGCCGTGAGGGATCGTTCCAGCGCGCTCGGGCCCTCCCCCGTGCGAGTCGAGCCCAGGTCGATGTCCCGGGCGCTCATCGGGCCGAGGGCGGTCTCGGGCAGGACGGCGAGCGGCGGCGGGGTGCCCACCGCGCGCAGGAACAGATCCGCGCCGAGGATCTCCGCGAAGTACCGGTCGGGCTGCCTGCTCATGGCGAGCAGCAGGGCCGGGAGCCGGAAACTGACGTTCTGGATCCGGTCGTTGGAGGTGAGGCCCACCCCGTCGGTGTCCAGGGGGAGCCGGTGGTGGGCCAGGGCGGCACGGTAGGCGCTGCCCCGGTCGGCGCCGGGGTAGCCGACGCCGAGGTCGGCGGCGTACAGGGCGAGGATCTCCAGGGCGAGGCCGGTGTCGCCGTTGGCGGCGCTGGACATCCACTGGAGCCAGGACCCGGCGGACAGCGCGAGCGGGGCGGAGTTGAGGAGGAGGCACCGCACCACCGGCTCCGCGGCGGCCTTCGCCCCGAGTTCGGTACGGAACCGGGCGGTCTGCCCGGCGCCCCAGGCGCGGGCCTCGTCGGCGAGTTCCGCGGCACCGGCCGTGCCGGGGTCCTCGTCGGGGACGGGGGTGTCCAGGGCGGTGAGGGGCAGGGCGCCCTCCGGGTCGAGGGCGCGGAGGTAGAGGAGTCGGTCCGCCGTCGCGGTGTCGGGGGCCTGCGTCACGGTGGTCCTTTCCGGCTCGGGGCAGCTCAGAACATGGGGTAGATCGACCCGTCGTTCTTGCGCCGGCGGCGTCGGCGGAAGAAGTCGAGGAGTTTGCGGATCATGGCGTTCTCTCCTTCTCTGCCGGGCCACGGAGGGGTTCCGGGCCATGGAGGGTTTCCGCTCCGGCCGCTTCCGGGGACTGCGCGCCGATTCCGAACGCGGCGCACAGCAGCGTGGTGGCCAGCGCGTTTCCGCGGTCGTTGAGGTGCACCGGATCGACGAACAGCCAGCCGTCGCGGTCCGGATGGGAGGCGAGGGCCGCACTGAGATCGAGGAAGTCGACACCGCGTTCCCGGCAGACGCGCGCGGTCTCCTCGGCGTACCGCTCATGGGCCTCTTCGGTGAGCGCGGTGCGGAATCCGGCCCACATCGTGGACCACAGGGAGCCGTCCTCGCGGAGCAGGACGCTCTCCTCGGCGGAAGGTTTCTTCCGGCTCCAGGGCAGGGTGGGCTGGAGCGCGAACCGCACCCGGGCGCCGGTCGGGGCGAGCAGTTCCAGCAGCCGGTCCAGATCCCTGCGCAGGGCTCCGGCGGCGGTGGCCACCCGCTGGTCGAGCGGCGGTTCGGGCTGCGCGGGCGGCCCGGACCGGGACAGCAGCCGGCGCAGCCCGGAACGGGGACGGGCGATGCCGGCCACAGCACCGCGCCGGACGGCGGCCCCGCTCAACTCGCCGTAGAACTCGCCGGAGAAGAAGAACTGGCCGAATCCGCGGTCGGCGCCGGGCAGCGCGGAGAGGACGAGATTGTTGAGCCCGGAGAAGATCACGACGTCCCGGATCTGCGGCAGTTGATGCCGGTGCAGCAGGAACAGCAGGACTTCCTGGGTGGAATTGAAGGCGGGCGCCGCGAGATTGAGCCAGGGGGTTCCGGTTTCCCGGCCGAGGAGGGAGGCGAGGGTGGTGCGATCGGATCCGGCGCCGAATCCGAACGCCGAGGAACCGCCCATCAGCAGGCTCACCGGGCCCTCGGGGAGATGGTCGCCGAGTGAATGGGGGACGTCCCGTAATCCGTGGGAGAGACGGAATCCCCGGGAATCGGTGGTGAGGACGGGGGAACGGTAGTCCGGCTGGTTGAAGTACATGACATAGGGCTGCCAGTGCACCCCGCTCATGGCGAATTTCTCGTACTGCGCCAATTGCGGGGCCAGGGCCGCGGGGGAATCCATGTCACCTCTCACGGGCGGGCGTGGGTGGGGCTAAGGGGTGAGGGGGTGAGGTAGGGGGTGACGCGAGAAGGGAGGGGGTGATCAGGCGGCCGGGGCGGGCAGGGGCGGTGGCTGGGGTGCGGTGGCGCGGGCGGAGTGGCGGCGGATCGAGCGCAGCAGGGTGCCCGCGTGGTCGTGGGCGAGCAGATCGCCGAGCACATGGAGTTGGACGCGGATCAGCCGGGCCGCCTCCCGGTCCAGCAGCAGCGGTGCGCCGAACTCGTCGTCGGCCAGCGCGCGATGGGCCTGATGGACGACCACCTGCGGCTGGGGTACGACGATATTGCCGAGTTCGTTGAGCATCGCGGCGGTGTCGGCGAGCCCGCGGTAGCCCCGGGCGCGGGCCGGGGTGGCGGTGAGCACCACGATCGCCTTGCCGGTGAGGGCGGGGGCGTCCTTGGGCCGGGAGGCCCAGTCGATGGCGTTCTTGAGCACGCCCGGCAGGGAGTGGTTGAACTCGGGGGTGGCGATGACCAGTCCGTCCGCCTCGGCGAGGGCCCGGCGCAGACGGGTGACGGGTGGAGGTGGGGTGGCGGTGTCGGCGTCCTGGTCGTAGAGCGGAAGCTCGGCGAGGCCGTCGCAGGACCGCCAGTCGAAGGTGGTGGGGGCGAGTGGGGGAAGGCAGCGCAGCAGGCGGGAATTGAGCGAGTCCTCGCGCAGCGAGCCGGACAGCATGAGTACGCGGTGCATGACGCGTCCCCTCATGTCAGGGGTGGGATACGTTGAAAACTATATTCCTCTAGAGGATTTAACAAGAGACTCTTTCTCCGTTTAGCGCACATGGCTGGAAACCATCTCCCCCGGTGGGGGTCTCCCGCCGTGCGGGGGGTGCGGTCGGCCCGTGCGGGCAGCACCCTGAAGGCATGGCACATCCATCGCCGCGCCCGCGGATCGTCGTCCACGCCCCGGCCCTCGACGGCACCCGGCGGGTCACCGAGGGCGACGAGACCCTCGGGGTCGCCTCGCACCTGGACGATGTCGGCGAGATCCTCCGGCTGGCCGACCACTATGTGACGGACGTCGGAAGCAGTGATCTGGTCGAGTGGCAGGGCGGCGGACCGGAGGAGTGGCCGGGGCTGTCGGAGGAGCACCACAGGTCGCCGTGACAGCGGACAGCCCCCGCCCCCTCCGGGTGAGAGGGGAGGCGGGGGCCGCTGGATGCGCCGCGCCGGGGTCAGACCTTCAGCGTGCGGATCGAGGTGGGTGCGCCGCGCCGGGGTCAGACCTTCAGTGTCCGGATCGAGGTGGGCGCGTGCCCCGGTTCGGTGGCGATCTCCTCGAACTCCACCACGTTGCCGATGTCGTTCGTCGTGGACATGGAGATGTTGGTGACCCGTTCCAGGATCGCCTCGACCACCACCGGCACCCGGAACTCGGCGGCGAGCTTCTTCGCCTCCTCCAGCGCGGCGCCCAGTTCGTTGGGGTCGGTGACCCGGATCGCCTTGCAGCCCAGCCCCTCGGCGACCTTGACATGGTCGACGCCGTAGACGCCGAGTTCGGGTGAGTTGAGGTTCTCGAACTCCAGGTTGACCTGGAAGTCGATGTCGAAGGCGCGCTGGGCCTGCCGGATCAGACCGAGGTAGGCGTTGTTCACCAGCACATGGATGTAGGGGATGCGGTGCTGGGCGCCGACGGCGAGTTCCTCGATCAGGAACTGGAAGTCGTAGTCCCCGGAGAGGGCGACGACCAGGGTCCCGGGGTCGGCGGTGGCGACCCCGAGGGCGGCCGGGACGGTCCAGCCGAGGGGGCCCGCCTGACCGCAGTTGATCCAGTGCCGCGGCTTGAAGACATGGAGCATCTGGGCGCCGGCGATCTGGGAGAGGCCGATGGTGGAGACATACCGGGTGTCGGGCCCGAACGCCTTGTTCATCTCCTCGTAGACCCGCTGCGGCTTGATGGGGATGTCGTCGAAGTGGGTGCGGCGCTGGAGGGTGGCCCGCTTCTCCTGCGCGGCGGCGGCCCAGGCGGAGCGGTCGGGGAGCCGTCCCGCCGCCTTCAGTTCCCGGGCGGCCTCCAGGAGGAGGGCGAGGGCGGCCCCGGCGTCGGAGGCGATCCCGTAGTCCGGGGCGAAGATCCTGCCGATCTGGGTGGGTTCGATGTCGATGTGCACGAAGGTCCGCCCGGCGGTGTAGACATCGAGGCGGCCGGTGTGGCGGTTGGCCCAGCGGTTGCCGATGCCGAGCACGAAATCGGACTCCAGGAAGGTGGCGTTGCCGTAGCGGTGCGAGGTCTGGAGGCCGACCATCCCGGCGTTCAGCTCGTGGTCGTCGGGGAGCACGCCCCAGCCCATCAGCGTCGGGACGACCGGGACGCCGGTCAGTTCGGCGAACTCCACCAGCAGCGCGGAGGCGTCGGCGTTGATGACCCCGCCGCCCGCGACGATCAGGGGCCGCTCGGCGGCGTCGAGGAGGGCGAGGGCCTTGTCGATCTGGGGGCGGGTCGCGACCGGCTTGTAGACGGGCAGCGGGGCGTAGGTGTCGGGGTCGAACTCGATCTCGGTGAGCTGGACATCGAGCGGCAGATCGATCAGCACGGGGCCGGGCCGCCCGGACCGCATCAGATGGAACGCCTGCTGGAAGACGCCGGGCACCTGGGCCGCCTCCAGCACGGTGACGGCCATCTTGGTGACCGGCTTGGCGATGGACGCGATGTCGACGGCCTGGAAGTCCTCCTTGTGGATCACCGCGGTCGGGGCCTGGCCGGTGACGCAGAGGATCGGGATGGAGTCACCGATGGCCGAGTAGAGCCCGGTGATCATGTCGGTGCCGGCCGGGCCGGACGTGCCGATGCAGACGCCGATGTTGCCGGGCGCGGTGCGGGTGTAGCCCTCGGCCATGTGCGAGGCGCCCTCGACATGGCGGGCGAGGGTGTGGGCGACACCGCCGGACGCCTTGAGCGCCGCGTAGAAGGGGTTGATGGCCGCGCCCGGCACACCGAACGCCTGGGTGACGCCTTCGCGCTTGAGGATCTCGACTGCCGCGCGGGCAGCGGTCATACGAGCCATTGAGCACTCCTGCTTCGCCTGTCGGATGCACTCCCGTCGCGCCCCGCGGTAAGCACGCCCCGAATCTCTCACTACCTTCGGATTCCACCTCGTTCAGTCCCCGTATATTCCGTATCACGGAAACTGTTTTCTACTATCTGGAAGTAATGTAGGAGGGGTGGCCGGGGCAGTCAAGACAACCGACGGACAAGCGGCCCCCGCCTGGAGCACGATGGAGACCCCCCGGGCGGTAGCGGCACGCAGTCGGAAGGGCGGACCATGTCCCAGAGCATCGAGGTGCACTGCCCGGCCTGCGCCCGCGCCCACCACTACACCCCGCCGTCCTACCCCTGCGTCTGCGGTACGGCGGTGGCGCCCGCGCTGGATCCGCGCGGCACGGTCCGGCCGGTGCCGCACCGGGTCTGGGACGAGGAGTGGGTCCCCGCGCGGTGCGGCGACTGCGGGCGGGTCGGCATCTGGCCCCGCCCGGATGTGGGCTGCCCCTGCGGCACGACCCTGCGGCTGCCGGTCGCCGAGGAGCCGTCGGCGGGCGCCGGGGGCGGTGGCCGCCCCGCCTTCCGCCCGGTCACCATCCGCACGGCGAAGGACGCGGTCACCACCGTCGTCCGCTATCTGAACTGGCTCGGACACGACGGCGTCCGCCGCGCCGACCACTCCCCGCCGGCCGGGATCGGCCTGACCGCCCCCGGTGTCCTCGCCCAGGTCGACCCGACGGTCCGTCCGGCGTCCCTGCGGGATGTCGAGTGCCTCTGGCTGACCGCCCTGACCGCGTCGGCGTCCGGCGTCTACTTCTCCCTCGCGGGCTACGAGGACCGGGCCAGAACGCGGGCGGACGAGTTGGGCGTACCGCTCTACGTCCTGGACCTGACGGGCACTCCGCAGCCGGTCAACGCGGTCGCGGAGCGCTGGACGGAGACGGGGGCGGACACCCCGTAGCCGCCCGCTTCAGCGGAAGTCCTCCTCCCGGTACTCCTCCGCCGAACCCGAGGCCGAGGGGGGACCCGAAGCCGAAGCCGACGCCGAAGCCGACGCCGTCGCCGTCGCCGTCGCCTCGCGCAGTTCGACGCGGCGGATCTTCCCGGACACCGTCTTCGGCAGCGTCCCGAACTCCAGTCGGCGGATCCGCTGGTACGGGGCCAGCGTCTCGCGGGAGTGCTCGAACAGGGCCTTCGCGGTGCCGGGCCCGGGGTCCCACCCCTCCGCCAGCACGATGTACGCCTTCGGCACCGCGAGCCGCACCGGGTCCGGCGCGGGCACGACGGCCGCCTCGGCGACGGCGGGGTGCTCCAGCAGGGCGCTCTCCAGCTCGAAGGGGGAGATCTTGTAGTCGGAGGCTTTGAATACCTCATCCACTCGCCCGACATACCTGACATATCCCTCTTCATCCCGGCTGCCGATGTCACCGGTCCGGTAGTACCCCCCGGCCATCACCTCCGCCGTGCGGTCCGGGTCGCCGTGGTAGCCGGTCATCAGGCCGACCGGGGGGCCGCCGGGGCCGGTCAGGTCGAGGGCGATCTCGCCCTCGTCGCCGGGGGCGCCGGTGGCCGGGTCGAGCAGGGCGACCCGGTAGCCGGGGCTCGGGCGGCCCATGGAGCCGGTCTTGAGGGGCTGGCCGGGGCTGTTGGCGACCTGGACGGCGGTCTCGGTCTGGCCGAAACCGTCCCGGACCGTGACGCCCCAGGCGCGGCGGACCTGCTCGATCACCTCGGGGTTGAGCGGCTCCCCGGCGGCCACGGCCTCCCGGGGCGGGGTGCGCAGTTGGGTCAGGTCGGCCTGGATGAGCATCCGCCAGACGGTCGGCGGGGCGCAGAAGGTGGTGACCCCGGCCCGGTCCATCTCGGTCATCAGCCGGGCCGCGTCGAAGCGGGTGTAGTTGAGGAGGTACACGGTCGCCTCGGCGTTCCAGGGGGCGAAGAGGTTGGACCAGGCGTGCTTGGCCCAGCCGGGCGAGGAGATGTTGAGGTGGATGTCGCCGGGGCGCAGACCGATCCAGTACATGGTCGACAGATGGCCGACCGGGTAGGAGACATGGGTGTGCTCGACCAGTTTGGGGCGGGCGGTGGTGCCCGAGGTGAAGTAGAGCATCAGGGGGTCGTCGGCGCGGGTCGGGCCGTCGGGGGTGAAGGTGGCGGGCGGCGCCTGGTGGGCCTCGTCGTAGGGCAGCCAGCCGTCCGGGGCGGGGCCGGTGGCGATCCGGGTGTAGTCGCCGGGTACGTCGGCGAACTTGGCGGTGTCCTCGGCGCGGGCGATCACATGGCTGACCCGGCCGCGCTCGACGCGGTCGCGCAGATCGGCGGGGCCGAGCAGCGGGGTGGCGGGGATCACGACGGCCCGCAGCTTCATCGCGGCGAGCGCGGTCAGCCACAGCTCCGCCTGGTTGCCGAGCATGACCAGGATCCGGTCCCCGGCGGCGACGCCCCGGGCGCGCAGCCAGTTGGCGAAGCCGTCGGAGCGCTCGGACAGCTCGGCGAAGGACAGCCGGGTGTCGCGGCCGTCCTCCTCGACGATGTGCAGGGCGGTCCGGGCATTGCCCTCGGCGATCACGTCGAACCAGTCCAGGGCCCAGTTGAAGTGGTCGGGCCGGGGCCAGCGGAAGCCCTCGTGGGCCGTGGGGTAGTCCTCGCGGTGCCGGAGCAGGAAGTCCCGGGCGGCCCGGAACTCCCCGGTCGCGTCCGCCGCACTCGTCGCCGTGCTCATGGTCGTCGTCCTCCTGGAAACCCGGACCTGACGCCGGGTGGCTCGCTGCCGTCGGGCAATCCGTGACGCGGGTCTCACTACCCCGGATCGGAGGTGGAACCGTCCCCGGAACGGGGGTGGAACCGTCCCCGCTGTGCGATTGCCGGGACGGCGCTGTGCCGCCCCTGGGAAGATGGGGCTGTGAGCCACGTCTCACCGGTTCAATCGTGATGCACGCTGTAATTTCCCTCACCACCGCACGCCTCCGGATTTCAACGACGCGTTGCCTAGAATTTGGCGGAACACGACCCTCGGAGGGAGCGGTGACCGTGCGACGGGACTTCCAGGAGCCTGCGAGGTGCCGCCCCGACCTGGTCATCGGGCGGGAGGAGCTGTTCTCGGCCGCGCGGGAGCAGTTCGGGCGCGGCGGCAGCGTGCTGCTGCACGGTCCCGCCGGGATCGGGAAATCGACGGTGCTGCGGGCCCTGGCCGCCGAGTACGGGGAGTCCGCCCGGACCGTGCTGCGCTGCTCGGCGACCGAGTCGGAGTCGCATCTGCCGTTCCTCGCGCTCGCCGATCTGCTCGGGCTGGTCCTGGACGAGGTGGCCGGAAAGATGCCGGACGCGCAGCGCACGGCGCTGGAGTCGGCGCTCACCGGCCGCGGCGAGTCCACCCTCCAGCGGGACGGTCTTGCGCTGCGCCTCGCGGTGCTGTCCGCGCTGCGCGCGCTGGCCGCCGAGGGCCCGGTCCTGGTGGTCGCCGACGATCTCCAGTGGCTGGATCCGGCCAGTGCCGAACTCCTCGGCTTCGCCGCCCGCCGCCTCGGCGACTTCCCGGTCCAGGTGCTCTGCGCGGCCCGCACCGAGGGACAGGAGTACGACGACCATCTACGCGCGTCCCCGCCCGACACCCTCGCCCTGCGGCTCGGCCCGCTGACCCGGACCCAGGTGTCCGCGCTGCTGGACGAGCGCGGCTACCCGGCGCTGCTGCGCTCCACGGTCCGGGACATCCATCGCACCAGTGGCGGGAACCCGCTGTTCGCGCTGGAGCTGGGCCGGGCCCTCGCCGAGAGCCCGACCCCGCCGCGCCCCGGGGAGCCGCTGCCGGTGCCGACCTCGCTGCGCGCGCTGGTGCTGCACCGGCTGGACATGCTGTCCGCCGACGCCCGGCACACCCTGCTGGTGGCCAGCGCGGGCGCCCGCCCCACCACCGCGCTGCTGCACGCGGCCGGGCGGGTCCACGCGGAGGCGGAGACCGCGCAGGCGGCGGCGCTGGGCCTGCTGGCGACCGAGCCGGAGGGCCCGGCCGTCCGGTTCGCGCATCCGCTGATCTCGGCGGCGCTGTACGCGGAGGCGTCGGCGCAGGAGCGGCGGGACGCGCACGCGGCGCTGTCCACGGCCGCGTCCGACCCCATCGAACGGGCCCGGCACCTGGCGCTGGCCACCACCGGCACCGACCCGGAGGCGGCGGCCCGGCTGGCGGAGGCGGCGGCGCTGGCCCGGGACCGGGGCGCGCCCTCGGTCGCCGCGTCACTGGGGCTGCTGGCGGCCCGGCACACCCCGGCCGACGGGGAGCCCGGCCCGGAGGAGCGGCGGCTGACGGCGGCGGAGGACGCGATCACCGGCGGGGAGACCGATCTCGCCCGGGACATCGCGCGGGACGTGCTGACCCGGGCGACGGCACCGGCCGACCGGGTGCGGGCCTGGATCGTGGTGATCAACGCGGCCGGGCAGGCGATGGGCAAGGTCGACGCGGTGTTCCCGCAGGCGCTGGCCGACGCCGACGACGATCCCCGGCTGCTGGCCCTGGTCCGCTACCAGCTCGCCTGGCGGGCGCTGCTGGTGGAGGGCGAGATGGACCGGGGCCGGGAGGAGGCGGCGCACGCGGCCCGGCTGGCGGCGAAGGCCGCGGACCGGCGCACCGAGCTGCTCGCCCTCGCCTTTCAGGCCCATATGGAGACCCTGATGGGCCACCCGGACGCCCCGGCCACCATCAAGCGGGCGATGCGCGAGCCGCAGGACCCGAGGGTCGCCGTCGACCACAACGGCATCGGCGCGGTCCGCTTCCGCTGGCTGATCATGAGCGATCAGCTCGCCGAGGCGCGGACGACGGTGATGACGCTGCTGCGCGAGGTCCGGCGGCGCGGCATCGCCGAGAGCGAGGTGCACTACGTCCGTTTCCTCGCCGAGACCGAGCTGCGCTCCGGGCACTGCGGCCGGGCCCTGGACCTGGCCCGCGAGAGCCTGCGGCTGGCCCGGGACGCCGGGATCGGCGAGGGCGCCAGCGCGATGCTGACCTCGCTGGCGGAGGCGGCGGGCGGGGAGACCGGCCGGGCCCTGGCGCTGGCCCGGGAGGCGGCGGAGCGGGCGGAGGAGGACGGCGACGTCATGTACCTCTCCCGCGCGCTGGGCGCCCTCGGCCACGCCCATCTGGTCGCCGGGGACGCGGCGGAGGCGGTACGGGCGCTGCGGCGGGTGCGGGAGCTGGAGATCGGTATCGGCATCACCGACCCGGCGCGGGGGCGCTGGCAGGGTGATCTGGCGGAGGCGCTGGTGCGGATCGGGGAGACCGGCGAGGCGCAGGACGTCATCGATGTCACCCGGGTGCAGGCGCTGCGGCTGGGCCGGGAGAGCGTGCTCGCGGTGCTGGACCGGGCGGAGGCCCTGGTGCGGGCGGCACGCGGGGAACGGGACGCGGCGCTGGCCCAGTTGACGTCCGTGCAGGACCGGCTGGCGAAGCTGGGGTACGGGCTGGAGGAGGCGCGGGCCGCGTTCGCCCTGGCCCGGCTGCGCACCGGGCGCCCCGGTCCCACGTCGTACGACGAGGCGGCGCGGCTGTTCCGGCGGTGCCGGGCGATGCCGTGGCTGCGGCAGGTCGAGGAGGCGGCGGCGTCGGATCCGGCCGAGCCGCCGGCTCCGCCGGTGCTGGACGCGCTGGCGGGCCTGGCGGCGATGGAGCGTCAGGTGGCGGCGCTGGTGATGGAGGGGGCCACCAACCGGGAGATCGCGGGGCGGCTCTTCATCAGCGTGAAGACGGTCGAGGCGACACTGACCCGGGTGTACCGCAAGCTGGGGATTCGGTCGCGGGTGGATATTGTGCGGTTGGCGGCGGGGAGCCCCCGGCGGTAGATCGGGAATTGGGTGCGGGTGCGGATTCGGGTGCGGGTGCGGGTGCGTGGGGGCTGGTCGCGCAGTTCCCCGCGCCCCTGGGGACGTTCGCGCGCGGGCCAACTTCAGCGGCCCCCGGGGGCGCGGAGTCGGGTGCGGGTCGTGGTGGGTTGCTCGCGCAGTTCCCCGCGCCCCTAGGGGGTGGCAGCTAGCTCTGCTTGTGACTCACGCGACCTCAACGTCCTCAGGGGCGCTGGGGGTACCCCCTCTGGGGGAGGAACTGCGCGACCAGCCACCCTCCCACCCGCACCCGAAAAGCCATCCGCTCGCACACCTGACCGAGGGTTAACCCTGTTCAACTCCCCTAGGGGACTCCCTCATTGGGCGTCGGTGATTGCGGCCCCTACGGTAGGCCCGTACCGCTCGCCGGGCACACGAGGGCCGGTCCACCACCCTCGTGCTCACCCCCCACCCCCGCGCGACCCCCCACCGGCAACCTGAGGAGACCCATGTTCGGGCTCAACCGTGCCAGAAAGACCGCCCTCACCCTCGCGGCCTGTACCGCCGCCGCCGCGACCGCGCTCGTGGGCGCGCCCGCCGTCGCCGCCCCCGCCCCCATTGTGGGCGGAACCACCACGACCACCACGGCGTATCCGTACGTCATGCAGATCACGGATGCCTCGCAGAACCAGTTCTGCGGCGGCACCCTGGTCACGCCCACCAAGGTGGTCACCGCCGCGCACTGCATGGTCGGCGAGACCACCAGCAGTGTGCGGGTGGTCGGCGGGCGCACCTACCTCAACGGCACCAACGGCACCGTCGCCCGGGTCAGCCGGATCTGGATCCACCCCGACTACCGCAGCGTCACCAGCGGCGACGACATCGCCGTACTGACCCTGTCGACGTCGATGCCGTACACCACCATCCCGTACGTCGCCCCCACGGACACCGGGGTGTACGCGGCCGGTGCCACGGCCCGGGTGCTGGGCTGGGGCACCACCCGCGAGGGCGGCGCCTCCTCCAACCAACTGCGCACCGCGACCGTCCCCACGGTCTCCGACACCAGTTGCCGCACCTCCTACGGCACCCGGTTCGTCGCCGGTGACATGGTGTGCGCCGGTCTGACCAGCGGCGGGGTGGACACCTGCCAGGGCGACAGCGGCGGCCCGCTGGTGATCGGCGGACGGCTGGCGGGCATCACGTCCTGGGGCGACGGGTGCGCGCGGGCCGGGTACCCGGGGGTGTACACCCGGCTGACGACCTTCTCCAGCCTGGTCACCACCCAGATCAACTCGTAACCGGTGACGGCCGTGCGCGCGCTGCCGGTGACCGCGTGAACGGTTCGGCACCACCGGTACGGAAGAAGAACCACTGCTCCCCGTACTCCTGAGTATCCCTCAGGTGCAAGACCAGGGGGCGCTGCGGGCCTCCACGAGCGGCCCGCAGCGCCCCCTCTCCATGTCCCCGCGACCTCGCGGCTAGTCGGGGATGACCGTGCCGAAGCGGATGTCGTGCCCCGCCCCCGGGTGGACCGCCGCCAGCATCCGCGCCCCCTCCTCCACCACCTCGTCGCGCCGCTCCTTGCCGAGTTGGTCGAAGAGTTCGATCACCAGGGCGTCGGCGGTCAGGCCCCAGACGCCGACCAGGAAGCCGTCCACGAGGAGCGGGCAGTAGGGGGTGTTGACCTGCCAGGTGCGGCCGTGGTGGACGGCGGGCAGCACCCGGGTGCGGTCGGCGTGGGAGAGCAGGGCGTTGTCGAACTCGGGCAGGAAGCGCGGCGGCGCGGGTGTCCCGGCGTCAGGGCGGGGCGCGTCGGGCAGGTCGAACAGTTCCACGCCGTGCTGGTCGTGGAAGGTGATCAGCTCGGGGCGCAGGCTCTCGAAGGCGTCCCGCAGCCGGGTCAGCCCGCACCAGTGCTGCATGTCCTTGACGGAGGCGGGCCCGAAGGCGGCGAGATAGCGCAGCACCATGTCCTGGCGGGCGGGGGCGGGCAGCGCGGGCCGGTCCAGCCAGTGCTCGACGGTGGTGACGGCGACCTGCTTGCTCTGCCCCCACATCCCGCGCGGGGTGACCTGCACCAGCGGCAGCAGACAGCGGGCCGCGACGGACAGGGACTGCGGGTCGGCGTCCGGCCAGTGCGTGCCCAGCGCGTCCCGGACCTGCCGCATGGTGCGGGGCTCCGCCTCGACCAGTTCCCGGGCGAGGACCACGAGCCGCTCCAGGTCGACCCCGACCAGCCCCTTGCGGAACATCTTCACCTCCCGGTCCAGCGCGCCCTGCGCGAACGGCCGTACCGTCAGCGCGTCGTCGCCGGTGTGGAGGTGGATGGTGGAGCGCAGGGTGGCCATCCGGACGACGGCCCGCTCCCCGAGGAGGGTGGAGAGCTGTTCCGGGGCGAATCCCTCCAGCCGGGCGGCGAGCGCGTAGTACGGCGGTTTCACCTCCTGCGCCTGGAGCCCGACGAGATGCGTGACGGCGTCCAGGGGGGTCATCGGCGCCCTGGTGAGCAGGAGTTGCCGGGCGAGGGTGGCGCGGTTGAGGGCACGGGGGGTGAGGACGGGGGGTCGGGCGCGTCCGGCCGCGGCCGGGCCCGTCGTGGCCGGTGCCGCTGTCCTGTCGTTCATCTCCGCCGCCTCCGTCGCATTCCCTTGTCCTCCGTCGTTGTCCGTCGTGCCTCGCCCGGCCACCCCGGGCCGGATCCCGCCGGATCCCACCGGGTCTGACCAGGAAACTACCGAGCATCGCGGACAGATCCCGTCCGCAACACGTCCTGTCCCCCAACCCACCCTGGCACGACGGCCGTTCGCACTACACTCTGGCCCCGCGCACGCCACGAGGGGGGACGGTACGCATGGCGAACCCGACGATCCAGCCCGCGCCCGCCGGAGCACCGGGCGGGCCCGCCGCCGACACGGACTTCGTCTGGACGGACCCCGCCGAGGAGACCGTCTACCGGCGGACCGTCGAGGCGTGCCTCGCCGAACCCCGCATCCAGCGCCGTCTGGACTCCCGGCCCGGGGTCACCGCCGACGCCGTCCGGACGGCGATGCGCGGGCAGGCGAACACGGCGCGGGCGCTGGCGCCGTGCGAGGGGACCCGGGCCAAGTACCGGGCTGCCGCGGACCGGCTGGAGGAGACCAGGACCTCGTTCGCACGGGCCCGGATCGAACTCGGGTTCGATGTGCGCTCGGTGCTGGTGTGGCTCGGGGGCGCCCTGATGCTGGCCACCATCCTCGCCGGTGTCTCCGAGGCCCTCTTCGACGGCGCGGTGTGGCCGACGGCCGGTCTCGTCGCCCTCACCAGCGCGCTGTTCGGCGTTCTCATGGCCTGGGCCACCGGCTCCGCGCCGTCCGAGGCCCATCTGCTGGCCCAGGTGATCCTGGTGCGGGCCGTCCTGGTGGCCAAGCCGCAGCAGTTCAACGCCGGTGTGGAACTGCGGCGCTGGGAGAACGATCTCCGGGTGACGGGGACCGCCCCGGTCGTCCTCCTCGTCGTGGAGGCGCTGCTCGGTGACGATCCGCACAGTGTGCTGCTGCCCGACAGCTACGACGGGCTGCGCGCCCCGCAGAGCGGCGGGTATGTGGTGCCGGGCGGCGCCGCGCGCGAACTGCGGCGCAAGCTGGCGATCCTGGAGGGCGGCACCATCGCGGTGTGCGGGCCCCGCGGGTCGGGCAAGACGACGCTGCTGCGCGGCGCGGTCGAGGACGGCGACTTCTCGGTGTCCGCGCACATCCCCGCCACCTACGCCCCGCACGACTTCCTGCTGTTCCTCTTCGGCCGGGTCTGCGAGCAGTACATCCGGCGCGAGGACTACCCGGTCCCCGAGTTCACCCGGCTGTCCGGGCTGGTCCGCGCGCGCCGCAGGCTGGGCCGGGCGCTGCGCGGGCTGCGGCGCCGGGCGTTCTTCGCGGTCCTCGCCGCCGGGCTGCTCGTCCTCGGCCTGTTCGCCACCTCCCGCTCCCTGTGGGGGCGGTACGACGGGACGGTCCGCTCCCACGCCGACACGGTGGCCGACCGGGCGACCGGACTGGTCCTGGACGTCTGGCGGGGCGACAACCTGGGCGCCGGTCTGCTCCTCGCCCTCGCCGGGCTGCTGATCTGGCAGGTACGGCGCTCCGCGCGCTGGCGCCGCCATCTGCGCCGGGCGCCGCGCAACCTGGTCCGGCTGACCGGTGCGGCGCTGCTGATCGGCACGGTCGTTTCCGTCCCCTGGGACGCCGAGGTGCGGCGGCACGCCGTGGCGGTGGCCAACAACGTGGTGTTCCTGAGCGGCGAACTGGCGCTGCTGCTGATCGCCCTGCTGCTGTGGCTGGTCGGGTATGTGGAGGTCGAGTACCGGCTGGGCGGGCGGACGTTCCCGGCCCGGTGGCTGTACTCCCCGGCGGCGCTGGCCGCCCTGGTGGCCTTCGTCTACGTATTCCGCCGCAACGACGAGGCGGTCGCGCTGTTCCTGGACCCGGACAACCCGACCCGGCTGCTCTGTCTGACGGCGGGCGGCCTGCTGCTGGCGCTCTCCTCCTGGACCGCCCGCGAACCCGAACCCCCGCTGGTCACCCGCTGCCGCGACCAGCTCTACCACCTGAAGACCGTGCAGACCACGACCGCCGCCATCGCCCCCGGCGCCGCCCAGCTCGCCGCCGTCACCGGCACCCACACCTCGTCGCTGTCCACGATCCCGCCGAACTTCCCCGAACTCGTGGACGACTTCAGGGCGCTGCTCACCGCCATCGCCGACCAGGTCCGCGCGGAGGGCCACCGTACGGTGATCGCCCTCGACGAACTCGACCGGCTCGGCTCGGACCTCCAGGCGCGGGCGTTCCTCAGCGAGATCAAGGCGATCCTGGGGGTGCCGCACGTGTACTACCTGATCTCGGTCGCCGAGGATGTCGGCGCCGCCTTCGTCCGGCGCGGGCTGCCGCACCGGGACGCCACGGACAGTTCGCTGGACGACATCGTGCATGTCCAGCCCGCTGACCTCGCCGAGTCGCGGGCCATCATGGACCGGCGGGCGCCGGGCCTGACCCCGCCGTACGTCCTGCTCTCGCACGCGCTGTCCGGCGGGGTGCCGCGCGATCTGATCCGCTACGGGCGCCGGGTCATGGAGATGCACGAGCGGACCAGTTCCATGGAGCTGACCGACATCTCCCGCCGGCTGATCCTGGAGGAGCTGACCGACACCCTCGCCGGGTATCACACCCTGCTGGCCAAGCAGCAGTGGTCGCAGGAGAGCGCGGACGTGCTCGGCGCCTACCGGCAACTGACGGCCCGACTGCGTTCGGCCTGCGCCTGCGACGCCGACGCGGTGACCCGGTCCCTGGAGCGCTTCTCCGCGCGGTCCGCCCCCGGGGTCCCCGCCGTCCCCGCGCTGCCCGCCGACAGCGCGGCCCTGATCCACGAGGCGTCCGTCTACACCTACTTCGCCCTGACCCTGCTCCAGATCTTCGCCGCCCCCGCCTTCGACCAGCGCAGCGGCCAGGCCCTGGCGAACGGCGCGGCCGGTGACCCCCAGTCGCTCGCGGAGGCCCGGCTCGAACTGTCCGTCTCCTCCTACAGCGCCCGTCCCCTGATCGGCGACATCCGCCAGGCGTGGAGCCTGCCCCCGGTCACCAGCCTCTCCCTCACCCTCCCGATCCCGGCCCCGCGCCCACGCTCCTGCCCCCTGCATCCGCGGGTCTGAGGCGTTGTCCGAGGCACTGTCCGAGGCGTTGTCAGTGCCGGGTTCTACGCTCGGTGGGCATGAGCATCGCGACCGTCGGGGAGTCCTGGGACCGGATCGAGGACTGGCTGTCCCGGCATGCCCCCGTCACCCTTGCCCGCCTGCGGCCCCCGGCCTCCGCCGCCGACATCGAGGCCGCCCAGCGCACCCTGGGCGTCACCCTCCCCGACGACGTGGCCGCCTCGCTGCGCCGCCACGACGGGGTGGAACTCGCCGACGGAACACTGGAGCTGTCCTACTACGGCCCCCTGTCCCGCGTCGCGGACATCGTGGACCGGACCCTGTCCCTGCGCCGGATCGGGGAGCAGTTCGCCGACCTCAACACGGACGACGAGAACGACGACGAGAACGACGCACACCAACTGACCGCCTTCTGGCACCCCAAGTGGCTGCTGCTCACCCTCGGCATCGGCTGGCAGTCCTCCGACGGCCTCTTCGTCACCTGCCGCCCCGGCCCCCACCACGGCCGTCCGGGCCGCTACTTCGACGAGGACGCGGCCGGCTTCACCGAGTGGCCCACCTTCCGCCATCTGCTGACCGACCTCGCGGACGCCCTGCGGGACGGGCGCGCGTTCCATCACCGGATCCCGATCGCGGCGGAGGGCGCGCTGCGGTGGGAGGACGAGCAGGACATCATCCCGGACCCGGTATCGGCGCTGGCCCTGGCGGAGGCGGCGACCGAACCGGAAACGGCTCCCGAGCCCGCCGATACGCCCATGGGCAGCGCACCGCCCTTCATCTCCGCATCCGCATCCGCATCCGCAGCCTCATCCGTCTTCGTCTCCGCTTCCGCCCCCGCCTCCCCCTCCGTGAAGCCTGTCCCTTTCCCCACCTCACCGCCCCTCCCCGAGCAGCCGGACATCCTTCTCGCCCGGGGTCTGTCCCCCGCCGAACTGCTGCGCCGGCTGGGCGCGCTGCCCGGTACCGTCCGTCCACGCACCCGGCGGGGAGCGGTGCGCTCCGGGGCGTCCCTCTGGGCCGTGGGCCGACCCCTGGTCCGGGCGGGCCGGGCCGGGGAGTGGGCCTACGCCGTGCAGGAGTCCGGCATCGCGCAGTTCCCCAGGCCGGAGGTGCTGCGGCTGGTGTCGGCGGGCACCCGCGCGCTGGCGCTGACCATGCTCGGCCCCAGGGTGGCCGTCACCGTCGCCGAGGACGGCGCCCTCCGCCCCGAAGAGGGCCGGAGCGTCGAGGCACCCCGCGAGGGGGACTCCCATCAGATCATCGGCCCGGCCGGCGCCCATCTGAGGAGCCTGCCCGGCTTCGAGCCCTGGCCGGACGCCGCCGCCGCGTACACCCGGCTGCTGACGGAGCTGACCCGGGAGCACGGCATCGCGCTCCCCCCGCTCCCTGCCGGGGACCTGCCGAGCGCGCTCCTCCTCCCCCACCTGGACGACCTGGAGCCGTATCGCCGCCTGTCCCTGACCGAGGTGCGCCAGTACGACCTGGCCGGGCTGTTCGAGCGGACCGAACCCCGGCGGCTGCGTACCGCCTTCGCGGCCCAGCTCGCGCGGCTGGCCGGGGAGACCCGGCTGGACACCTACCCGGAGATCGCCCACGCCCTGGTGCTGGTGCGCCGGGACACCGAAGTCCCGCTCGCGCCGGACGACCCGCTCGATCTGCGGCTGCGCACCCTCGCCGCGGAGACCCGGGCCGCGCAGCGCCTGCTCACCCCGCCCTGGTCGGCGGAGCCGGTCCGGGTCACCCAGGACGACTGTTTCGCCTGGTCCGCGCGGGAGCGGGCCGCGCAGGCGCTGTCGGCGTTCATCCGGCTCCCGCTGACGACCGCCGCGGGCCTGATCCTCCAGGAGCGGATATCCCCGTACTGGCGGGACGAACTCGCCGCCGACCTCGACGGCCGGGTGGACGGGCCCGGTTGTCTGGGGCTGCCTCCCGCCTTGCCGGAATACCCCTGAGGGGTATTGTCGTGCCCATGGGAGACGCCGATGTGACCTTGGCAGTGACCGAGATCGATCTGTCCGACTGTTCCTGCGGGACGGAACTGGCCGCCCTGGAAAGCGGCCTGGAGACCCTCCCCGGGGTGCACTCCGTCCACCTCGACCGGACCCGCTCGGTGGCCCATGTGCGGTACGACCCGGAGCGGACCGACCCCCGCCGGCTCGCCGCCGCGCTGTCGGAGCGGGGGTACGGGTGCGTGTGCGAGGACTGCCCGGACTCGTGCTGCCAGCCGGGCCACCCGGCGGTGGGCACGGCCGACCGGCAGCACGGCACCGAGGACGGGCACGCCGAGCATGCGGGACACGAGGAGCACGCCGGGCACGGCGGGCACGGCGAGCACGGCGACCACACCGGGCACGGCGAGGATGACGACCACACCGCGCACGGCGATCACGACGAACACGCCGGGCACGGTGCCTCCATGGTGCGGGACATGTTCCGCCGGTTCCTCGTCTGCGCCGTCCTGACCGTGCCGATCGTGCTGTACTCGCCGATCGGGCACAGCGTCGGCTTCACCGCGGACCCGCCGTTCGGGCTGCCGATGGCGTGGTTCGGGCTGATCCTGGGGACGCCGGTGGTGCTCTGGGGCGGCTGGATCTTCATCTCCTCGGCGTGGCGGTCGCTGCGCCAGGGCGAGGTGACGATGATGACGCTGATCGCGACCGGCATCCTCGTGGCGTACGTCTACTCCGTGTTCGCCACCTTCGCCGGGGCCGAGGACGTGTTCTTCGAGGCCGCGGCGATGCTGACCACCCTGAGCCTGATCGGGCACTGGCTGGAGATGCGCTCCCGCTACGCCACCGGGCGGGCCGTGGAGGCGCTGCTGTCGCTGGCGCCGCCCACCGCGCGGGTCCGGCGGGACGGCACCGAGACCGAGGTGCCGCTGGAGCAGGTCGTCACCGGGGATGTGGTGGTCGTCCGGCCCGGCGAGAAGGTCCCGGTGGACGGGACGGTGCTGGACGGGGCCAGCCATGTCGACGAGTCGATGATCAGCGGGGAGCCGCTGCCGGTGGCCAAGACCGCGGGCTCGCCCGTGGTCGGCGGGACCATCAACACCACCGGTGCCTTCACCTTCACCGCCACGGCGGTCGGCGCGGACACCGCGCTCGCCCGGATCGTGCAGATGGTGCGCAACGCGCAGGCGTCCAAGGCCCCGGCCCAGCGGCTGGCCGACACCGCCGGGAAGTACATCGTCTATCTGGCCCTGGGCTCCGGTGTGGTGACGTTCCTGGCGTGGGCGCTGATCGGGGACGAGGGCATCGGGTTCGCCGTGACGGCGGCGGTGTCGGCGGTGGTCATCGCCTGTCCGGACGCGCTGGCGCTGGCCACCCCGACCGCGATCACCGTGGGCGTCGGGCAGGGGGCGCGCGGCGGGGTGCTGTTCAAGAACGCCACCGCGCTGGAGGCCACGGCGGCGATCGACACCGTCGTCTTCGACAAGACAGGAACCCTGACCGAGGGGAAGCCGTCGGTCACCGAGGTCGTCCCGGCGCCAGGGGTGGACGAGGAGACGGTGCTGCGGCTCGCGGCCCGCGCCGACCAGCCGTCCCAGCACCCGCTGGCCACGGCGATCGTGGCGGCGGCCCAGGAGCGGGGGTGGACGGTGGAGCCGCCGGCCTCGTTCGACTCCGTACCGGGGTACGGGGTGGTCGCGGTGGTGGACGGCCGCAGGGTGCTGCTGGGGAACGCGCGGCTGCTGGAGCGGGAGGGGGTGGCGGACCGGGCGCTGGCGGAGGCGGCCGACCAACTGGCGGCGGACGGGAGGACCGCGATGTATGTGGCGGCGGACGGGAAGCCGCTGGGGGTGGTCGCGGTGTCGGACACGGTCCGGGCGTCGGCCCGTACCGCGGTCGCCGAACTGCGCCGGGACGCGGTCACCGCGGTGATGCTCACCGGCGACCGGGCCGCGACCGCGCACGCGGTGGCCCGGGGGGTCGGCGTGGACGAGGTGATCTCCGATGTGCTGCCCGGGGACAAGGCGGAGCGGATCGCCGCGCTCCAGCGGGGCGGCGCCAAGGTCGCGATGGTCGGCGACGGCGTCAACGACGCCCCGGCGCTGGCCCGCGCGGAGGTCGGCATCGCGATCGGCGCCGGGACGGATGTCGCGGTGGAGACCGCCGATGTGGTGCTGGTCCGCGACGACCCGGCCGATGTCGCCTACGCGCTGCGGATCGCCCGCGCGGTCCGCCGCAAGATCAAGCAGAACCTGTTCTGGGCCGCGATCTACAACCTGCTGGCCATCCCGGTCGCCGCCGGGGCGCTCTATCCGAGCCTGGGCCTGGTGCTGCGCCCGGAGTGGGCGGCCCTGCTGATGAGCGCCTCCACCATCATCGTCACCTTCAACGCGCTGCTGCTGCGCCGCCTGGACCCCCGGCGCCACCCGGCACCGGCCTGACCGGCCCTGCGGCGCCGGGCGGGGTCTTACGTCCCGGTGACACGCCCGGCATTGCGCCGGGCGGTGGGCCCGCGCGGGCCTAACTTGACCGGTATGCGCGTACTGGTCACCGGCGGTGCCGGGTTCATCGGGTCTCATGTCGTCGACACCCTGCGGGCCCGCGGGCACGAACCGGTGGTGTACGACGTCCGGCGCGACCCGGCGGCCGACGTACGCGATCCGGACGCCGTCGCGCGGGCGCTGGCGGGCGTCGACGCGGTGTGCCATCAGGCGGCGAAGGTCGGACTGGGGAACGGTGTCGCGGACGCCGCCGACTACGCCTCGCACAACGACCTGGGCACCGCCGTGCTGGTCGCCGCGATGGCGGGGGCGGGCGTGCGGCGGCTGGTGCTGGCGGGCTCGATGGTGGTGTACGGCGAGGGCCGGTACACCTGCCCCGGTCACGGCGTCGTGCGGCCGGGGCCGCGGGCCGCCGCCGATCTCGCGGCGGGCCGGTTCGAGCCGCTGTGCCCGGAGTGCGGCCGGGAACTCGCCCCGGGCCTGGTCGGCGAGGACGCCCCGGCCGACCCGCGCAATGTGTACGCGGCGAGCAAGCTGGCCCAGGAGCATCTGTGCGCCACCTGGGCGCGGGTGACGGGCGGTGCGGCGGTGTCGCTGCGCTACCACAATGTGTACGGGCCGCGGATGCCCCGGGACACCCCGTACGCGGGGGTGGCGTCGTTCTTCCGCTCGGCGCTCGCCCGGGGCGAGTCCCCCCGGGTCTTCGAGGACGGTGGGCAGCGGCGGGACTTCGTCCATGTCCGGGACGTGGCCGCCGCCAACGCGCTGGCCCTGGAGGCGGACCCGGCGCCGGGCGAACTGACCGTCTACAACACCGGCAGCGGTGAGCCGCACACCGTCGGCGAGACGGCCCGCGCCCTGGCCGCCGCCCACGGGGGCCCGGAACCCGTCGTCACCGGTGAGTTCCGGCTCGGCGACGTCCGGCACATCACCGCCGACTCGTCGCGGCTGCGCGCCGCGCTCAACTGGCGCCCGGAGACCGGCTTCGCCTCGGGGATGCGCGAGTTCGCCCACGCGGACCTGCGCGCGGACTGAGCGACCTGAGCGGACTGAGCGGACTGAGTCGCCTTCGGCGGGCCGGTCAGGGCGCCGCCGTCGGCAGGATGACCTCGAAGCGGCAGCCGCCCGGGATGTTGCGGACCCGGGCGCGGCCCTGGTGGGCCTCGACGATGCCGCGCACGATGGCCAGTCCGAGACCCGCGCCCGCCGGGGGCGTCCGGGCGTCGGTGCCGCGCCAGCCGGTGTCGAAGACCCGGGGCAGATCCTCCTCGCTGATCCCGCCGCAGCCGTCGGTGACGGACAGCACGACCTCGCCGTCGGCGGCGCGTTCGGCGGCGACCGCGACGGTGCCGTCGGCCGGGGTCCGGCGGATGGCGTTGACCAGCAGATTGCCCAGGACCCGGCTCATCTCCCTGCCGTCCACCTCCACCGGTACGGCCTCGACCCGCTCCCCGACCAGCTTGACGCCGTGCTGCCGGGCGAGCGGGTCGGCGCCCGCGATGGCGTCGCCGATCAGGTCGTACAGGGAGATGCGGGAGGGGGTGAGGGGGAGGGTTCCGGCGTGGATGCGGGAGAGTTCGAAGAGGTCGCCGACCATGCCGTCGAGGCGTTCGACCTCGGCGCGGATCCGGGTGAGATAGCGGCCGGGGTCGGCGGCGACACCGTCCTCCAGGGCCTCCGCCATGGCGCGCAGCCCGGCGAGGGGGGTGCGCAGATCGTGCGAGATCCAGGCGACGAGTTCCCGGCGTGAGGTCTCCAGCGCGCGTTCGCGCTCCCGGGACTCGGCGAGCCGGGCGCTGGTGGCGGCCAGTTCGCGGCTGAGGGCGTCGAGTTCGGCGGTGGCCGGGCCGTCGGGGGCGGCGAAGGCGCCGCCGTCGCCGAACGAGCGGGCGGCGACGGTCAGTTCACGGCTGCGGGCGACCACCCAGCGGCCCAGCACCAGCGCGGTGGGCAGGGAGACGGCTGCCGCCATCACCACGACGGTGGTGACCACGGTCAGATCGTGCGGGGACAGGAACATCGCCCAGGCCACGACCAGGGTGCCGGAGAGCATCGCGACCACGCCGACCACCGCGACCACGGTCAGGGAGGCGGTGAGCGACCGGCGCCGGATCAGCCGCAGCACGGCGGCACCGGCCAGCCCGGAGAGGGCGGCACCGGCGAAGGCGTAGGCGGCGATGAGGAGGGTGTCACGCACGGTCGGCGCCTTCGGGGTCGGGACCTTCGGGGTCGGGGTCGGCAGCGAGGACAGGAGCGGCAGCGGGGGCAGGAGCGGCTCCGGGGGCAGGGGCAGGGGCAGGCAAGGGGCCCGGGTGGTCGGCAGCGGGGCCGAGGTGGCCGGGGTCGGGGACGGGAGGGTGCCCGGGGACGGGAGGGTGCCCGGGGTGGCCGAGGGGATCGAGGTGGCCGAGGGGGTCGGGGTCCGGCTCGAAGCGGTAGCCGACGCCCCACACCGTCCGGATCAGCCGGGGGTGGGCGGGGTCGTCCTCGACCTTGCCGCGCAGCCGCCGGACATGGACGGTGACGGTGGACAGATCACCGAAGTCCCAGCCCCACACCTCCCGCATCAGATCCTCCCGGCTGAACGCCCGCCCGGGATGCGCCAGGAAGAAGGCGAGGAGGTCGAACTCGCGCAGGGTGAGGGCGAGTTCGGTGCCGTGCTTGACGGCCCGGCGGGCGGCGGGATCGAGGCGGAGCCCGGCCGCGCCGAGCGGGCGCCCGGCGGGGCCAGGGCGGGCGCGGCGCAGGACGGACCCGACGCGCAGGACGAGTTCCCGGGGGCTGAACGGCTTGGTGACATAGTCGTCGGCGCCGATCTCCAGGCCGAGGACGCGGTCCTCCTCGTCGCCGCGCGCGGTGAGCATGATGACCGGGACGGGCCCGGCGCCGCGCAGTCTGCGGCACACCTCCAGACCGTCCATGCCGGGCAGCATCAGATCCAGGACGACCAGGTCGGGCCGGTGGGCGGCGGCGGTGGCGAGCGCGCCGGGCCCGTCACCGGCCCGGTCCACGAGGTAGCCGGCGCGGTCCAGGTATCCGGCGACCACCTCGGAGACGGTGGGGTCGTCGTCCACGACCAGCACCCGGCGGGTGGGGGCGGCCGGGTCGGTGAGGGGCGGTGGCGGGGGAAGGGGCGGGTGCATGGCCCCAGGGTGGCACCGGGGCCCCGCCGGGGGCGGGCGATGGACGCGCGGACGGCCCGACGTCCGCGTTTCGTAAGGAGCGGAAGTCCCGGATGTCCGTTTCTCGTTCGTAGGGTGAGCGCTGTGATCCCACCACCCCACGACGTCGATGTCGTCCTGCCCTGTCTGAACGAGGCCGAGGCGCTGCCCTGGGTCCTGGCCCGGATCCCGGAGGGCTGGCGGGCGGTCGTGGCCGACAACGGCTCCACCGACGGCTCGGCGGAGCTGGCCCGCGCGCTCGGCGCGCTGGTGGTGACGGAGCCGCGCCGGGGCTTCGGCGCCGCCTGCCACGCCGGGCTGTCGGCGGCCACCGCCGAGGTCGTCTGCTTCTGCGACTGCGACGCCTCCCTCGATCCGGCGCTGCTCGTCCCGTTCGTCGCCGAGATCCGGTCCGGCGCGGCCGATCTGGTGCTGGGGCGGCGCCGTCCGCGCGGCCGGGGCGCCTGGCCCGCGCACGCCCGCGCCGGGAACCTCGCCCTGGCCCGGATGCTGCGCCACCGCACCGGGCTGCGCCTGCACGACCTGGGCCCGCTGCGGGCGGCCCGACGGGAGCCGCTGCTCGGGCTCGGCCTCACCGACCGGCGCAGCGGCTATCCGCTGGAGATGGTGGTGCGCGCCGCCGACGCGGGCTGGCGGATCGCCGAGCACGACGTGCCGTATCTGCCGCGCACCGGGGTGTCCAAGGTGACCGGCACCTGGCGCGGCACCTGGCAGACCGTACGGGACATGCGGCGGGTGCTGGCCCGGCCGGTGGAGGGGGCCGCCGAATGACCACGCTCGTCGTCATCGCCAAGGAACCGCGCCCCGGCCGGGTCAAGACCCGGCTCACCCCGCGTTTCACCCCGGCCGAGGCCGCCGAACTGGCGGAGGCCGCGCTCGCCGACACCCTGGACACGGTGGCCGCCGCGCCCGCGACCCGGCGGCTGCTGGTCCTGGAGGGCACTCCGGGGCGCTGGCTGCCCCCGGGGTTCGAGGTGGTGGCGCAGTGCGCGGGCGGCCTGGACGCCCGGCTCGCGGACGCGTTCGCGCACTGCGCCGGTCCGGCCCTGCTGATCGGCATGGACACCCCGCAGGTCACGCCCGGACTGCTCACGGTCGATTTCGCGGACTGCGACGCGTACTTCGGCCCCGCCGAGGACGGCGGCTTCTGGGCGCTCGGGCTCGCCGCCCCCGATCCGGCGCTGCTGCGGGGTGTGCCGATGTCCACGCCCGTGACCGGGAAGGCGCAGCGGGAGCGGCTGACGGCGGCCGGGCTGCGGGTGCGGGACCTGCCCCGGCTGCGGGACGTCGACACCGCCGACGACGCCGAGGCGGTCGCCGCGCTGGCCCCGTACGGCCGTTTCGCCGCGTCGCTGGCCCGGCTGCACCGGCGGGCGGGCGGCGACCGGTGAGGCGGACGGCGCTCCCGGGCCCCGGGGAGCGGGACCGCACCTGGCCCGACGCCACCCCGGCCGACCCCTACGCCGCCGCCCTCCGCGCCGGGCACGGCCCGCTGTTCCTGCGCCGGGAGGACGGCTGGCTGCTGCCGCTGGAGGTGGAGCGGTGGTGCGCGCGGGCCGACGCCGTGGACCGGGACGTACTGGACCGCTGCGAGGGCGCGGTGCTGGACATCGGCTGCGGCCCGGGGCGGCTGGTCGCCGAACTCGCCGCCCGGGGCCGCCCCGCCCTCGGGGTCGATGTCAGCCCGGCCGCCGTCGCCCGCACCCGGCGCCTGGGCGGCCAGGCGATCCACCGCTCGGTGTTCGCCCCGCTGCCCGGCGAGGGCCGCTGGGACACGGTCCTGCTGATGGACGGCAACATCGGCATCGGCGGTGACCCGGACGCGCTCCTCGCCCGCACCGCCCGGCTGCTGCGCCCCGGCGGGCTGCTCATCGCCGAGACCGACCCCGCCGATGTCGACGAACGCACCCGCGTCCGGGTCGTCCCGCTCACCTCCGCCCGCGCCACCGGCACCCTCTTCCCCTGGGCCCGGCTCGGCACCCCGGCCCTGCTGCGCCGGGCGCACGGTTGGCGGACGGTCGGTCACTGGGCCGTCGGAGGCCGCCGCTTCGTCGCCCTGCGCACCGGCACCGCCCCGGGGCCGGGCACGGCCCTCACCCCCTCCGCCCCCGCCACCCCCGTACCGCCAGCACCACCGCCGACCCCCCGAACAGCACCGCGCTGATCACGAGCCAGCGGGTCAGGAATCCCGCCGAGGACAGTCCCGTCGCCGCCCGGTACCGTTCCGCCGTCACCATCCCGCTGATCAGCGGGAACCACACCGCCAGCAACAGCAGCGACAGCGCCGCCGGGACCCGGACGTACATCACCAGGTCCCGGTGCCCGCTCGCGGCGAGCCCCGCGGTGAGCGCCCGGTCCGCGCCCGCGTACAGCGGCAGCAGCACCAGATCGTGCAGCAGCGCCGCCCCGACCAGCCAGACCGCCACCCCGAACCAGTCGTCGGCGAACAGCCGGACCCCCGCGTAGGCGGCCAGCGCGAACGAGCAGGCGAGCAGCAGAAGTTGCAGCGGACTCCCGAGCACGTCCCGGAACCGGCTGGCCCTCCGCCCGCGCCCGCCCCCGCCCCCATGCCCATGCCCATGCCCGTGCCCGAGGCGCCACCCGTCCCGCCCCATCACAGCTCCCCGAACGTCATCCGGGCCACCCACTTGGTGTTCAGCACACCGGGCGCCGCCGGGACGATCACCCGGGCCGGGTAGCCGTGGTCCATGGACAGATCCTCCCCGTTGACGGTGAGGGCGAGCAGGGCGCGCGGGTCGGCGACCTGGTTGGCGCGCAGCGCGGCATGGCGGAAGGCGCCGCGCCGCTGGAGGGACTCCACCAGGACGTCCGGCGGATCGTCGCCGTGGCCGACCAGCGCGGCCAGCTCGGCGAGCCGGACACCGCGCCACCACTGGTCGGAGGTCGACCAGCCCTCCACGCAGGCGATGGGCAGGGCCGCGCTGTGCTGGGGCAGCCGCCGCAGATCGGCGCGGCTGAGGCGGACCGTGCCCGCGCGGCCGGTGACGACCAGCCGCCAGGTGTCGGCGCCGGTCTCCGCAGGGTCGATCCCCGCGTACGACGCCGTCTTGTTGATCTGGAAGCCGTTGGGGCCGCTGCCGGGGTCGGTGCCGCCGTGCGGGGCGAGGAGCGCGGTGTGGCGCAGGACGCCGTCGAAGCTGCGGCCGACGGTGGTGGCGAAGAGCAGCAGCGCGCCGCCGCCGATGAACCGGAGGGCCCCGCGCCGCAAGACGGTCGGGGAGTCCGGCCGGGGTGCGGCGAGGTCGTCCGGCCGGGGCGCGGCGAGTTCGTCGTCCTCCTCCCCCGCCCGCATCCGCCGCAGATTCCGCAGCGCCTTCGGGGTCTTCAGTGCCGCGTGCGCGGCGAACGCGGCGAAGAACACCCAGGCCCCGTAGAAGTGGAGGGTGTAGAAGGAGCCGGGGAAGATGTAGTCGAGCTGGATGTTCAGCACTCCGGTGACGAACTCGAACAGCGCGCCGCCCACCAGGAGCAGCAGGGAGAGCCGTTCCAGGGCGTGGGCCACCGAGCGGACCGGGGGCAGCGCGAACAGCCGGGGGATCACCGACCAGAGCTTGGCGAGCAGCACCGGGATCAGGGTGACCCCGAGGGTGACGTGCACGCCCTGGGTCAGCCGGTACAGCCAGTGCGGGTCGGTCGGCCAGGAGAAGAGATAGAAGCCGAGGAGCCCCTTGTCCGGGGTCTGGTCGTTGACCGGCGACAGATCGGGGTTGTAGGCGGCGTACGACAGCAGCCCGGTCACGAACAGGACGGTGATCCCGGCGAGCAGCACCAGGCCGAGCACCGAGGTGAAGCGGACCCCGCGCAGCGGGCTGCGCCAGAAGCCCGGCGATGTGGGGGAGAGGTGGGAGAGGGGGGAGTGGGGAGCGTCTCGCATGTGCCGACCGTAGAACCGCACCGGCCCGCCGAAGGGGGCACGACCCATGACGAAACGCTGACGTCCGGCCCGTTCGGCCGGGTCGGGCCGCCCACCCGGCCTAGCGTGCCGATGTGATCCGCACCCGCACCCCGCGCCCCTCCCCGTCCTCCCCGTCCACCGGCACCCGCCGCGATCTGTACGCCGCCGGGACCGCCGTCCTCCTCGTCCTGGCCGCCGTGCTGATCGGCCGTCATATCGAGGACACCGCCCACACCCTGTTCGTCGGCTGGCCCCCGCTGCTGGCCTCCTGGGGCCCGCACCTGGGCCCCGGCACCCCGGCCGCCGTCCTGATCGCCGCCGCGGCGGTGGTGTACGGTCCCGGACTCGCGGCCCGGCTGCGCTGGCGGGCGCTGCTCGCGGTGGCGTGGGCGTCCTCGCTGGCCTGGATCGTGTCGCTGGCCCTGATCGACGGCTGGCAGCGCGGCATCGCCGGGCGGCTCACCACCCGCTACGAGTATCTCCGGGTCATCGACCGGTTCCAGGACATCCCGGCCGCGCTGCACACCTTCACCGAGCACATCCTGATCGGCTCCCCCGACCCCTGGCCCGCCCATGTCGCCGGGCATCCTCCGGCGGCGACGCTCACCTTCGTGCTGCTGGACCGGGCCGGGCTGCGGGGCGGTGGCTGGGCCGGGATGTGGTGCGTGGTGCTGGGCGCGACGGCGTGCGTGGCGGTGCTGGTCGCGGTGCGGGCGCTCGCGGGCGAGGGGCTCGCGCGGCGGGCGGCGCCGTTCCTGGTGCTGGCTCCGGCGGCGGTGTGGATGGGTGCCTCGGCCGACGCGTACTTCGCGGCGGTGGCGGCGTGGGCGGTGGCCCTGCTGGCGCTGGCGCTGACCCGGGGCTCCCTGGCGGCGGCCGGCGGCTCCGGTCTCCTCTTCGGCCTGACCTGCTATCTCTCCTACGGTCTGACCCTGATGGCGGTGATCGGCGCGGCCGTCGTCCTCCTGGCCCGCCGGGGTCTGCGGGAACGTCCGGCGCTGCTGGTGCCGTTCGCGGTGGGGCTGGCGGTGGTGCCGGTGCTGTTCACGGCCGCCGGGTTCGACTGGTGGGAGGCGTACCGCCTGCTGGTGACCCGGTATCACCAGGGCGCGGGCGGCATCCGCCCCTACGGGTACTGGATCTGGGCCAACCTGGCGTGCACGGTGCTGATCACCGGCCTGGCGACGGCGGCGGGCCTGCGCCGGACCGGGGCGGCGCTGCTCCCCGGGGGCAGGGCGCCGGCCACCGCCGACACCCGCCTCGCCGTCCTCGTCACCGCCGCCCTGCTGGCTGTCCTCATCGCCGATCTGTCCGGGATGAGCAAGGCGGAGACGGAACGCATCTGGCTGCCGTTCGCCCTGTGGCTGCTGCCCTGCTGCGCGTTCCTCGACCGCCCCCGGGCCTGGCTCGCCGGACAGGCGGTGCTGGCGCTGCTGCTCAACCATCTGCTGCGCACGGGCTGGTGAGGGGCCGGGTCGGTGGTTCGCTCAGTCCGCGTCCTCGTTGGGGTACACGTCGATCACCTTGCCGTCGGGGTCGGCCGTCAGATAGCCGCTCTGGCTGTAGTCGTTGATGAGGTAGGCCGCCATGTGCTTCGGGTCGCCGAAGGTGGGGTCGTCGCCGTTCACCGCGAGATAGCGCGAGGTGACGTCCTTGACGTTGAGTTCCTTCTCGGCCCGCTCGAACAGGGCGGGGACGGCGTCCCAGTCGAAGGCGTCGACGTCGAAGGGGCTGTCCATCGCGCCCACCGAGCCGTTGATGATGCCCTTGGTGGCGCCCTCGCCCGGCCGGTAGCTCCAGGATTCGTAGCGGCTCTTGCTGCCCTTGACCATGACATCGGCCGAGACATACTCCGGGTACACCGACAGACTGCTCATCTGGTCCGTGCCGGTGGCCTTCTTGAGCGCCGCGAGGGCGGTGCGGATGCCGTCGGGGGTGAGCAGGTCGGAGGGGTCCTCGTCACCGCCGCCGGAGTCCCCCGAGCCACCGGAATCGTCCGATCCCGCAGGGGTCTCCCCCGGTGTCTCCGCCGGGTTGTCGGCCGGGGTCTCCGCCGGGGTGCCGGCGCCGCTGCCGTCGTCGCTCGCCGAGGCCCCCGGCGAGTCCGCCGCTCCGGCGCCCGCCGGGTCGCCGCCCCCGTCGGGCAGGAAGTTCCACAGCAGGACGCCGATCAGGACCATCGAGGCGACCGACGACCCGATCAGGATCCGGCCGATCCGCCGCCGCAGCCGGTCGTCCCGGTCACCGCCCCCACCCTGCGTCCCCACGGGCGCGGTCGCCTCGTAGGGGTGGTTGGGGGTGGCGGCGGATGTGGCATAGGGATTCGCGTGCGGCCCGGTGGTCCCCGAGCCGGTGAGCCGCGCCCCCGGGTATTGGGGGCCGGTGCCCTGCGAGTCGACGGGGTGTGCGCCGGGGTACGGGGACCCGGTCGCCTGCCCGCCGGGGTACTGGGGCCCGGTGTTCTGCGAACCGGTCGGCTGCGAACCGGGGTACTGCGATCCCGGTGGGGCCAGGGCGTACGAGGTCATCGCGCCGGCCGAGGTCGGGGGCACCGCGCCCGGCGGCGGCCCGAAACCACCCGCTCCCGTACCCGCTGCCGGTCCCGTGCCCGGACCCGGGGCCGCTCCGGTGCTGTCGTCCGTCTCCGCCCGCGCCAGCATCGCGTCCATCGTCGCCACGTCCGGCCGCAGCGCCGGGTCCTTGGCCAGGACCGAGACGAGCAGCGGGGTCAGCGCACCGGCCCGGACCGGCGGGGGCAGTTCCTCGCGCAGCACGGCGGCGAGGGTGGCCAGGGTGGTGGCGCGGCGCAGGGGATGGTGGCCCTCGACGGCGACGTACAGCATCATCGCGAGGGACCACAGGTCGGACTCGGGTCCGCCGTCGCCGCCGGAGATGCGTTCCGGGGCCATGTAGTCGGGGGTGCCGATGACGGATCCGGTGGCGGTGAGGGCCGTCGACTCACGGATGGCGGCGATGCCGAAGTCGGTGAGGACGGGGCGGCCGTCGGGGCGGAGCAGGACGTTGGCGGGTTTCACGTCCCGGTGCTGGATGCCCGCGCTGTGGGCGGCGCGCAGGGCGCCGAGGAGTTCGCGGCCGAGGCGGGCGGCCTCGCCGGGTGCCATGGGGCCGCGGGCGAGGCGTCCTTCGAGGGAGCCGCCGGTGACCAGTTCCATGACCAGCCACGGGTAGACGTGCTCGGCGCCGTCGACCACATGGTGGATGGTCACCACATTGGGATGCTCGACGCGGGCGAGGGCGCGGGCCTCGCGCAGCACCCGTTCGCGCAGTTGCCGCGCGGCCTCCGGGTCGTACTCGGCCAGCCCCGGGTCCGGGGGCCGGACCTCCTTCAGGGCGACGGCCCGGTCCAGGACCAGGTCCCGCGCCCGCCACACCGTGCCCATGCCTCCGCCGCCGAGCCGCGCCTCCAGCTCGAACCGGTCATCGATCACCCGTCTGCCGGGCGCGCCCTCGTTCATCGCCCGCAGCATACGAGACCCCACTGACATCAGGGACACCCGTCCCGCGTCCTGGAAGGGGAGAGGCGGAGGCGGGGAGGGACGGAGATCTACGCGGACGCCCCCGCCATACCGCCGTTCGCATCCGTTCCGCCGCAGGGTGGTGGCCGCCCAGGGCAGCCGACGCGCTGTCCACAGAGACGGAAGCCCCCGCCCGCCGACGAGGCCGAGTCGGATTCGACCACCACGCGAGGTAGAACCCGAAGGTCAGCGAGCGGCCAGCCGGAGCCCCAGCCCCCCTCATCGGATTCGAACGACAACTGTCGCTCTCTCTACCCATAGGGGCGAGATCTCGCCAGGGCGTGCCGGACACCGCCACGCCATGCACTTCCCACTGATCAGCGCCATGCGGCCTGCCACGCGGTCCGGCTCGTGACACCTGATGCCGGACCGTCCGCTCACGCAGCGACGGACTCCCGGCCAGGCCACTGCCGCCTCCGGTCGGCTGACACCTTGGGCTGCCGATGTCGTGTCACTGTCCAAAGCCGTGACCATGCACATCGGCCAGGAGCGCGAGGCCCCCGACCTGGCTGAAGGGCAGCGAACTCAGGACGAATCCGGGACGGTATCAACGCTTGTGCCACCTTCAGGGCCGGGGGCACAACAGCGCTCGAAGACCCTGACTGGACATCACCCTTCACGACGCCGTCGGCAAGAATGGAGCAGGCGTAGCGAAAGGGAGTCAGGCGGCAAGCACAAGGGGGAGAAGATTGCCCTATATGTCAGCAAGGTCGGAGTTTGGCAAAATGGGTAAAATCCGCACCCGCCAGCGATAAAGGCGCAGGTGGGCTCCTGTGGTCCCCGCGCATGCGGGGGTGGTCCCCATGTCCCTGCGGGGTCGTCCCTGAAATCCAGGTGGTCCCCGCGCATGCGGGGGTGGTCCCACGTCGCCGGGGCGCAACTCATGGGCGTGGACGTGGTCCCCGCGCATGCGGGGGTGGTCCCGCGCCGGGGTCCGGGGCGTGGGCCGGAACCGTGTGGTCCCCGCGCATGCGGGGGTGGTCCCTGCCGGTCGAGCGTCCACGCGTCCTCCTCGGCGTGGTCCCCGCGCATGCGGGGGTGGTCCCTCGGGCTCTTCCCGACCGAAGACGTTGTCGTCGTGGTCCCCGCGCATGCGGGGGTGGTCCCGGTCCCACCTGACACGTGACACGCGCAGTTTCGTGGTCCCCGCGCATGCGGGGGTGGTCCCTCGGGGCCGCTGATCTGAAGCGTCCGGGCGTCGTGGTCCATGCGCATGCGGGGCTGGCTCGACCTGCCGGGCCTTGAAGTCCTCGCGACCTAGGCAGGGGGCGTTTCGGCACGGCCCGGGATGCAGCGAATGCGGTAATAAGATCACCGGCATTGCTGGACCAGCATGGCCCGAGGGTCACTCATCCGCGCTGGGCTGTGACCGCAGCCGTGTACGTGTCCCGGGTGAGGTCGGCCTGTTCGATGCCGAGGGCGGCGAGGACGGCTCGGACATCCGACAGGGCTGCGTCCACGTCGCTCTCGGCGACGAGCGTCTCCAGTTCCAGAAAGGTCCCGTCGATCTCCGGGACCCGCACCAGCGTTGCGAGCATCGTCCTGCCGTGCGCCTCGAAGTCGTAGTTCCGGCATCGCTTCTCGAACGCGACGACCGGCACGTAGCCGAGGCCGCGCAGAATCGCATGGGCCGCATCCGTGTCCACGGCCGTCTCGTGCTCCGGTTTCGAGCCGGAAGCCGGATCGACGGCCGCGCCCTTGAATGTCAGCAGTGTGCGGGTGCCGTCCCTACCGTGCACTGTCCGCACCCGCAGTTCTTCATCAGCCATGTCGAGAGACCGGTCCGGCCTGTCGTAGTAGGTGTCCTGGTACACCTCGACCCGGGCTGCCGCCCGCTCCTCCAGCCTCCGCATGACCGCTTCCGGCGAGTGCACCCGCGCCTTCAACTCAGCCTCAATCACAGCCGTCTCCCTTCTTCACACCGTGCGTTCCCCATCGGCAAGGACCGTCTCAAACATCCGTCGGAACCCACGGAACAGCGGTCCGTGAGGCGTCGCCATGACCTTGTAGGTAGCCGACTCATGTCCTTCCCAACCGGCATCGAATGCGCTGACGAACAGGGTGGAGTCCGTGCGGATCAGCCGCCACGTGGGCAGTGTCCGATAGCGCCACACTCCGATGTCGACCACCCCCGCAAGCTCCCTCAGCCGAGCCTCGGTCAGCCGGACCCCGCCCGCGAGGGATTCGGTGGACTCTCCGATCTCGGCCGCCCGCTGGGCCAGGGCGTCGCAGTCCGGGTCGAGTAGCGCTATCCGGAGGCGCAGCCCGTTGCCGCCTTGTTCTCGTGGCAGACAGACCCGCAGCAGGCTGTCGTTCAACCCGATCAGACCGAGCCCGCGCACAGCGAGCACGTCCAGCTCTCCGGCTTCCCGGGCATGTTGCTGGATCTCTTCGGCTGCGGAACTCTGCGCGGCGTACACGCGCACGACTTCGGGGAACGCAGCCAGGTCGAACGCTGCCCCACCGGATCGCTTCTCCCTGCTCGCCGCCAGGCCGAGCAGGTGGCGGGCGTCGTCGGGCATGCGCAGCCCATCGGCGATCCGCTCATACACATCGAGGCGGGATACCTCGCGCCGCCCGTTGATGATCTCGTTGACGCGGGCCTGCGTCATTCCTGTAGCAACAGCGATGCGGGCCTGGCTAGCACCCGAGTACTGCTGAACGTGCCGGAAAACGGCGCCGATGTCCCGGCCGCGCAGTGCCTTGCGAACCTCCGCGTGTTCCCAGGCCCAGGTGGGAAGGTCGATCGGCTGGAGTGCGGTTGACACGGCATGCCCCCTCCACGAACGGGATGGGAAACCATCCCACGGTGAGATTACCGTTGAGGAGTCGCCATCACACGGTCCGTCACAACAGGCTGGGTGCAGACAGAGACCCCTGCGACCGCGCGAACGGCCCCGGGGCACGGCCGACGCTGAAGGGGCGCCGACATGCAGAACGCTACCGCCGAACACTCCCGGAGGGCGGGCCGATGACCGCCCCCGTCCGCGACATCCTGACCGAGGCGCTCAGCCTCCTCGTCCTCCCGTCGCTGCCCGTACTTTCGGACGAGCAAGTGCGAGGTGAGGTGTGCGTGTGGAACCCGGCAGAGGCCCGGTTGTCCGCCGAGACGGCGGTCGACCTCGGTGAGCGCAAGGACGGAGGCCGCCGCTGGTTCCCCCGCGCCTGCCGCACCCACACCGGCCTCACCGCCTACCGCGCCCTCCTGGACCACGCACCCACCTGCGAGCAGTGCGTCGACAACCACACCGGCTGCCCCATCGGCCGCCCACTGGCGCGGTTGACCCGCCTCTACCACCGGGCGGCCGGCCAATGATCTGCCAGCGGTGCGGTGAACAGATTCAGCCGGACGAGCCCTACGACCAGCTCGACAACCCCGGGGAGAGTCGCGGCGGCTGCACCATCTACCTTCACAAGGCGCCCTGCCCGACAGGCGCCGACCGATGACCACCTCCCGCCCCCTGTGGTCGGCGGGGGCGGGAGGCGACCAGTGCACTCCTCACCGGGACGCACCGGCGGCAGGAAGGACGTGCTGACACCGCCCCGGTCTCCGGGCCGACCGGGCACCGGGGCCGTAGACCAGCCGAATTCCGGACGACGTCAACGCCTAAGCCACCCCGAGGGCCCGGGGGACCAAAACGGGAAGAGTGGAACCCGGTGATGGACGACACAGCCTTCAGCCAGAATGGAGCAGGCGGCGAACCAGGAGTCCGGTGGTAAGCACCCAGAGAAGCAAGTTGCCCCAAATGCCCGCGAGGTCGGAGTTTGGCAAAGTGGGTAAAATCCGCACCTGCCACTAACAAACGCGCAGGTCGGCCCCTGCGGTCCCCGCGCATGCGGGGGTGGTCCCTCGACCTCGGTGACGTCGGCGACCGTGACCATGCGGTCCCCGCGCATGCGGGGGTGGTCCCGCCGTCGACATGCGGGACGGAATGGAATGGGCGCGGTCCCCGCGCATGCGGGGGTGGTCCCGGGACCCTCACGGTCCTCACCAACGACGTGGCGCGGTCCCCGCGCATGCGGGGGTGGTCCCTCCTCGGTCCGCCGCACCACCCACCGGTCGATGCGGTCCCCGCGCATGCGGGGGTGGTCCCTCCAGCAGCACCACCCGGTGGTTGCTGGACGCGCGGTCCCCGCGCATGCGGGGGTGGTCCCCAGTCCTGCATCGCGGCCCGGCCCCGACCATCGCGGTCCCCGCGCATGCGGGGGTGGTCCCTGGTGCATATCTGGGCGGATGACGCGGATGGTGCGGTCCCCGCGCATGCGTGGGTGATCCCAGGGCCTCGGCCCCCGCCCGGTCCCCGGCCCCGCGCATACCGGGACGGCTCCGCCCCGCCCTGACCGGAAAGAGTGGGAAAAGTTCGGGTGAGGATGTCGAGATCCGTGGGTCGGCTCCGTCCCTGGTGTACATACGACCGCAAGGGGTCGTCAGGAGCATCGAGGAGAGAGCGACCATGGCCAAGTATCTGCTGCTCAAGCACTACCGGGGCGCCCCGGCCGCCGTGAACGACGTGCCGATGGACCGGTGGACGCCGGAGGAGATCGCGGCGCACATTCAGTACATGGGCGACTTCGCGGACCGGCTGCGGGAGAGCGGGGAGTTCGTCGACGAGCGGGCGCTGTCGCCGGAGGGGCTCTGGGTGCGGTTCGACGGGGAGGGGCGTCCGCCGGTCACCGACGGGCCGTTCGCGGAGACCAAGGATCTGATCGCGGGATGGATGGTGATCGACGTCGACAGCCGGGCACGGGCGGTCGAGCTGGCCGGGGAGCTGTCGGCGGCGCCGGGCGCGGGCGGGCGGCCGATCCACGAGTGGCTGGAGCTCCGGCCGCTGCTCGGCGCGGCGCCCACCGTCACGGAGTGACCGGCGCCATGGACGAGGCCCTGCTCAGAAGCCTCACGCCGGGCGTGCTGGGCATCCTCGTCCGGCGCGGGGCGGACTTCGCGGCGGCGGAGGACGCCGTGCAGGACGCGCTGGTGGAGGCGGTGCGGGTGTGGCCGGGCGGGGCGCCCCGGGATCCCAAGGGGTGGCTGGTCGCGGTGGCGTGGCGGCGATTCCTGGACGCGAGCCGGTCGGAGGCGGCACGGCGGCGCCGGGAGGAGCGGGTGGAGGAGGAGCCGCCTCCGGGGCCCGCGTCCGAGGTGGACGACACGCTGCGGCTGTACTTCCTGTGCGCGCATCCCTCGCTGAGTCCGTCGTCGGCGGTGGCGCTGACGCTGCGCGCGGTCGGCGGGCTCACCACCCGGCAGATCGCACGGGCGTACCTGGTGCCGGAGGCGACGATGGCGCAGCGCATCAGCCGGGCCAAGCGGACGGTGTCCGGGGTGCGGCTGGACCGGCCCGGCGACGTCTCCACCGTGCTGCGGGTGCTGTACCTGGTCTTCAACGAGGGGTACGCGGGCGATGTCGATCTGGCCGCCGAGGCGATCCGGCTGACCCGGCAGCTCGCGGCGGTCATCGACCATCCGGAGGTGGCGGGGCTGCTGGCGCTGATGCTGCTGCACCATGCCCGGTGGGCGTCGCGGACCGGGCCGGACGGGGCGCTGGTGCCGCTGGCCGGGCAGGACCGGGGGCGCTGGGACACGGAGATGATCGCGGAGGGCGTCGGGATCCTCCAGGGGGCGCTGGCCCTGGACCGGCTGGGCGAGTTCCAGGCGCAGGCGGCCATCGCGGCCCTGCACGCGGACGCGCCGACCGCCGGGGAGACGGACTGGCCGCAGATCGTGGAGTGGTACGACGAGTTGGTGCGGCTGACGGACAGTCCCGTGGTCCGGCTGAACCGGGCGGTGGCGGTGGGCGAGGCGGACGGGCCGGGCGCCGGTCTCGCGGCGCTCGCCGGGCTGGACGCCTCGCTGCCGCGGCACCCGGCGGTGGCGGCGCACCTCCATGAGCGGGCCGGGGACCTGCCGCTCGCGGCCCGGCTGTACGCGGAGGCCGCCGAGCGGGCGCCCACGGTCGGCGAACGCGACCACCTGACCCGGCAGGCGGCCCGCCTCAACACGGCGGCGCGCGGCAGGCAGAGGGGCGCGTGATCCGGAGCGACCCGTACGACCGGGCGCGGCAGGCAGAGGGGCGGCGCGCGATCCGGAGTGACCTCTCCGACCGGGCACGACAGCACCGCACGCAAACCAGAGCGACCCGCACGACCCGACACGACAGCACCACCCACAATCCCGAGCGACCCACACGACCCGACACCACAGCACCACCCACAATCCCGAGCGATCTCTACGGCCGGGCGCGGCAGCAGGTCTCGCGATCCGGAGTGACCTGTGTCGATTCCGTCGCCCGGGCGCGGTCGGCCGGGGCTGATTCCGGTCGTCGGCGGGCAAAGGCGCAGGTCGCGCCGGGGGGACGGCGGGGTGGCCGGGGGTGGGGAAAAGGGTGGTCGGCCGGTGCCGGGAGCCCGGTTCCCGCTCCCCCGCGCCCGCCGCCCGCCCCGCCCCACTCCCCCACCCCACCTGATGAATTGGGCCCGTACGGCGCGGAATAGGCACAGACACCCCACAGTCTCCCCCCACCACCTCACAACTGATTCCGCATCAATATTGCTCATCTACAACGAATTTCGCACTTAACTATCACGACAACCACTGTTTAGCATCTCGATCACCCCCCACGTCTCCGGATTCCGTACTCATGCGTGGAGGACTGGCATGCCCGGTTTCAGTGATCGTGAACTCGGTATGGGACGGCGCATCACCCGCCGTGACTTCATCGACGGGGTGGCCGTCGGCACGGCCGCGGTCGCCGCCGCCACCGCGCTTCCCGGCATCGCCCAGGCCGCCCCGGGCGCGGGCAAGGGCAATGGACACGGGGGGCATGGCAATGGTCATGGCAACGGCCACGGACACGGTCCGAAAACCCCCTACCCGCCCACCGAAACCGGCCTGAAAGGCCAGGGCGCGGGCTCCTACGACGTCGCCCACGCCGTCCGCAACGGCGACTTCGACCCCGGGAAGATCAACGGCACCAAGGAGTCGTACGACCTGGTCGTGGTCGGTGCCGGGCTGAGCGGGCTCGCCGCCGCCCACCTCTACCGCAAGCACGCCGGGAAGAACGCCCGGGTGCTGATCCTGGACGCCCTGGACGACTTCGGCGGTCACGCCCGCCGCAACGAGTTCCAGGTCGGCCGCAGTCTGCTGCTCTCCAACGGCGGCACCGTCAACATCGACACCCCCAGCACCTGGACCCGCGCCTCGCGCGACCTGCTCACCAAGGATCTCGGCGTCGACCTCAAGGCGCTGGAGGCCACCGTCAAGAGCGACGCCTACGCCCCCTACTCCCTGCGCAGCGCCACCCTCTTCAACGCCGAGCGGTGGGGCAGGGACCAGTTGGTCATCCGGGAGTCGGGCGAGTCCTGGGCGTCGTATGTCACCAAGCTGCCGATGGGGGCGGCGAGCCGGGCGGCGCTGGTCCGGCTCTACACCACCACCGAGGACTTCTACCCGGGGCTGACCGACGCGCAGAAGAAGGAGATCCTGGCGCGCACCCCGTACGAGACCTATCTGCGCGAGAAGATCGGGATGGACGACGACGCGCTGGAGGTCGTCAAGCGGGGCACGAACGGGCTGTGGGGCGTCAATGTGGACCGGGTCGCGGCGGCCGACGCCTGGGCGACCGGGCAGCCGGGTTTCGGCGGCCTCAACCTGGCGCACACCCCCTGGCCCGGCGCCGGTTTCACCCCGCTGATGCAGCTCGCCGAGACCGACGACGACGGCTACTTCTACTTCCCCGAGGGCAACGCCGCCCTCGCCCGGCTGCTGGTCAGCAGGCTGATCCCGGACGCGTTCGACGAGCGCCGCCCCGACTGGCGCGACATCGTCACCGCCAGGGCCGACTACGGACGCCTGGACCGCCCCGGCAGCAAGGTCCGCATCCGGCTCGCCAGCACCGCGTTCAGCGTCCGCAACGACGGGCGGCGCGGGGTGGACGTCCACTATGCCAAGGGCGGGCGCAGCTACCACGTCCGCGCCAAGGGCGTGGTGATGGCCTGCTGGAACTCGGTCGCCTCGTACGTCATGCCCGAACTCCCCGCCGAGCAGGCCACGGCGATGCGCTACGGCGTCAAGGTGCCGCTGGTGTACGCGCGGGTGGCGCTGCGCGACTGGCAGCCGTTCGCGCGGGCCCGGGTGAGCCGGGTGTCCACCCCGTCCCGTTTCTTCAGCAGCTTCGGGCTGCCCACGGTCACCGAGATCGGCGACTTCAAGATGCCGAGTCGCCCCGAACTGCCCACCGTGGTCTCCCTGTCGGCGACCCCGAACCAGCCCGGACTGATCTGTCGCGACCAGCACAAGGCGGGGCGGCGGCAACTGATGCGGATGCCGTTCGAGGACTTCGAGCGCGAGATCCGCGACTCGATGGCCCGCTCCCTGTCCTCGTACGGCTTCGACCCGGCCCGGGACATCACCGCGGTGACCGTGAACCGCTGGGCGCACGGCTACGCCTACGAGTACAACTCGCTGGACGACCCGCATCTGTTCCGCCCGGAGTCCGAGCGGCCCTATGCCCAGGCCCGCCGCCCGGTCGGCCGGATCACCATCGCCAACTCCGACGCCGAGGGCTTCGGCTACACCCAGGCGGCGTTCGACGCGGCGCACCGGGCGGTGTCGCAGTTGCTGTGAGCCGCTGGTGAGCCGGGCGGCCACGCCGCCCGGCTCCACAGCCCTGCCCGGCTCCGGGCTCCACAGCCCCACCGGGGGCGGCGGCGGGTGCTCAGTACAGCTTCTTCACCGCGGTGTTGAGGGTGTTCTTCCACGGGATCACGGGCGGATCGCCCCAGTAGCTCTCCCACAGGACCAGCGTCACCGTGTCGCCGTCGCGGCCCACGCCCCATAGGTAGTTGTAGTCGGGGCGCTCGGTGGCGTTGGAGTCGAAGGTGTGCATCCCCTGAAGGGTGGCGCCCTCCTCGACGTTGATCACCCCGTGGTCGCGGTAGGTCGCGGTCACGCCGGGCCGCTGCGGAGCGTGCGCGCAGGCGAGGTAGTCCTGCCGGGCCTGGTCCGCGAAGGCGATGGCCTCGGCCTCGGTGTCGAAGACCGCCACCCTCTGCTGGGCGAGCGCGGTCTCCGCGGTGGTGAAGTCCCGGTGCCATACATTGACTTCGGGCGGCTCGGCGGGCCAGCTCACCGAACAGCCGAGATCGTAGCCCCACCCCCGGGCGGTCGGCTTGGCGCGCCACGACTCGGTCTTCGGCAGGTCGGAGAGGTACAGGGTCCCCGGCTGCGGTCGCCACTGGTCGGCAGCCACCGCCCGGCCCGGAGCCACCCCGGCCCCCAGGACCCCGACCGCCAGCACCGCGGCCCCCACCGCGACCGCGCCTCCGCGCCGCCGTGCACGTACCCCCATGGCTTCCCTTCCTCCATACGCTCAGATCACCCCGTTCCGTACCGAACCGGGGCGGACTCCCTCCACGGTAGGGTGCCGGCACCCCGTACGGCAGGGCCTTTCGGTGGGAATGACCGAAAAATTCACCGCTGTTGGCCGAGGGGACGGCCAGTGCGGTGACCGCGGGCGCAGCAGCCGTCGCCCGCCGCCGCGCTGGAGCTTTCCTCCGGGTCGGCTCGGCGAACCACCGATAAATGCCTGACTCAGGTCACCGGGGGGTGCCCGACGGACCGCCGGGGGCGGTCAGCTCGGCCATCATCCGGCGGTCCCGGGGGGCCTCCTTGCGGTCCAGCCGGGCCGTCAGCAGCCGCTGGGCCGCCTCGCAGCGCCCGGCCGAGACCAGGGCGTACAGCAGGGTCTCCTCGACGATCTCGCGCTGGGCGGCGCTGCCGCCGACCCGGCGCAGGACCGGGAGCAGGGCGGTGAGCCCGCGGGCCGCCTCGGCGAACCGCTCCTCGGTGAGGGCCGCGAGCGCCTCGCAGAGCGGGGCGACGATCTCGCGCTGGGTCCGGTCGGCCCCGGCGGCGTGGTCGCGCAGGCGGCGCAGGGCGGCGAGGTCGCCGGCGGCGGTGAGGGCGACGGCGCTGTGCAGGGCGGTGAAGGCGGTCGCGGGGCGTTCCAGGACCTCCCGCTCGACGGCCGCGAGGACATCCCCGGCGGGCAGCGGGCCGGGCCAGTTGTCGCTGAGCCGGGCCCGCCACAGCATCGACCCGGAGTCGACCAGGGCCCGCACCCCGGCGACCCGGCCCGGCGCGAGCTGGGCGTGCCAGCGTTTGCGGACGGCGGCCGGGTCGTCCAGGGCGAGTTCGTGCAGGGCGACATGCCAGGAGAAGTGGGCGCGGTGGACGGCGCCGCGCCCGCGTCCGGCCACCCAGCCGTCGAGCCAGTCCCGGCCCCGCTCGTGGGCGCCGGTCTCGTAGTGGACGTGGGCGAGGGCGTGCACGGCGTGTCCGGCGGCGGGTTCGGCGGCCAGGACGCGGTGGGCGAGTTCCCCGGCCTCGTGCAGCCGCCCCTGCTCCTGGCGCAGGAAGGCGAGCAGCGAGGTGTGGAACCAGTGGCCGTCGTGGGCGGGTGAGGTCCGTTCGACCAGGTGGAGGGCGTAGTCGTCGTCCAGGTCGTCCACGCCGGAGAAGGCGATGGTGGGGACGGCCGCGGCGAGGGCGAGGGCGTCGCCGGGGTGGGCGTCGAGATGGTGGACGAGGGCGGTGTCGCCGCCGTCGCCGTGGACGCGGCGGGTGACGACGTCCACGAAGGAGCGCTCGCGCGCGTCGGCCCGTTCCCGGGCGCAGCGCTGGGCGTCGGCGAGGGCGCGCGGTACGTCGACGGCGGCCCCGCATTCGTGCCCGAGCAGGGCGAGCGCGGCATGTCCGAGGGCGAAGCCGGGGTCGGCGGCGACCGCGCGGGCGAAGGCGTCCTCGGCGCCCGCCCGGACCTTCAGGACCCGGTCCAGTCCGCGCCGGTAGGCGGCAGCGGCGTCGGCGTGGGTGGACAGCGGCAGCCCGTGTCCGTCGACGGGACGGCGGGTGGCGCGCGGGGCGCGGGTGGGCGGGACGAGGTGGTCGCGGGCGAGGGCGGCGGCCTGGACGCGGATCTCGGGGATCGCGGTCGTCTCCCACAGCTCACCGCGCCGGGGCGCCCCGAGCGTGAACAGCGGCAGCCCGGCGGTGGTGCCGGTGGCGGTACGAGTGTCGGTGGCGGTGGCGGTGCGGGCGTCCGTGCCGGTGCCGGTGCGAGTATCAGTGCTGGTGCCGGTGACCCTGCCGTCCTCCGTGGCCACGCCCATCCCCAGGGGGCCGGGCCGGGCCGCGCCGGTGGCCAGCAGCCACGCCCACAGCGGGTCGTCGGCGGTGGTACGGCCGGGTCCGGTGCAGTCGACCACCCAGCCGACGCCCAGGGTGGTGCCGTCGGAGAGGGTGAGGGTGAGGGGGTGCTCGCCGCCGGGCGCGGCGGAGACGACCGTCCCGGTGTGCACGGTGAGGCGGCGGGCGGTGCGGGCGCGGGTGACGGACTCGGCGGTCGCCGGGGCCATCCGGTGGCGGTGGGTGTTCCACAGGGCGCCCTCGCGGGCGAGGAACTCGGCGCGCTCGTCCGGGGTGAGGCTCCGCCACAGTTGTGCGGTCTGCGGACGCAGACTGTCCAGCGCGGGCCGCCAGTCGCCGTGGGTGCGCAGGGCGCGGGCCACATGCCGGTAGACGGTCCGCCGCAGCCGCCCCAGGGTCGTCGGACCGGACAGCGGGGGCGCGGGCATGGCGGGGGCGGGGGTGAGGGCGTGCGGCTGGGGCAGCAGCCCGCTGCGGGAGACGACGTGCACGACCCGTCCGGGCCGGTCCAGCGCGAGCGCCAGATCGACGGCGGTCAGCCCGCTCCCGACGAGCAGCACATCACCGGGCCCCGCGTCCGGCGCCGCCGCCGTGGCCCCGTCCAGCGCGCCCGGCTCCCAGGGGCGGGCGACGAAGCGGGGCGAGGTGCGCAGGGGTCGCGGGGCCCAGGCCGCGGTGGGGGCGGCGGGGCCGGTCGCCAGGACCGCCCGGTCGGCGGTGAGCAGGCCCCCGTCGGCGAGGTGAAGGTCCACCCGGTCGCCGGGGGCGCCGGTACAGCTCTCGACGCGGGTGCGCAGCCGCCGTACCGAGACGGTTCCCCGGGCGCGGACGACGGCGGCGGCGAAGGTGTCGGCGAGGTAGGCGCCGTAGCGGTAGCGGGTGGCGAAGTCGGCGCCGGTGACCTCGGGTTCGCCGTGCCGGGCCAGCCAGCGGGTGAAGTGGCCGGGGTCGTCGGGGTAGCAGCTCATGTTCCCGGCGGGGACGTTGAGCCGGTGCCGGGGGTCGCGGGTGGCGTAGGCCGTGCCGCGCCCGGCCTCCGGGGCGGGGTCGACGAGGACGAGGGCGAGGGGGGTTCGGCGGCGCAGGGCGGTCTCGCAGACCTGGAGGGCGGTGAGCGTCCCGGCCGCTCCGGCGCCGACGATGGCCACGGTGTACGGCTGGCGGGCTGAGGTCATGTGCTGCCTCCGGCGAGGGTTCGTTCGTTCGATCGATCGTTCCTCACTCTTCCGATCGGATTGACCGGAAACCATCCCCGCCCGCCCGATCTCACCGGATCCTCAGGGCACCGGGCCCCGCTTCATACGGCGTTCATACGGCGCGGCGCGGGGGCCTCCGGCCCTCGGCGGGCCTTCAGTGGCCCCGGCGGGCCCTCAGGTTGGCCCTCAGGTGGCCTCCCGGCGGCCCTCGGGTGGCCTCGCAGCGGACCTCAGCGACTCCCCGGCGGCCCTCAGCGGCTCCCGGGCGGACCTCAGCGACTCCCGGGCGGCCCTCAGCGGCCCCTCCACGAGCCTCATCGGCCCCTCCGCGAGCCCTCAGCGAGCCCTCAGCCGCCCCTCAGCGCAGGGAGAACACTCCCGGCTCCCCGCTCATCGCCAGATGGTTCACCACCACATGCCCCTCCGTCACCGGGATCAGCTCCGGCCGGACCGACAGTGACGCGGTGGCACCGGGGTCCCGCGGCGCGATCCGGCCCTGTTCGCGCCCGTCCGTGCCCAGCAGGACGACGAGACCGCCCCCGGGACCGGACGCGAGCACCCCGATCCGCCCGTCGGGTTCGCGGACGAGGGCACCGGCGGTGACGCCCTCGGGACGGTGGTCCCAGACCGGGCGGCCGGTGGCGAGGGAGTGGGCGACCACATGGTCCGCGCCACCGCGACCCCGCCCGGCGAGGGTGACCAGCAGGTCCCCGGCGACCAGCGGTGGGCTCGCCGCTCCCCCGCCCGGCCGCACCCCCCTGGGCACGGTGAGTTCCCCGGCGGGCCCCGACAGCGGCACCGTCGCCGTGGACCGGCCGCGCGCGTCGAAACCGAGGTAGGCCCGGGTGCCGCGCGGGTCCTCCTCCGCCACGGCGAGGACGGCGGGCGTCGCGGACACCACGGCGGCGGTGACGCCCGGCGCCCGGACCGGCAGCGCCCGGACCCAGCGCTGCGCGCCGGTGCGGGTGTCGAGGGCGGTGAGGCGGGCGCGGGTCCCGCACTGCTCGACCAGCAGGGCGCGGTCGTCGTCGGCGCCGAGGGCGCGGGGGGCGCAGCCGTCGGCGACACCGCGCCACCAGCGCTGGGCGCCGGTCTCGGCGGAGCGGGCGCGCAGGGCGTCCCGTTCGGCGGTGAGGACGAGGGAGGCGCCGACGGCGAGGCCGCCCGCGACCAGCCCGCCGCCGGTCAGGGGGCGCCGCCACAGTTCCGCGCCGTCGGCCGCGCGGACGGCGGCCAGGGTGGCGCACGGCCGCCCCCGGTCCCCGAACCCGATGAACCCGACGCCCTGCGCGACCCCGGGGCTCATGGCGCAGACGGCCGTCCGGCGCGGCGGGGCCACGCTCCACAGCACGGCCCCGTCATCGGAGGCGTAGGCGAAGAGCCCGTCCGGGCGGCCCTGGACGACGGTGTCGCCGAGGCCCCAGGCGCCGGGGCCCTCGTCCTGGCGGGCCCCGCCGGCCGCGACCTGCCAGCCGACGACCGGCCGGACGGGCCCAGCCGACGCGGGCGCCCCCCGCGCGCCGGGCGCACCCCCGCTGTCGGGCCACCACGCCCAGAGCCCGGCGACCACGGCGAGACAGAGCGCGGGCGCGGCCACCCGGACCCACTGTCGCCATCCCCCGGCGGAACCGGCCCCACTCTCGTCGTAGGGCCGTCCCCCGCCCGTACGCACGCCCATCCCCCACCCCCGGCGAACCCCCGCACGGCACACCCTGCTGTGCCGCCGGGACGGAATCTACCGCCGTCCTACCCGCCCGCCGGGGCCGGATGCGGACGGGGGACGGGGGTGGGGTGTGCGAGCGGCGGGGAAGGGCGCGCGACGGGCGGCTCACTCCGGCGACGCACTCCCGGGCCCCGTCCCCGGATCCCCGCACTCCGGCGACGCACGCCCGGACCCCCGCCCCCGGATCACCTCACTCCGGAGACGCACGCCCGGACCCTGTCCCCGGACCCCCTCACTCCGGAGACGCACGCCCGAACCCACGCCCCCGGATCACCTCGTTCCCCTCACTCCCTCCGGTCCTGCACCTTCCTCCGGTACATCCACAGCACCACCGACACCGCCAGCACCCCCAGCGCGATGGCGAGTTCCTTGAAGCCGCCGTATCCGGTGATGGAGAAGCCCGTGGCGCCGACGACCAGGATCACGGTGAGCAGGGCCGCCAGGAACCAGGCCAGCGGGACGAAGAAGCCCGGCAGCCGGATCGGGCGCGGGGCGTCCGGCCGGTCGCGGCGCAGCAGGGCGAACCCGGAGATGGCGAGGACATGGACCAGGATGTAGCCGAGGTTGCCGGTGACGATGATCGCCAGGGGGGTCTTCAGGACCGTCAGGACGACGATGTTGAGGACCAGGGCGACCAGCAGCGCGCGGGCCGGGACGCCCCGCCGGTTGAGGACGCCGACCTGGCGGACGGTGTGGCCCTGGCGGCCCATCTCGTAGAGCACGCGGGAGCCGTCGGCGAGGCCGGTGATCATGATGAGCAGCAGGGACGCGATGAGGAAGACGACCATCAGGTCGGCCGCGCCGCCCACCAGGTCCTGGAAGGCGCCGACGTAGAACGTGGTGGGGTCGGCGGAGATGGCCGATTCACCGACGTAGCCGGAGAGGGCGAGCGGGAGCAGGATGAAGACGCCCAGGCAGAACAGGACTCCGGCGCGCAGGGCCCGTGAGGTGTCCCGGACGGTGTCCTTGTACTCGGGGGCGAAGGTCGCGCAGACCTCGACGCCGAAGGACGTCCAGGCCATCACATAGAGCCAGACGAGGGCCTCGCGGACACCGCCGAAGCCGTCCGGGAGGTTCCAGTGCAGTCCGCTCGCGCTCCAGTCGCCGCTGAAGAACGGCAGCACGATGAAGACGGCGAGGGGGATCAGCAGCGCGCCGCCGGTCACGTACACCAGCCACATCGCCACGTTCAGGCCGAACATCGTGGCGGCGAAGAGGAGCAGGATCACCGCCAGGCCGACCACGATCGGGAAGCTCAGTTCGGCGGGGCCGAGGGTGACCGACCAGTCCTGGCCGGGGAACCACTGGGCCTGGACGAACGAGCCGATGATCCCGGCGTAGACGGCGAGCGCGGTGGTCCAGGGGAACCAGTAGCCGACGCTGGCGATCGGGCCGACGACGGGGGCGCGGGAGCGCCAGCCCTCGGCCGCGTAGGCGGCGATCCCGCCGGAGGAGGTCGGGAACATCGCGGCGAGTTCGGTGTAGATCCAGTTGGTGGCGGTGGCCAGGACCATGGAGGCCGCCCACAGGGCGATGGCTCCCCAGGCCCCGAGGCCGCCGATGGAGGCGCCCAGGGAGGCGATCAGGGCCGCGGGCATGGTCAGCGACATGGCGAAGCCGTCGTACCAGCGGATCTTCTTGGCGAGGGCGTGCTCGGGTTCGGCGGGCGAGGTGGGCTGCTTCGCCGGCGGGCTCGCGGATGACGGGGTGCTCGGTGGCGGGGTGCTCATGGCGGTGTTTATAAGTCCAGCGAAAATTTCCCGTCAAGATGCACGCATGAGCAATCAGAAAGGTTTTACTTTGCGGATCCGTGAGTCTTGACGTTCCAAACTTGCCGATGAATCATCTGCCGTAGACGGCGTCGACGACGTCGGTGACATCGGTGACGTCGGCGATGTCGAAACGGACGACAGCCGGACGACAGCCGCACCCCGGACCCCGGATCGGACAGAGGAGCACTCACCTCATGACCACCGCAGAGCAGCAGCTCTTCATCAACGGCGCCTTCACCGACGGTGCCGGTTCACAGACCGCCGAGGTGATCAGCCCGGCCACCGGCGAGCGCGTCGGCTCCTTCCCGCTGCCCGTCGCGGCCGATCTGGACGCCGCCGTCGAGGCCGCGCACCGGGCGCAGCGCGCGTGGGCCGGGGTCAATGTGTGGGACCGGGCGGCGGCCTGTCACCGCATCGCCGACGAGATCGACAAGCGCCGTGACGAACTGGCCCGGCTCCAGACCCTGGAGCAGGGCAAGCCGCTCGCCGAGTCGGTCGCCGATGTCACCGAGACCGCGCAGTTGTTCCGGCTGCACGCCGAGGACGCGGTCCGGCTGAACGGCGAGACGCTGCTGTCCCGCGACAACTCCAAGAAGATGTTCACCTTCCACCGGCCGGTCGGCACCTGGGCCATCATCACGCCCTGGAACTTCCCGCTGCTGATGTTCGCCGAGTTCGCCGCCCCCGGCCTCGCCACCGGCAACGCCCTGATCGTCAAGCCGCCGGCCAACACCCCGCTGACCGTCCTCAAGGCGATGGAGGCGGTCGCCGCCGCCGGGCTGCCGGAGGGCCTGGTCAACATCCTGCCCGGCGACGGCCCCTTCGGTGACGCCCTGGTGCGCCACCCCGGCATCCACGCCATCGGCTTCATCGGCTCCTCCGCGACCGGCGCGAAGATCACCGCGGCGGCCGGGCTCAAGCGCTCCCTGATGGAGTGCTCCGGCAACGGCCCGCTGGTCGTCCTCGCCGACGCCGATCTCGACGCCGCCGCGAAGGCCGCCGTCGACGGGGCCTACCCGTGCGCCGGGCAGGTCTGCTGCGCCACCGAGCGGGTCGTCGTGGACGCCTCGGTGCACGACGCGTTCGTCGAGGCCGTGCTGCGCGAGTCGGAGCGGGTGCGCCTCGGCGACCCGTTCGACGACAAGACCGTCCTCGGCCCGCTCAACAACGAGGGCGTCGCCGCCAAGATGGACCGGCACATGGCCGACGCCCGCGAGCGCGGCGCGGAGATCCTGCTCGGCGGTGCCCGCCGCAGCGGCATGCCGACCGACCTCTACTACGAGTTCACCGTGGTCGACGCCGTGCCCGAGGACAGCCTGCTGTCCCGCGAGGAGTCGTTCGGCCCGGTCGTCCCGATCATCACCGGCCGCGACGAGGACGATCTGCTGCGCATCGCCAACGACGACGCCCTCGGCCTCCAGGGCGCGGTCTTCACCTCGTCCATGAAGTCCGCCTTCCGGTTCATGGAGGAGCTGGAGGTGGGCCAGGTGATCGTCAACGAGTCCAACAACTGGTGGGACATCAACATGCCGTTCGGCGGCGCGGGCTCCCGCGGCACCGGGTGGGGCCGGATCGGCGGCAAGTGGACGCTGATGGACATGACGGACACCCGTACCGGGGTCATCAGCCTCTGATCCGTACGTCCGTCCCGGGGCGTGCCCCTGCTCGGGCACGCCCCCTCCTCTCCCCCCTCCCCCCTCTCCCCCTCCCTCCCCTTCCGCAGTGAGGAGCCCATGACCTCCGCCGCCGAGACCTCGCCACCGGCCGCCCCCCGCCTGCGGCTGCGCCACGCGGCCCCCCTGCCCTACTGGCTGGACCGGCCCGAGAGTCCCGGGGCCGAGCCCAGGCTCACCGGGGACACCGCCTGCGACCTCGCCGTGGTCGGCGGCGGCTACACCGGGCTGTGGACCGCGCTGCTCGCCAAGCGCCGGTTCCCGAAGCTGGATGTCCTGCTGCTGGAGCAGAGGACCTGCGGCCATGCCGCCAGTGGCCGCAACGGCGGCTTCTGCTCCCCCTCCCTCACCCACGGCCTCGCCAACGGCGTCGCCCGCTGGCCCGGTGAGATCGGCCTCCTCCAGCGCCTGGGCACCGCCAACTTCGACGCCTTCGAGCGCGACCTGGAGACCCACGGCATCGACTGCGGCTTCGCCCGCACCGGCAAGGTCACCGTCGCCGCCACCGACTGGCAGGCCCGCGCCCTCGCCGACGCCGCCGCCCTCTCCCGCGCCCACGGCGAACCCGCCACCCTCCTGGACCGCGACGCCCTGCGCGCCTACGTCGACTCCCCGGTCTGGCAGTCCGGGCTGTGGAGTCCGGACTACGCCCTGCTCGACCCGGCCCGCCTGGTGTGGGGCCTGCGCCGCGCCTGTCTGGACCTGGGCGTGCGGATCGCCGAGCACACCGAGGTCGAGGCCCTGGACACCCGCCCGCGCGGCCCCGTCCGGCTGCGCACCCCCTACGCCGAGGTCCGGGCCAAGAGGGTCGCCCTCGCCACCAACATCCACCGCCCGCTGCTGCGCCGCCTCTTCCTCACCATGGTCCCGGTCTACGACTACGCCCTGGTCACCGAGCCCCTGACGGACGCCCAGTTGGCCTCGGTCGGCTGGACCGGCGACCACGGCATCACCGACGCCGGGAACCAGTTCCACTACCTCCGCAAGACCGACGACGGCCGGATCCTGTGGGGCGGCTACGACGCCATCTACCACTACGGCAGCCGCACCGACGACGAACTCACCCAGCGCGCCGCCACCTTCGAGACCCTGGCCCGGCAGTTCGCCGAGGCGTTCCCGCCGCTCGCCGGGGTCTCCTTCTCGCACGCCTGGGGCGGCATCATCGACTCCACCACCCGGTTCTGCATGTTCGCCGGTACAGCGGCGCGCGGCCGGGTCTCCTACGCCCTCGGCTTCACCGGACTCGGCGTCGGTGCCACCCGCTACGGCGCCGAGGTGATGCTGGATCTGCTGGCCGGACGCCGTACCGAGGCCACCAGCCCGGCGATGATCCGCCGCCCCCCGGTCCCCTTCCCGCCCGAACCGGTGCGCTGGCTCGGCATCCAGGCGACCCGCCGCTCGATGGCCCGCGAGGACGAGACCGGCGACCGGAACCTGTGGCTGCGCACCCTGGACCGGCTCGGCCTCGGCTTCGACTCGTGAACCGGGGGAGGAATGATGGGCCCATGGGTTCCACGGCACATCAGGGCGGCCATCCGCTCGACGACATCGACCGGCGCATCATCGCCATCCTCCAGGCCGACGGGCGGCGCGCCTACAGCCAGATCGCGGAGGACCTCGGTATCCCGGCCTCCTCGGTCCGCTACCGGGTGCAGCGCCTCGAGGAGAACGGCGTCCTCCAGATCGTCGGCATCGCCAATCCGCTGACCATCGGCTTCGACCGGTTCGCGATGATAGGGCTGAAGGTGCGCCCCGGCATGACCCGCGAGGTCTGCCGCCAGTTGCGCGAACTGCCGGAGACCTCCTACGTCATCATGACGGCGGGTCAGTACGACGTGATGGCCGAGGTGATCTGCCGGGACACCGACCACTTCACCGATCTGGTGAACGAGCGGATGCATCTGATGGAGGGCGTCATCTCCACCGAGTCGTTCTTCGTCCTGGAGGTGCACAAGATGGCGTACGGGTGGGGTGTGGGCGAGGTGGAGACCCTGCTGCTGGACGGGCGGGGCGGGGCGAAGCCGGCCGACGGCTGAGCGGATCCGCACCGGCCCCGGGCGTTGTCAGTGCCCGGGGTTATGCTCGCCGTCCCTTGAATGGGTGGGCCGGACGGAGATCGTGAGGGACTCGCGGCCATGGGGGGTGGGTGAGGTCCCCGGCAGTCCGCTCGGGCCCCGAGATGCCGATACGCCACCCCCCTTCCCCACCCCCACCCCTACCCTCACCCGCTGCCCGCGTGGGCCAGCGCGCTCGGGGTGTGGCGGCCGACGATCGCCGGGGCCTGCCGGACCAGACGGTCGTCGGTGAGCGCGGCGACCATGAACAGGGCGAAGTCCACCCGCCGGGTCAGATCGCTGGCCAGCACCGGATCCCCGACATGCTCCGCCCACACCGGCAACCCCTGGCTCTCGCCCTCCTCCAGCGAACTGCCCCGCACCACGGTCCAGCGGGTGTCGCTGGCGAAGATCCGGCGGCACGCCTCCACCTGGTCGTCGATCTCGGCGAACCGCACCAGCTTGCCGATGACCGTCGCGGCCCGCAGCCCGAAGGTGAACAGCCGTGAGTAGCGGTCCTTGCCATCCCGGGTGATGTGCCAGCCGCAGGAGAAGACGAGCCGGGCGCCGGGCCGGGCGAAGTCGAGCACCGCCTGCGCGGTGCCCGAGGAGTACTGCCGCACCCCCCACGGCACCAGCACCGTGAGCACCCCGTCGCACCCCTCGACCGCCCGCCGGATCACCTCGCGGTCGTCGGTGTCCCCCGGCACCACCGTGATCCGCCCCTCGAACCCGGCCAGCTTCGGCACACTGCGCTCCCGGCAGACCCCGACCACCTCATAGCCGCGCTCCAGCGCCTGCCGGACCATGTACTGCCCGAGCTTCCCGGACGCGCCGACGACACACACCTTGGCCATCCGCCCCTGCCCCTGCTCCCCGTCCATGCCGCACAATCCCTTCACCGACCTGCGAACCTTACCTTGTAAGGCAAGGTAACCTTATGCCGTAAGGCAGTCAAGCGGAGCCGAGGCGGAGAGGGTGGAGCAGGGATGCCCGAGGGAGGAAGGGCCCGGCGCGGCCCGGCGGGACGCACCCCGCTCAGCCGTGAGCGGGTGATCCGTACGGCGGTGGCGGTGGCGGACGAGAAGGGGTCGGCGTCCCTCACCATGCGGGCCGTCGCGGCGCCGCTGGGCGTCGAGGCGATGTCCCTGTACCACCATGTGTCGGGCCGGGAGGACATCCTCGACGGCATGGTGGACACGGTCTTCGGGGAGATCGAGCTGCCGTCGCTCACCCCGCCGTCCGGCGCCCCCGGTCCCCACTGGCGGGAGGCGATGGCCGCCCGCGCCCGCTCGGCCCGCGCCGCGCTGCTGCGCCATCCCTGGGCGATCGGCCTGATGGACTCCCGCACCCACCCCGGCCCGGCGACCCTGCGCCACCACGACACGGTGATCGGCGCGCTGCGCGCGGCCGGTTTCTCGGTGGCGATGGCGGCGCACACCGTCTCACTGATCGACAGCTATCTCTACGGCTTCGTCCTCCAGGAGGTGAGCCTGCCGTTCCGGGGCGAGCCGGAGCGGGACGAGGTGGCGGGCGCCATCATCGACCGGATGCCCGCCGACGCCTACCCCCACCTCGCCGAACTGGCCGCCGAACACGTCATGAAGCCGGGATACGACTACGCCGACGAGTTCGACTTCGGGCTCACCCTCATCCTCAACGGCCTGTCCCCCGACGAGGGGACGGACCTCCCGGAGTGACTCAGCCCCGGTCGGGGCCGCGGCCGGGGTCCCGGTGGGGATCCTGGCCGGGGAACCGGTAGGGATCCTGGCCGGGGTCCCGGTCAGCGTCCCCGGTCGGCGTCCCCATCAGCGTCCCGGCCGAGGTCCCCGTCGAGCGGGTTGGCCGTCACCCGGTCCGCCATCCCGTTCGCCACCAGCAGGGCCGCCGAGCAGCGCGGCTTGCGGGCCGCCTGGTCCGCGAAGAGCCGGACGAAGGACGCCGCGAAGTCCCCCCGGGGGTAGGCCGCGACCAGGGCCCGGCGGAAGGCGGGGTCGAAGTCCCCGAGGGTCCCGCCGGACACATCGGCGGTGGTGCCCACCTGGAGCAGCCGGCTCTCCGGATCCGCCTCCGGTGCCACGTCGTCCCGCATGTGCAGGACGATCACCTCGGCGGCCCGGTCCCGCCGCTCCACCGGCCAGCCCAGCCCGGCCGTGAACACCCGGGCCAGATGCCCGCCCGCCTCCTCGAACGGCAGGGTGTGGCTGTCGAAGGGCGGGGTGAGTCCCAGATCGTGCAGCAGCGCGGCGACGTAGAGCAGCTCCCCGTCGAAGTCCAGGCCCCGGTCCCGGGCCCAGGCCGCGGCGAAGAAGTAGGCCCGCAGACTGTGGTGGCGCAGCGCCTCGTCCGCGTACTCCGCGCAGACCAGCTCCGCCGCGCGGGCCGCCCGGCCCTCCGGTGTCCGCAACCCCGCGACCTCCGTCGGCATCGGCCGACCCCCTCTCGTACGACGACTGGGCGCAGCCTAACCAGTGCCGGGAGCACGGCCGCGCCCGCCGTCGGGGGACAGGGACGGCGGGCGCGGGTCAGGAGGGGTTGCCCCCGCCGGGATCAGGCGTCCTCGCAGTGGTCGCCGTAGCCCTTCCCGTGCTCCTTCCCGTGGTCCTTGCCGTGCTCCTTGCCGTGGTCCTTCTTGTCGCCGTACTCCTTGTCGCCGTACTCCTTCTTGTCGCCGTAGCCGTCGTCGCCGTAACCGTGGTCGCCGTAGCCGGGCTTGCAGGGCTCGGGGGGTTCCTCGCCCTCGGGGGTGTTGTCGAGGCGGGCCGTGGCGGTCTCGCCGTCGGTGTCGAGGACGTACGGGCCGCTGACCGGGTTGTCCGGCAGGAGGTAGCCGTCGGGGACGGCGGTCTCGCGCAGGTAGTAGGTGCCCTGCGGGAGTTCACCGAAGGTGCAGCGGCCGTCGGCGTCCGTGGTGCAGACGCCGCCGACATGGGTGTCGGGGTTGGGCCCGGAGGTCTGGAGGCCGGGGACGCCGTTGGTCTCCTGCCACAGTTCGAAGGTGGCCCCGGCCAGCGGGTCGCCGGTGTCGGCGTCGGTCTTGACGATCTGTACGGCGCCGTTGTCCTGCGGGGTGGTGGTGGGCCGGTTGGCCGCGGTCACCGAGACCCCGTCGGTGGCGTTCTCGGGGGTGAGGACCAGGGGGCCGAAGACCGCGGGCTGGGGGAGTTCGTAGCCGTCGGGGGCGTCCGTCTCCTGCCAGTAGTACGTGCCCGTCTCCACGGACCGGGCGCACAGGCCCTGGGCGTCGGTGACGCAGGGGGCGCCGACGCGGGTGTCGGCGTCGGTGCCGGTGGTCTGGAGGCCGGGGATGTTGTTGGTCTCGTGCCAGAGCTGGAAGGTGGCGCCCGTGAGGGGCTCCTGGGTCCCGGCGTCGACCTTCTTCACGCTCACCACGCCGGTACGGGGCTCCGGGGCGCCGCAGTCGGGCAGGTCACCGTCGAAGGGGTAGGCGTGGAACTCCTGGCCGCCGCCCCCGGTCGCGGCGGAGGTGTGGGTGAGGGAACCGGTGGTGAAGAACCGGCCGTTGATGCCCGGCAGGGTCACCGTGGTGCTGGAGCCCTGGTTGCCGATCAGGAAGCTGCCCTGGAACTGCCCGGTGCCGATCAGGTCCACGGTGGCGGCATCGGGGAAGTTCCACAGCAGGCGCTCGCGGTAGGCGTTGAGCGGGTCGGTGGCATCGTCGATGGCACCGCTGTAGGTGTTGATGGTGCGGTCGGCGCCGACGATGTTCACGAGGATGGTGGCATTGGCGGGGATGTTCGCGAAGGCCACGCCCTGCTGGCCGCCGTTGGCGGAGGCGAGGTCGAAGTCCACGTTGAAGACCTGGAGGGCGGAGGTGCCGTCCCCGGTGAACAGGGTCTGGAAGCCCTGGTTGACGGCGGTGCCGGTGGGGGTGCGCGGGGCGCCGTTGACCCGGGCGTAGCACTGGCTGGCGTCGGTGAGCTGGTCGCGCAGGCCGACATAGGGGTCGGTGGCGTCCGGGTCCTGCACGAGATCGGCCAGGACGGTGCCGGTGACGGTGCCCGCGTGCCGGACGACCCCCGCCTCGGCCAGCAGCCGCTGCCCGCTCGCCACGGTGACATCGCCGCCGGTGGTGAGCCAGTCGGCGCCGACCGGGGGCGGGACGCGGGAGCCTACGCCGGCCTCGCCCAGGTTGTAGACCTGGCTGACGCCCGCGCGCTTGTTCATGTCGAAGTTGTCCAGGACGACGACCCGGCCCTCGGCCTCGGCCGCGGCCTCCCGGACGTTGAAGTCGCTGCCGACGAAGATGTTGATGCCGTTGTCGCGACCGGCGATGGGGCCGTTGCTCACCCCGGGGAAGGGGTCGGGGCAGTCGCCGGGGACACAGGGGCCGAGACCGCCGGGGAGCGGCGCGGCCGACGCGGAGGACACTCCGGGTCCGAGGACCAGCACGGGTACGGCCGTGAGCGCCACGGCACAGGAGAGCCCCGCGGATCTCGCACGCCGTCGCAGGCGCCCGGAGGGGCGGGGGGTGAGGTTGCTCATGCCCGGAGTGTCGAATTGCCTGGTGGCGCCCACCACCCGGGGAACCCCGGGGTTGGTCCGGTCAGTGGCACCGCTCACCGCCAGGCGTGAACGCAGGGGGCCGCCAGGAGTACAGGAACGTCCACCGGGTACCGGCCTACTGGCCTACCGGCTACCGGCTACCGGCTACCGGCTACCGGCCACGGACCGTCACATCGTGGCGCCCACGACGGTGATGCCGCCCTCGCCCCGCTCGAAGCAGGCGATCAGCTCGGCGGGGGTGACCGGTCCGCCGGTGTGGTCGAGCAGCAGCACGGGCCGCGTGGGGTCGGGGCCATGGTCATGGTCGGTGACGGCCGTCTCGCGGCGGAGCAGCACCCGGAAGTCGGGGTCGCGGGGGTCGACCGGCAGGGTATCGGGATCGGCATCGGGATCGGGGCCGGGCTCGGCTGCGGCGCGGGCGAGGACGGCCCGATGGGAGACCAGGGTCACCGACAGCCGGTCACCCGTCCGCTCGTAACGGGCCGACAGATCCTCGGGCAGCAGATAGAAGACCCCCTCCTCCCCCTCGTGCCCCCGGTCGAGCAGCCCGCACACCAGCCGCTCACCGGGGTCGGCGGAGGTGTGGTCGAGCCCGAGGAACACCTCCGGGGTGTCCGGGTCGAGGGAGGGGATCGTACCGATCCAGAGATGGGTGTCGGTGTCGCGGTCGTCCATGCGGCGAATCCAAGCACAGGGCCGGTCGCCGGGTCAGGCCCCGGGGTGGTCCGGGGTCACCGGCAGGGTGACCTCCCAGGTGTCCACGGCGAAGTGGGTGCGCATGCCGTGCCGCTCGTAGAGGCGCAGCGCGCCGGTCTCGTTGGCGGTGTCGACGCCCAGGCCGATGGTGTCCCGGCCGGTCGCCGCGTACGAGCCGAAGGCGTGGCGCAGCAGATGACCGGCGATGCCCCGGCCCCGGAACGCCTTGCGGACGCCGAGGATGTTGATCCAGCCGTAGGGCTCGCGGTGGTCGGAGGTGACCAGCACGGCCGCGTCGCCCTCCCCCTCCAGCGAGGCGATCCAGACGCGGTCCCACTCCATGCGGTTGCCCAGGTTGGTGAGCCACTGGTCGTAGGTGAGGGGGGTGTGGTCGAAGTGGTCGACGAAGGTCTCCTCCACCAGGGCGTGAGCGGTGCGCCGGTCGGCCTCGTCGCGGCAGTCGCGCAGCCGCAGTCCGGCGGGGGCGGGGGGCAGCGGGTCGGCGGCCGGGTCCAGCGGGCGGGTCAGGACGTGGTACCGGCGGACGGTGGACCAGCCGCGGCGGGTGAGCAGGGCGGTGTCCAGGGTGGGCCGGATATTGAGGTGGAGATGGACGACGGCCTTCTCGGCACCGTTGGCACGGGCGCGGCGCACGGTCTGGGCCTCCATCAGATCGAGGAGCCGCTCCCCCGCGTCCTGATGCTCCGGCAGCACATAGTGGTCCATGTCGATCCGCTCGCCGCGCGAGTCGTCCCACACCAGCCCGTACGCCACGAGGCGCCCGTCGTGGAACGCCAGCCACGAGTTCTCCGCGAGGGCGGCCTCGGGGTGGGTGAGGTCCTCCTGGACCTGGGCCGTGTCGGTCTCCTCGCGGCCGATCTCGATCAGATCGACGGCGTTGAGCAGCGCGCTGATCCCGGGGGCGTCGGCGGGGGTGGCGGGGCGGATGACTGGGTCCATCGGACCACTGTCCGGGGTGGGCGGCGGGGGCCGCAACGCAATATCGGGGCGGGCTGTCGGGCCTACGATGCCGGGCATGTCCGATGGTGTGCGTGACGGTGATGTGCGTGACGGTGGTGTGCGTGACGGTGGTGTGGGCGCGGGTACGGGCGCGGGTCCGGGCGGGCCGGGGGCCTGGTGGTCGGATCCGGAGTTTCTGGTGCACGGGGATGTCCGGCGGGTGTGGGGGCTGCTGGATGCGGCGCCGGACGCTCGGGCCCGGTCGGTGGCGGCGGTGTACCGGGCCTCGGCACATCTGCACCGGGACGCGATGCCCGCCGGGCGCCGACAGCTCCTGGCGCTGGATGCCGTCCGGTACGGAGAACGGGAGTTGTCCGCCCGGATCACCGCCGTGCCCGTGGCCGAAGGGGGACCGGCGCGGTGGGGGTTCGAGTGGGCCACGGGAGAGCGGATCGACTCCCGCTTGCGCTACGCCCTGACCGCCTGGAACCTGCCGTGCGCGGCCACGGCCGTGGTGGAGGGCCGTGCGGTCGCTGTCGGCCCGTCGCGGGGCGGCTGCAACGCGGGCAGAGGACTCCAGGTGTGGGACCTGATGACCGGCGAGCAGATCGGTGAGCCCCTGACCGGCCACACCGACCTGGTGCGCGCGGTGGGGACGGGGGTGATGGACGGGCGTCCCGTCGCGGTCACCGGAAGCCAGGACGGCACCGCGCGGGCGTGGGATCTGACCGGCCTTGAGCCGATCGGCAACCCCCTGACCGGCCACGAGGGCTGGGTGACGGCCGTGTCGGTGGCCGTGCTGGACGGCCGACTTGTCGCCGTCACAGGCGGCAGCGACAGGACCGCGCGGGTGTGGGACCTCGGCACCGGACAGCAGATCGGCGAGCCCTTCACCGGCCACGAGGACGGGGTGCGGGGCGTGGCGACAGCGGTGGTGGAGGGCCGCCCCGTCGCCGTCACCCATGGCCAGTACGACGCCACGGTCCGGGTGTGGGACCTCGCCACCGGTCGGCAGATCCACGAGCCGCTGACCGGCCACACCGACCGAGTACTGGCGGTCACGACGGCCGAGGTGAACGGGGCACCGGTTGCCGTCACCGGCAGCTACGACACAACGGCCCGAGTCTGGGACCTCACGACCGGCAGACCCATCGGCGCCCCGCTCACCGGCCACTCCCACAAGGTGCCGGCGGTGGCGGCGACTTCGGTGGACGGCCGCCCGTTCGCCGTCACCGGCAGCGGTGACGCCACGGCCCGGATATGGGATCTGGCCACGGGAGAGCAGGTCGGCGACCCGCTGACGGGCCACACCGACGAGGTGGGTGCGGTGGCGGTGGCGGAGGTCGCCGGTGTCCCGGTGGTCGTCACCGCCGGTGAGGTCAGCGGCACGGACCACTGCGTACGCGTATGGCACGGGACGGGTCGTCGGCGGACCCCCGAACGGTCCTCGGCCGGACACGAAGGCACCGTGCTCGCGGTGGCGGCGGCGCTGCTCGGCGAGCGGCCCGTGACGGTCACCGGAAGTGCCGACGGCACGGCGCGCGTATGGGACGTGGCGACGGGAGAGCGGATCGGGACCCCCCTCACCGGCCACACCGACGGGGTGCACAGCGTGTCGGCGGGGATGGTGGACGGCCGTCCGGTCGTCGTCACCGGCGGCTACGACGCACTCCGGCTCTGGGACCCGGCCACGGGTGAGCCCCTCGGTGAACCGCTCACCGACCCGGACGGACGGACGATCACGCGGGCCACGGGAACGCTGAACGGCCGCCCCGTAGCCGTCACCAGCAGTGGCTACGGCAGCGGCAGGCCCCTGCAACTCTGGGACCCGGCCACCACACGCGAGCCGATCGGCAGGTTCCCCACCGGTCGCCACCGCAGGCACGCCGACAGGATCATCGCGGTGGCGGTGGGCATGCTGGACAGCCGACCGGTCGCCGTCACCAGCGCCGACGACCGGACCGTACGCGTGTGGGACGCCACCACGGGGCGGCAGGTCGGTGAGCCCCTGGCGGACAACTACCCGGTGCGGGCGGTTGCCACGGCGGTGCTGGACGGCCGCCCGCTCGTGCTCCTCGGCGGCGACGCCGGGACGGCACGGATAGTGGACCTGGCCACGGGCCGACAGGTCGGCGGGTCGCTGGGCGGCCACACCGACACGGTGTGCGCGGTGGCGCTGGGCACGATGGATGGACGCCCCGTCGCCGTCACCGGGAGCTGGGACGCCACCGTGCGGGTGTGGGACGCGGTGACGGGCGAACAGGTCGGCGAGGAGGTGGTGTTCCCCGCCGGGGTGAACGCGGTCGCGGTGACGCCGGACGGGCGACTGGCCGTCGGATTCGGCCCGGAACTGGCCGTCCTCTCCCCTCGCTGACCCCTCGCTGACCGCTTGTTGAGGCCGCGTGTGGTGGTCGGGTCGTTGGATAGGGTCGGTCCTGGCGGGAGGTGCGGGGATGAGTTTCCGGTTGGCGGCGTACGCCGTGTGCATCGAGGACGGGCGGGTGCTGCTGGCCCGTCATGTGGCACCGGAGGGTGGCGGGAGCACCTGGACGCTCCCGGGAGGCAGGGTCGAGCAGGGGGAGGATCCGTTCGACGCGGTGATCCGGGAGGTGGCCGAGGAGACCGGCTGTACCGGGGTGGTGGATCGCTTGCTGGGAGTGGACTCACGGGTGATCCCCGCGGCCGTCGCGCGAGCGGGAGTCGAGCACCAGAATGTCGGCGTCTTCTACCGGGTCCGTATCACCACCGGCCCGCTCCGCCCCGACCCGAACGACGACATCGCCGAGTCGACCTGGACCCCTTTGGCCGACGTGCCCACCCTGCGCCGGTCGTCGCTGGTGGACATCGGCCTCACCCTGGCACACACACTCCCGGCGACCGGCCATGTCCCCACTGTCGCGGTGGGCGGCCTGATCCAGCATTGAGGGATCTCCGGCGCTGGGCTGGACCGGGCCACCCGCCCGAGCCCCCCCCCCCCGCGGGAATCTAGCTGCGGAACACCATGCAGAGCGCGAATCCGCAGGAGCCGCTGAGTACGGCGAGCAGCAGCGGTCCGGTGACCGCCGCGGCGAAGTCCCGCCAGCGCTTCAAGAGCATCGCCCCCGTTCGCGTGCGCGCTGGAGCTTGGCGAGGGCGATCAGTTGGCGGGCCTCGCGCTCCGTGCCCCGCCTCAACCGACTGAAGTTCACCCGCCAGATCAGTCCCGTGGGGCGCTGTAGATCGACCCAGCGACCGTCGAGGTTGCGCACGGTGCCGGGCATCTCGTGGTCGAGATCGAAGACGACCATGCCGATGACGATGTCGTGCGGGGTACGGAAGAAGGGGCGCGGTCGGCTCGCGCCGGTGGGCGCCGCCGGGACGGGGCTATGTCTTGTCACAGCGACCGGCCGCCTTCCCGGCGCTGCCGGTTGCGCTCACGCACCAGCGCCCGCACTCGGGCAAGGGTCTGGCTGTCGCCGTCGGTGGTAGTGCTCTGGTCGGTGCCGGGGTGGTGCGGATGCTGCCTGATCGTCTCGTCCGCCGCCCGTTCGCTGACGGCACTGCCCGGTTTCCGGGCGGAGTCGCGAGCGGTTGCCGCCGCGGCGCATACGGGGCACCCCTCGACGGGGGCGTGCAGGGTGATGGGCTTGGGGTTGTCAGTCATGGATCAGCCTCCGTGGGCCGGGCTCGGCGTTTCCGGGTTCCAGGGGTACCCCTGCCGGATCGGGGTCCCGGCGTTCGTCCGGCTCGGGTCGATCTGCCAGGGTCGCCGGCCGGATGTCCGAGCGCCATGCGGGCCATTCGACGCCGCCACCGGGCGGACGGAGCGCGTAACGGCCGTCCGCCCAGGTCTCGCCGGGGTCCATGAGGATCGCGAGTCTGTTGCGCGTCATGTCGAACACCAGGGCACCGACGCCGAGTTGGGCCGTTGGGTCAAGCGGCCCTACGCTCTCAGCGGGCACGGCAACTCCTCTCCGTAGCGCCTTGACTACCGGGGGAAGTCAGAGTGACCTACGCTCGGAGAGCTGTTCAACTGACGCAGAGTGATTGATGAGGTGGAGTCAGGATGGTGAATCGCAAAGAGCTGGACCCGGAGGCCGGTCCCGGGGCTGCGTTCGGCGCACGTCTGCGCAGGTTACGTGATGAGCGCGGCTGGACTCAGGAAGAGCTGGGCGAGCGGCTTGGGTGTACCGGGTCGCATGTCTCCGCGGTGGAAACTGGTCGACGCCAACCGACTCGACGGTTCTCATCACAGGTTGACCGCGTCTTTGGAACGGGAGATCGGTTCGAGCGCCTGAGTATGGCTGCGCGGCAGACGGCGCTACTGGAGGGATTTCCGTCGTACCTGGAGCATGAGGCCCGAGCGGCAGAGATCCGACTCTATGAGGTAGGAGTGATACCGGGGTTGCTCCAGACGCCGGAGTACGCTTCAGCGCTCGGAGACAGCACCGTGAAGAGAGGTGTTGCCGTGCGTGAACAGGCGGACGAGCGGGTTGCCCTGATTGCGCAGCGCCAAGCCTCGCTGGTGCGCACACCGCCGCCGCTTGTCTTCGTGGTGCTTGACGAGAGCTGTCTCCTCCGACCCATCGGAGACAAGTCCTTGATGGACGCCCAGTTCGCGCACCTGCTGGAGTTCGCGGAGCAGCCCAACACCGTACTTCAGGTGGCGCCGTTCAGCATCGGGGTTCGTCGCCCGATAACCCTGCCGGTGACGATGCTGACCATGCCTGATCGGTCGCTCATGTCGTACGCGGAATCCGCAAGCCGAGGCCACCTTGACCGGGACAGCGGAGCGGTGTTGCCCATCTTGGCGGACTACCATCAACTGCAAGCCGAATCGCTGCCGCGATCAGCTTCGCTGGCCATGATCCGCACTTTACGAAAGGGCACCTCGTGATGAACGAGTCACCCCAATGGTTCGCATCATCTTTCAGTGAGAACGGTGGTCAGTGCGTCGAGGCTGCCGCAAACCTCCTCACATCACAGGGCGTGGTTCCCGTCCGCGATTCCAAGGACCCTCATGGGCCGGTTCTGATGCTCTCCCCCTCGGCGTTCGCCGGACTGGTCGCCCTCGCCCGATCCAGCAACATCTAGTTGACCCACGCGACCCCGAGCCCCGCCGCCTCCCATCCTCCGGAACGGTGGGGCTCGGGCAGCAGGCTGACATCCGCCTTGCCCCGGGTGAAGAAGGGCCATCAGCATCAGATCGGGGCCGCCTTCCAGGCGGAATCCGTAGCCACGATCGAACAGCTACGAAAGGGCACCCTCCGATGGCCACTACCAACCCGACCCCGCTCCAGTGGGCCAAGTCCTCATACAGCGTCGACAACGGCGGGTCCTGCGTCGAGTGGGCCCCCGCCCACACGACCACGTTCGGCATCGTCCCCGTCCGGGACAGCAAGACCCCGCACGGCCCCGTACTGAACCTCTCGCTCACCGCGTTCGCCGGACTCGTGACCCTGGCCCGCTCCAGCGACATCTAGCAACATTCGCCCTGCCTGTACGGTCAGGGCATGGATACCGGCGTCCAGCCAACTCTTGATGAGATCGAAGACCGCTTCGTTGGGCTTCTCGCGGGTCGGTTGACGAGGGACGAGGCCGATCGCTGGGCGGCGAGGTGGGTGGTGCGGGACGGGATCGTCTGGGACGACCTCTCCTGGTGGGCGCTGACCCACCTCTACGGAATCGATCTCCCGACGGGCCAGGGCGACGGCTACCTGCACGACGACGAACAGGTGCGGGCGTGGCTCGCTGAGCTGAGGAAGCGCCGAGCGAGGTGAAGTCGGCCACAGCTCGGCCCCAAAGGCAGCGGGCCGGGCAATGGTCAAGACCTGTGGATGGTTTGGTCAGTGCGGCGGGTTGGTTCCCCGGATGGTCTGCCAACGGGAGCCCGGGGTGGCTGATGTGAGGTGCTCGGCTCCGGTGCCCCGGAGGGTCACGAGCGCGGTGTGGACGGGGTCGAGTTCCTCGACGGACCGGTGGTGGGCCAGGATCTGCGTCAGTTCCAGCTCGATGGGGTCCGCTGAGTCGCGGATGTGGTCGAAGCGGGCGCCACGGCGGACCGGCCCGATCATGCAGCGCACGGTGGCGGTGGCCTCGGCCGGGTTGACGACAGTGACCTGATCGATCGCCAGTTCCACCTCGGCCACGTGACTGCCGGGGGTGTGGGGCCCGGTCATGCCGCCACCTCGGCGCGCTCGACCGGGACGCCGTTCTCGAAGCGGGCGCCGGCGCGGACCGGGGACACCGGGTGGGCGCCGGTGATCGCCCGCCATCGCGCCCGGGCGGATTCGACCGGCTTGAACGCCATCGCCGGGGCGGCGGCCGGGCTGCCGGCCCCGCGGGTGACCCCGGTCCGCGGCTTCACGGTGGAGAAGGCCGACTCGATCGGAACGGCCTTCGGCCACTCGGTGCCGTCGCGGCGGACGCCGAGCAGGACCAGGACGCAGGAGTGCGGCCGGCCGGGCCGGACCTTCGGGTGCACGCCCTCGGCCCACACGTGAACACAGTCGCGCTCGGACGGGTCGCGGCCCTGGAAGGCGGCGCGGTCGTCGCTCCACTGCTCTGTCAGCCGGGTCACGGTCACCGGCGACAGGCCGGCCGTGCCGCCGGGGAACTGCTCCAGTGCGGGCACGAAGTCCCCGGAAGACAGTCCGTGCAGGCAGAGCAGCGGCAGCACCTCGGAGATCCTCGGCGACCTCCGGCACCACGGAGCCAGGATCTTCGAGGAGTGCCGGTCGCGCTCGCCGGTGGCATCGTCGGCGCGGCGGTCGTTCACCCGTGGCGCCGTGACCTCGACCGGGCCGGACGTGGTGACCACGGTGCGGGTCCGGTGGTGGCCGTCGCGGACCACCGGGCGCCGCCCGTGCCCGTCGGTCCCGGCTGCCAACTCGGCTGTGTACTGGTTGACTTCCGCCTCCAGCGCGGCGGCCGGCATCCGCCGGGCGCCTTCGCGGACGAGCTCGTCGACCAGGGCGCCGGACTCCGTCGAACCGTCGGCATTCACTACGCTGAGCACGGGCGTGCCTTCCCGACCCGCGCTGCAACGCGGGCCTACTCGATGACCATCAAAGGATCATTCGGGAAAGTACGCCCTCCGCGCCCTCCCGGAACCCCGATCCACAAGTCTCGAACATTGCTCCAGCAGGCCGGGCCGATATGAGTCTTGCCCCTGGTGAAGAAGTGCCATCAGCTTCAGATCGGGGCCGCCTCCAGGCGGAATCCGTAGCCACGATCGAGCAGCCACGAAAGGGCACCCTCCCATGGCCACAACCAACACGCCCCCGCTCCAGTGGGCCAAGTCCTCATACAGCACCGAAAATGGTGGCGCCTGCCTCGAATGGGCCCCCGACCACGCGTCCGCCTCCGGCATCGTCCCCGTCCGGGACAGCAAGACCCCGCACGGCCCCGTGCTCAACCTGTCCCTCAGCGCGTTCGCCGGACTCGTGACCCTGGCCCGCTCCAGCGACATCTAGCCGACCCGCGCGGCTCGCCGCTTATGGGACCGTGGCCACGCGCCCGTCCTGACCGGCATTCCCGAGCTGCCGTGGTCTTCGGCGAATTCGCCCGTCGTCTGCTCACCGAGAGCAAGCGGACGCCGTTTCCGGCCGCCGAGATCGAGGGGGCCCGGCGCACCACTGCGGTCGCGGTGCCCCGCTGAGGCCGGCCTTCGGCAGAAGATCGCCGTCAGGACGTCTCGGGACGGGTGGAACGGCCACCCGCTCGACCGCACCCGCGTCAGCCACCTTGCCCGCCCGCCTCGGCCTCTCCCTCGCCGCGTGATCCGGGGCCGGGACCCCGACCGCTACACCCGCACCGAGGCCGCCGCGCCGGCCGCACGACCCTTGCCGCCCCGCAGGTACGCTCCCGCACGCGCCGCTGCCGCGGCGGCCTCGGCGGCCTGGTCCGCGGCGGCTTCGTCGAGGCGGTCGCCGGTGGTCAAGAGGCGGTAGTAGAGGGGGGCGGAGACAGCACGGATCACCTCGCGGACATCGGTGCCCTCAGGCACTTCGCCCCGGTCGATGGCCTGCTGGACGCAGGGCGCCCACTCCTTGACGCGGATGTCGTAGAAGCGGTGCAGGGCCTCGGCCGTCTTCGCCTCACCGGTGGCAGCCGCGATCACCGCCTTGAACAGCGCTCCTTGCCGCGGGTCGGCCAAGGTGCGCTGCACGAGCCGGGCGTTGGCCCTGAGGTCACCGAGCAGCGAGCCGGTCTCGGTGCGCGGCAGTGACTGTTCGGCCATGTCCAGCAGCAGGTCTGCCACCAGGCCGGTCACCGTTCCCCAGCGGCGGTAGACGGTGGTCTTGCCCACGTCGGCGCGGCGCGCGATGTCGGCGAGGTCAAGGTGGGCAAAGCCCTGTTCCGCCAAGGCGTCCCCAGCCGCTCGCAGCACCGACGCCCGTACTCGCGCCGTGCGCCCACCAGGACGGACGGTCCCCGGATCCGCACCCTCAACCGTCATAACGGGACTCCAGTTTCATTAATTGCCTCACACCTGTTACGCTGACGCCCACACTAACGGAACTCCAGGACCATTAGCCACTGTCAGGCGACAAGAGAGGAACAGTCATGGAGTACAGGCGGCTGGGTGCATCCGGCCTCAAGGTCCCCGCACTGAGCTTCGGCGCCGGTACCTTCGGCGGCCAAGGGCCGCTGTTCGGCGCCTGGGGCAACACCGACGCGCATGAGGCCCGCCGTCTCGTCGACATCTGCCTCGACGCCGGGATCACGATGTTCGACACCGCGGACGTATATTCCGGCGGCGCCTCCGAGGAGGTGCTGGGCGAAGCGATCAAAGGCCGCAGGGACCAGGTGATCGTGTCCACCAAGACCGGTCTGCCGATGGGCGACGGCCCCGGCGACGCGGGCTGCTCCCGTTCGCGCCTGATCGCCGCATGCGAGGACGCCCTGCGCCGGCTCGGCACCGACTACATCGACCTGTTCCAGTTGCACGCCTTTGACGCCGGAACACCGATCGAGGAATCCCTGTCCGCACTCGACGACCTCGTACGAGCAGGGAAGGTCCGCTACCTCGGCATCTCCAACTTCTCCGGCTGGCAGGCGATGAAGTCCCTCGCGAACGCGGAGAGGTACGGCCACCCGCGCTATGTCGCGCATCAGGTCTACTACTCCCTCGTCGGCCGCGACTACGAATGGGAGCTGATGCCCCTCGGGCTCGATCAGGGTCTCGGAGCCCTCGTCTGGAGCCCCCTCGGCTGGGGACGCCTCACCGGCAAAGTCCGCCGCGGCCAGCCCCTACCGGCCAACAGCCGCCTGCACCACACCGCGGACTACGGTCCGCCGGTCGAAGACGACCACCTCTACAGCGTGGTCGACGCCCTCGACGAGATCGCGCAGGAGACCGGCAAGAGCATTCCGCAGATCGCCATCAACTGGCTGCTCCAGCGACCGACCGTCTCCTCCGTCATCATCGGCGCCCGCGACGAGAGGCAGCTCCGCCAGAACCTCGGTGCCATCGGCTGGACGCTCACACCCGACCAGATGACGAAACTCGATGCGGCGAGCGGCAGGACCGCGCCCTACCCGTACTTCCCCTACCAGCGCCAGGAAGGCTTCGCCCGCCTCAACCCACCGGCTGTCGCGCCCCCGCCCGCTGTATGACATCGGCGTCACACAGCAGGACCGTACAGCCGCGTGTCCCGGATTCCGGCCCGCACGATACTGCCTCGCCCCACACCTGCCCCGGGCCCTGGACCGAGGAGCCCGCAAACGCCATCTGAACCGTCCGGGTCCGCCCCGCCTCCGGCGGGGCGGACGCGCCACCAGGACACCTCGGCCGGCCGTGAGATCCTCTGCGTCATGTTCGAGAGCGAGCGCAGCCAGCGGGCGACAGCAGGCGTCGAGGCCCACGCCCGCATCCTCTGGGCCCTGCCGGTCACCGCAGCAGAGATGGCACACCGCCGTGAGCACGGCCACGAAGCCCTTGAACGGCTCTTCGACGAGCACGCGATCGTCCCGACCGATCCAAGGCGTCCATCCGTCGCCTGAACATCGCGGGCGCAAGCGGCAACCGGGAAGTCCTCCAGTACCGTCAAAGTGTCGCTGTCCGTCGCGCGGGCCTGACCCCCGGTCAGGGGTCTGCTCAGGTTCGGGGGGCGATCTTTTCGAGGTCGTCGATGGTGCCGGACATGATGGCCCGAATGTGTTCGGTGAGGTGCTCCGCGGGCCAGTCCCACCAGGCGAGGGCGAGCAGACGGGCGATGTCGTCGTCGTGGTAGCGGGTGCGGATGAGTCCGGCGGGGTTGCCGCCGACGATGCCGTAGTCGGGGACATCGTCCACGACCACCGCGCCGGAGGCGATGATCGCGCCGTGTCCGATGCGGACTCCGGGCATGACCATGGTGTTGTAGCCGAACCAGACGTCGTTTCCGATGACTGTGTCGCCTCTGCCGGGCAGCCCGGCGAGCAGGTCGAAGTGCTCGGCCCAGGAGCCGCCCATGATGGGGAAGGGGAAGGTGGAGGGGCCGTCCATACGGTGGTTGGCGCCGTTCATGATGAACCGCACTCCGGTGCCCAGCGCGCAGAACTTCCCGATGACCAGTTTCTCCGGCCCGTAGTGATAGAGGACATTGCGGGTCTCGAACGCGGTCGGATCCTCCGGGTCGTCGTAGTAGGAGTACTCCCCGACCTCGATCAGCGGCGAGGTCACCAGCGGCTTCAGCAGGACCACCCGCGGCTGATCGGGAAACGGGTGGAGCACCGTCGGGTCAGCGGGAAGGCGGTTCACGGCAGTCGCATTCTGTCGGCGGCAAATGGCAGGCGGCAGGCGGCGGATGCCCCCTTGCGTGCATGATGCACGGTGCTCCGGAGCAGTGCCATCGAGTTCCTGCCCCGGGGCGCCCGCACGCAGAGCGATCCGTGGCCGTGGCGGTGACCGGGTACGTGAGTATGTGGGTACGTACGGGTGCGGAAGGGATGTCGATGACGACGAGGGGGAGGGGAAGGGAACCCCGAAGAGCCCGAAGACCTCAGGGCAGCGGCGCCCTCCAGTCCAAGAGGGTCCCCCCCTTCTCCGGCGTCGTGATGTCCAGCGTGCCGCCCAGCGAACGAGCCCGTTCCCGCATGTTGTCGAGGCCGCTGCGGCGGCCCTTCGCCGGGATGCCCACCCCGTCGTCCGTGACCGTGAGGCGGACCTCTCCGGACACTGCCGTCAGGGCTACGTCGACCCGCGCCGCCCGCGCGTGGCGGGCGACATTGGTGAGCGCCTCGGAGAGGACCGCCACCACATGGTCGGCCGTCTCGCGCGGTACGTCGGTGTCCACCAACCCCTCCATCCGGACGCTCGGCGCGAAACCCAGCACCGGTGCCGACTCTCCCACCACCCGGACCGCGCGGGCGCGCAACCCCCCGCCGGTGGTGCCCTCGCGGGCGCGCAGGCCGAAGATGGTGGAGCGGATGATCTTGATGGTCTCGTCGAGGTCGTCCACCGCCCGCGCGACCCGTTCCGATGCCTCCGCGTGCTCGATGAAGCGGCCCGCGCTCTGGAGGGTCATGCCGGTCGCGAAGAGCCGCTGGATGGCGAGATCGTGGAGGTCGCGGGCGATACGGTCGCGGTCCTTGAGAACGGCGACCTCCTCCGCGTCCCGGCGCCGCTCGGCGAGTTCCATCGCCACGGCGGCCTGCGCGGCGAAGCCCTGGAGGGGTTCGATCTCGGTGGTCGTGAAGACCGTACGGCCGGATTCGCGCAGGAGGAGCAGGACGCCGCGCACCCCGTCCTCGCCGGTGCCGACCGGGACGGCGACGGCGGGGCCGAGGCCGGCCGAGCGCAGGGAGGGGGCGGCGACCCGGTCGTCGGTGCCGACATCGGGGCTGGTCACCGGGGCGACGCCGGTGAACGCCTCGCCGATCAGACCGGCGTCGGCGGGGACGACCAGGCCGCGCACCGCGTCCGCCTCGGGGCCCAGGGCGAGTTCCACGCCGAGCGCGTCGGTGTCCTCCATGGGCATCGCCACCACCGCGAGGGCGGCGCCCATGATGTCCCGGGCCCGCCCGGCGATCAGCCGCAGCACCTCGCCGCGCTCGGCGCCGGACATCAGACTGTGGGTGATCTCGGCGGTGGCCCGCAGCCAGCGCTCCCGCAGCCGGGACTCCTCGTAGAGCCGGGCGTTGTCGATGGCGACCCCGGCGGCGACCGCGAGGGTGGAGGTGACGGCGATGTCCTCCTCGTCGAACTGGGCCCCGCCCCGCTTCTCGGTGAGGTAGAGATTGCCGAAGACCTGGTCGCGGACCCGGATGGGCACCCCGAGGAAGGTGTTCATCGGGGGGTGGTTGGGCGGGAAGCCGTACGACGCCGGGTGGGCGGAGAGTTTGCTCAGGCGCAGCGGCTCGGGGTTGCGGATCAGCTCGCCGAGGATGCCGTGGCCCTCGGGGTAGTGGCCGATCCGGGCGATCTCGTCCTCGGTGACACCGACGGTGTGGAACGCGGACAGCCGCCGCCCGTCCGGGCCGATCACCCCGAGCGCCGCGTACTCGGCGTCGACCAGGGCGGCGGCGGCCTCGACGATGCTGCGCAGGGCCTGCTCCAGATCCAGTTCCCGGCCGACCGAGAGAACCGCCTCCAGCAGGCTGTGCACCCGGTCCCGGGTACCCCGGGCGGCGTCGATCCGGGCCTGCAACTCCTCCAGCAGTTCGTCCAGCCGGAGCTGCGGCAGACGTACCCGCGCCTCCCAGGGCTCGTCGGGGCTCGCGCTTGCCACCTGCGTCTCTCCTCGGTCTCGGTGTCGGTCTCGGGCCGGATCCAGGTCTCGGTGCCCGGTGCCCGGTGCCCGGTGCTCGGTGCTCGGTACTCCCTGTCGCGGGGGGCGCGACCTGCGGGAACCGGGCGTCGCGGACACGCCCACCGTAACCGTCCCCCGGTACCGGGCACCGCCCCTTGGGCCGGTCGGCCCTGGTGCCGGGGAAGGTCAGCACCTCCCGGCGCGGCCCGCCGCGTCCGACCCTGGTGCTGCGCCGTGACCGTGACCGTGGCCGTGGACCGACCGGCACGACCGGCGCGACCCGCCGAGCGGTCCAGCGGTCCAGCGGTCGAGCAGTCGAGCAGTCGAGCAGTCGAGCAGTCGAGCAGTCGAGCAGTCGAGCAGTCGAGCCTAGGAGCACGTCATGGTCCGATACGTGGACCCGGTCCCGGCGGCTGCCGGACCCCGCCGCCGGGTGGAGATCCCGGCCGAGGAGGCACTGCGGCTGCTGGGGGGTGTGTCACTGGGCCGGATCGTGTTCACCCGGCACGCCCTGCCGACGATCCGCCCGGTCAACCATGTCCTGGACGACGGTGACATCGTGCTCCGCACCCATGACGGCGCCGCCCTCACCTCGCACACCCGGGGCGCCGGTGCCCCCGGGGTGGTCGTCGCCTACGAGGCGGACACCCTGGACCCGGTCACCCACCTCGGCTGGAGCGTGGTCGTCACCGGGTACGCCCGGCTGGTCACGGACCCCGCCGACCTCGCCCGCTACCACCGGCTGATCCACCCCTGGGTGGACCGGGAGATGACCCAGACGGTCCGGATCCACCCGGACCTGGTGACCGGGGTCCGCCTGGTGGGCGACCCCGGCTGAGGGACACGCGGGGGCTCATCCACCCCCCGGGACGAAGACCACCGGGCAGTGCGCGTGGTGCAGCAGGGCGTGGGCGACGGGGCCGGGGCGTCCGGCGCGGGTGGCCGCCACGACGACGGCGGTGGTGCGGGTCGCGTCCATGAGCGGGTGGGGGCGGAGAGCCGCCGCGCCGATGGGACGGGGGCGGACGCCCGGGTGCAGCACCCGCAGCCGGGCGGTGCGGCGCTCGGCCTCCCCCAGGGCGTAGACGGCGGCGTCGGCGTCGGTGTCCCGCTCCAGGGCGAGGAGCACGTCCCGGCGCCGGTCCCGGCGCAGCGCCCCGCGCACCACCATCAGCGGGCCGCCCGCACGGGCGACGAGCCGGGGGGCGACCGCGCCCCGCACGAACCCGGCGAGCGCCCCCAGCCCCCGCGACCCGATCACCGTGAGGACAGCGGCCTCGCTCTCCCGGGCCAGCACCCCCACCGGGTCCCCCTCGGCGGCGCCGACCTCCACCGGCACCCCGGGGCAGCGGGCCCGCAGCCGGGACACCGCGTGCGCGAGCACCGGCCCGGCCTCGTCCCGGTCCGGCACGGCGTACACCACCCGCACCGCGCACCCGAACCGGACGGCCTCCTCGGCGGCCCGGTCCAGGGCGCGCACCGAGGCGAGCGATCCGTCCACCCCGACCACGACCCGGTACGGCATGCCCTGCCCCTTCCCTCACCCCGGCGACCGCCCGGTGCCCCGGGCCCCTCCCGGCCCGATGCTCGCGCCGCCCGCCGCTCCCCCGGCAGACGCCGGTGAGCACCCGCCGCCCCGGCCGACCGGCCCTTTTGCCCCGGGACCTTCGGCCCACAGCCAGCAGGGAAGGGGAGGGAATCCCGGACGCCGATGCGGAGGGAGGAGAAGAGGAGAAAGGGAAGCCTCAGACGCCGACGCGGAGGCAGGAGAGAAGGAGAAAGGGAAGCCTCGGACGCTGATCCGGAGGCAGGAGAAAGGGAAGTCTCAGACGCTGATCCGGCGTCCCGTGATCACCGCCGGATCCACGCTGATCCACAGCTCCCGGTCACCGCCCGCCCAGGGCGCGGTGTGGGCGTCGGCGTCGAGGCGGGTGATCTCGTCGGGGTCGGTGACCTCGCGGGCGTCGCCGCGCACCAGCACGGACCAGCCCCGGCTGAAGGCGTCGTCGATCCGGTCGACCTCGAAGGCGACCCGGTGCCCGGCGGCGAGCGCGGGGGTGGTGCCGGGGGCGGTGCGGTAGACGACGGCACCGTCGACGACGCTGTAGTTGACCGGGACGACCACCGGTCCGGTGTCGGTGGGCAGGGCGATCCGGCCGACGCCGTGACTGCCCAGCAGGGTGCGGCTCTCGCTCTCGCCGAGTTCGCCGAACTCCGCCGTCCGGGACGCCTCTTCGAGACCGGGCGGGAGATCGGCGGTGCCGCCGGTCAGATCGGGGACGGTGGTCTCCAGGGCTCCGGCGAGCCCGAGCAGGGTGCCCCGGTCGGGGGCGGCGCCGGGGTGCTCCTCCAGATAGCGGACGTAGCTGGCGGCCATGCCGGCGCGGTCGGCCACGTCGTCCCGGCTCAGGCCGAGCTGGGCGCGCCGGGTGGCGAGGCGGCGGCCCAGATCGCCCAGGGGCCGTTCGTCCCTCTCGGGTCCCGCCATCACGCTCACGCTCCTTTTGCCCCGGTATCCGGATGTACGTCCATAGTGAACGAGATGCCCTCACCTCGCCCGGGACGCCGGGTGCGGGTGGTCCGTGGGTGGTTCTCGCGCAGTTCCCCGCGCCCCTTGAGGGACGCAACGGCCACGCCCTTCAGGGGCGCTGGGGGTGCCCCCCTGGGGGAGGAACTGCGCGACCAGCCACCGACCACCCGCACCCCGCCCCATACCCCCTACGCCCCTCACACCCCTCACACCCCTCATACCCCCACCCCCGGACCCACCCGGCACCACAAAACGGACCCGACCGGCCCTACCCTCACCCCACACCGCCCCGCTTCCCTTGGTACATGCCCGAGAACCTCAGGAGGCCCCCACCCCCGCCGCCCCCGGTCCGTACCGTGGGCGGGACGACCGTCGTCGCCCTGTACGGCGAGATCGACCTCGTGACCGCGCCGCCCCTCGCGGCCCGCCTGGACGCGCTCGTCTCGGCCCCGCACCCGGATCTGGTGCTCGATCTGCGCCCGGTGTCGTTCATCGACTGCGCCGGGCTGGGGGTGCTGTGCCGCACCCGGAAGCGGGTCGAGGCCCGGCAGGGCCGGCTGCGGCTGATCGCCGGGGGCGCCCGGTTCCTGCGGGTGCTGCGCGCCGCCCAGCTCGGCGGGGTCTTCGAGATCCACCCCGAGCTGCCCCGGGAGCTGGCCGGGGAGCCCGCCCGCCCGGCCGCCTGAGCCGGGGGTGCGCACAACGGCGGGAGAACGTAGCGTGACCCCCTGGTGTCGATCAGGGGAGCGGAGGCGCGCGGTGGGCGGCGACAAACAGCGGCAGCAGCGGGACCGGCGGCAGGACGGTCAGCGGGACGGGCAGCAGGACCGTCAGCGGGGCAAGAAGCCCAAGAAGGTGCCCCGGGCGGCGTACGAGGCGGAGCTGCTGCGGCTCCAGACCGAGCTGGTCAAACTCCAGGAGTGGGTGCGGGCGACCGGCGCCCGCCTGGTCGTGGTCTTCGAGGGACGGGACGCGGCCGGCAAGGGCGGCACCATCAAGCGGGTCTCCGAGCATCTCAACCCCCGGGTCGCCCGGATCGCCGCGCTGCCCAAGCCGACCGAGCGCCAGCGCACCCAGTGGTACTTCCAGCGGTACGTGGAGCATCTGCCGGCCGCCGGGGAGATCGTGCTGTTCGACCGGTCCTGGTACAACCGCGCCGGGGTCGAGCACGTCATGGGCTTCTGCACCAAGGAGGAGTACCAGCTCTTCCTGCGCCAGTGCCCGATCTTCGAGCGGATGCTCGTGGAGGACGGCATCCTGCTGCGCAAGTACTGGTTCTCGGTGAGCGACACCGAGCAGCAGGAGCGGTTCCGCAAGCGGCTGGAGGACCCGCTGCGGCGCTGGAAGCTCTCCCCGATGGATCTGGAGTCGCTCACCCGCTGGGAGGCGTACTCCCGGGCCAAGGACGAGATGCTGGTGCACACCGACATCGCCGAGGCGCCCTGGTTCGTGGTCGAGTCCGACGACAAGCGCCGGGCACGGCTGAACACGATCGCGCATCTGCTGGACTCGGTGCCGTACCACGAGGTGCCGCCGCCGGTCCTGGAACTGCCCGAGCGCCCGCCGTCCACCGGCTACGAGCGCCCGCCGCGCGATCTCCAGACCTACGTCCCCGATCACGCGGCGAGCCTCTTCTAGAGCCCCCCGGGGAGCCCGTTGCGGAGCCCGCGTCGCGGAGCCCGTCGCGGAGCCCGTTGCGGAGCCCGCCGCGGAGCCCGTTGCAGTCAGAGCCCGGGAGCCCGCTCAGCCCCGCTCGGGCACCACGACGACCGGGCAGGGCGCGTGGTGCAGCACCCGATGGGTCACCCGGCCGAGCTGGAGCCCGAAGCTCCGGGGCCGCCGCTTGGCGCCGACCACCACCAGGTCGGCGCCCTCCGCCACATCCACCAGCACGGTCCGCGCCGGGCCCTCGACCGTACGGCGACGCACCTCGGCGCCGGGCACGGCGTCCGGGAGACCGGGGATGTCGGCCAGCTCCTTGAGAGCGGACTCCACCGCCTCGTCCAGTTCCCGGGCCGCCCGTTCCGCGCGGTGCCGGGCGGACTCCCCGGCCAGCGCCGCCGGGCTCGGGCTGCCCTGCGCGGGCGCCTTCCAGGCCCGTACCGCCTCCAGGACCGCGCCGCGGCGGCGGGCCTCGTCGGCGGCGAAGCGCAGGGCCTCGGCCGACTCGGCGCCCACGCCGACCACGATCCGGCCGTGCGGCCGGACGGCCGGTTCGCCGCGCACCACCAGCACCGGGCAGTGCGCGTGCCCGGCGACGGTCAGACTGACCGAGCCGAGCAGCGCCTCGGACAGTCCGCTGCGGCCCCGGCTGCCGGTGACCAGCAGCGACGCGTTGCGGCTCTCCCGTACGAGCGCGTACTCGGGCTCCTCGGGCACGGTGTCCGCGGTCACCCGCAGCCCGGGATGGCGCTGCCGGGCGCGGCGGGCCGCGGACTCCACGATGTCGCGCGCCAGTACCGGCTCGGCAGGGGTGCCGCCGAGGTCGTCGGCGAGGGCGGCGCCCTCGTAGCGCTCCCAGAGCGAGGCGTACACCACCCGCAACTCCGTGTCACGCAGGGCGGCCTCCTCGGCGGCCCGGTCCAGCGCGCGCAGCGCGGACTCGGAGCCGTCCACTCCGACCACCACGGGCAGTTCCATGACGTTCATCGCCCTTCCACTCCTTCGGGGTCTCGCTCTCTCCAGCGTGGGCTCCCCGGGGACGGTCCGCGAGGGGCCGAGGGTCCTCACCGGGGGCCACTCGGCCCCATGGGGCCCCTGAGCGGACGGGGTCAGCGCAGCCAGGGCAGGGCGCGGACCCCCGGCAGCCGGGCCCAGCGGGCGCCGAGACCGAGGACGGTCCCGGAGGGGAGGACGGCGAGGGCGATCAGGACGAGGGCGTAGACGAGGTGGTAGTCGGCGAAGGGGTTGCTGGACATGCTCGGCGAACCGTCGGTGAGCTGCCGGGCCGGGGGCCATTCGGCGAGCCACATCAGCGCCATCATCACGGTGCCGGCCAGCGCCGCGCACCGCAGTGCCACCCCGGCGACCAGCGCGACGCCGATACCGAGCAGGCCCGGCATGAACAGCCAGTCCGCCCAGGCGTCCCCGGCCCAGCCGTGGAAGGTCGACTCCAGCGGGCCCGCGCTCACCCCGCCGAGGAACCCGGCGGTCGGGGAGCCGCCGTCGAGCCAGCCCTTGCCGGAGGGGGTGGCGTAGCCGAGGCCGAAGGTCTTGTCGAGGAACGCCCAGAGGAAGACGAACCCGGTGATCAGGCGCAGCGCGGCGAGGGTGTACCCCTGCGCCGGGGAGAGGGCGGGGGAGAGGGCGGACGCGGGGGGCTGCGAGCCGGGGCGGGAGTGGGCGCGGTGCGGGTGCGACTGCTGGTGCTGGTGCTGGTGCACGGCCATGACGGTGTCCCTTCGGGAGGGCTGCGAGGTGTCGCCGCCCGACGCCCCACTGTCGTCCCGCCCGCCGCCGGGCCGCCGGATGCCGGACGGGCCCTCGTACCGGAGCCGGACGGCCCGCCCTCCGCGTGCCGAACGGCCCCTGCCCGCCCCGCCCCGCCGCGCGCACCCTGGAGACCACCGGGACGAGGACCGGCCCCCACGGCGGGCCGCCCCTCCCCGCCCCTCATCCCACCCCGCGTCGGGAGGCCACGATGACCGCCACCGCCACGACCGGCATGCTCCGCGCGCTCCGGGCCGATCACCGGCAGCGGCTGATGACCGCCGCCCGGGAGGTGTCCTTCCCCCAGGGCACCCGGCTCTTCGAGGAGGGCGGCCACGCCGACCGGTTCTGGCTCATCCGCACCGGCACCGTCGAACTCGATCTGCACGTCCCCGGCCGCCGGGCCGCCGTCATCGAGACCCTGCGCCACAACGAACTCGTCGGCTGGTCCTGGCTGTTCACCCCGCATGTCTGGCATCTGGGCGCGGAGGCCACCACCCCGGTGCGGGCGTACGAGTTCGACGCCACCGCCGTCCGCGCGATGTGCGACGAGGACGCCGTACTCGGCCGGGCGGTCGCCCGGTGGGTCGGCGATGTCCTGGCGCACCGGCTGCACGCGTCCCGCACCCGTCTCCTGGACCTGTACGGGCCCTATGGCGCCGGGCAGCGGGCCTGAACGAGGGACGGGAGGGGAGAGGACGGGAGGGGACGGGAGGGGACGGGAGGTACGGGAGGGGACGGGAGGTACGGAATCCCCTGGGCGGCCGGCGATGCCGTCCCCCTGCCGGACTCGGCCGTCCGGGTCGAAGTGCGCGAGCGCGGTCACCCCTGGCGGGCGGGTCCGGAACACCTCGCTCCGGGACACCTCGCTGATCCCGGTGGCGGCCCGCCCGATCCGGGCGGGGGTAGGGCGTCGTGGACGTGGATCCCCGGCCCTGACTCCACCCGGCGCCCCCTCGACCCCCACCCGGCGCCCCCTCGACGCCCGTCCTCCGCCTCCTCGACGCCCGTCCGGCGCCCCCTCGACGCCCGTCCGACGATCCCTCCCCCGCCGCCACCCCGCAGGCCCCGCAGCGGCCCTCACCGCCGCCCCCGCCCCGCCCCCGATGTCCCCCGGGCGGCCTCCGATACCCACCGGACCGCCCGAATGGGGCCGGTCGGCCCTGGTGCGTCCGGCCCCCGCGCGCGATCATCGGCAGTGCAGCCATGTGCCGGGCCGCGGCGCGGCCGGGTCACGGGGTGCCCGCAGCCCGCCGGCGACCGGGGAACGCCACACGAGGGGTCGTCATGCCCGACACACCTACCTTCACCGAGCAGCACCCGATCCGGGTGTTCCTGCTGGACGACCACGAGGTCGTACGACGGGGTCTGACCGATCTGCTGGACGCCGAACCGGACATCTCGGTGGTCGGCGACGCCGACAGCGTGGCCCACGCCCTGGCCCGGGGCCCGGCGCTGCGGCCCCATGTGGCGGTGCTGGACGTCCGGCTGCCGGACGGCGACGGCATCACCGTCTGCCGCGAGCTGCGCAGCCAGATGCCGGAGCTGGCCTGTCTGATGCTGACCTCGTTCGACGACGAGGACGCCCTGCTGGACGCGATCATGGCCGGGGCCTCCGGCTATGTCCTCAAGCAGATCAAGGGCTCGGACCTGATCTCGGCGGTCCGTACGGTGGCGTCCGGGCAGTCCATGCTGGACCCGGCGACCACCGCGCGGCTGATGCGCTCGCTGCGCGCGGACCCGGCGGAGAGTCCGGCCGTGGCGCCGGAGCTGGCCGGGCTCTCCCCGCGCGAGCGGGACATCCTCGCCCTGATCGGGGACGGGCTCACCAACCGGGAGATCGGCAAGAAGCTGTATCTCTCCGAGAAGACCGTCAAGAACCACATCTCCCGTCTGCTGGCCAAGCTGGGCGTCCAGCGCCGGGTGCAGGCGGCGGTACTGGCCTCGCAGCTCGACCAGCCGGGGACGTCGGGGACGGGAGAGCGGCCCTCCCGATGAGCAATGCCCCCGGCTGCTCCCGGTGATCCCCCCTCCCCCCTACCCCCCAGCCCGCCCAAGGTGCACCGGCAGTTTCTGGTGGCCGTTGCTGAGCATGGAGTCCAGGGGGGTCAGCCGCCCGGCGGGGACGGCGAGGCGCAGGGCGGGGTAGCGGCCGAAGAGCTGGCGGAGGAGTTCGGCGACCTCCAGCCGGGCCAGCGGAGCGCCCAGGCAGAAGTGCACCCCGTGGCCGAAGGCCAGGTGCTCCTTGTCGGGGCGGGTGACGTCGAAGATGTCGGCGTCGGGGCCGTGCCAGCCGGGGTGGCGGTTGGCGGCGCCGAGGGCCGGGAGGATCGCCTCGCCCTTGCGTATGGTCGGCCCGTCGGGGAGCGCGATGTCCCGGACGGCGAACCGCAGGGGCACCATCCGGATGGGCGGGGTGAGCCGCAGGGTCTCCTCGACCACGTCCGGCCAGTCGGCCTCGCCCGCGCGGATCCGGCCGAGGGCGCCGGGATGGGTGAGCAGCGCGGTGACGGCCTCGTCGATGACGTTGACCGTGGTCTCATATCCGGCGCTGATCATCAGGATCAGGGTGTCGCGCAGTTCGAGGTCGGTGAAGCCGCTGTCGGTCTCCTCGTCGCGGGTGGAGATGAGCAGGGAGGTCATGTCGGCGCCGGGCCGGGCGCGTTTGGCGGTGACGATCCGGTCGGCGAGGGCGAAGAGGCGTTCGTTGTTGGCGGCGGCCTCCTCCCGGGTGAGGGTGCTGTCGAAGACGCCGTCGACGACCTGCCGGAACTGCCGGCTCTCCTCCTCGGGGACGCCGAGGAGATGGCTGATCACGGCGATGGGCAGCGGGTAGGCGAGCCGTTCGCGCAGATCGACGGGGCCGTCACCGGCGGTGGCCGCGAGGTCGTCGATCAGATCGGAGACGATCCGGCTGACGACCGGGGCGAGGTCCGCCATCCGGCGGGCGCTGAACGCGGGGGCGATCATCCGGCGCAGCCTGCGGTGGTCGCCGCCGTACGCGGTGAACATGTTCCTGACGGCGATCCACAGGGCGAGGGGCCAGGTGGCGACGGTCTCGGGGTGGCGCGGCCAGTGGGCGCGGCCGTCCTTGGAGACATCCGGGCTGGTGAGCAGGTGCTTGAGCAGGGCGGGTTCGGCGACGGACCACGCGGTGACGCCGAGCAGGTCGACGCGGGTGGCGGCGGCGCCGGAGCGCAGGGTGCGGTACTCGGTCCACCAGTCGGTGCCGTGGGGGTCCAGGACGAGGGGGGAACTCTCGGGGGAACTCTCGGACATGGGGGGGGCTCCCTGGGTCGTTGGCCGGGCCGGAAGGACCGGCGGTTCGGACGAGCCGGAACGACTGACGGGGACTCTGCCCAGCGGCCCCGCGGCACAAGGGCCGTCGCGGGCGTTCCGGCCGGTTGGGACCGAAAGCGGACCCCTTCGGGCAAGAGCCGGACGCTCCGCCTCCGTTCCCTTTCACCGTGCACCGACGCGCTTCCCGTTCGTCCGCCCGCTCCCCCACCGGGCGCGAATACCGCGGCGCCGGGGCGGCGTCGAGCGGTATCGGACGGCCGTTTCCGTTCTGCCTCTTCGGGCGATTCCCATGGCCGCTCCGACGGTTTGAAGGGCGGGGTGCCCGAACTTCCCGGCTGGCTTGATTCGCGCTCTTGATCCCGGGGTGCCGACCCCCTTCCGGGGTCCGTCCTCCCCGGTCATACTCCCGGAACGCGGCAACCGGACCATCTGGTCCGGCGTGAATCGATCGCAGCACCGGCCCTCTTCCGGGCCGGGAGAGGTGGCTTCGGTGACCCTTGCGCAATTCCTCGACCAAGCGCCCGCCCCGGCGCTTTTCCACGCCTCAGAAAAAACGTTCACTCAGTTTCTCGCGGAGAAATGGGAAACCATCTTCCGCGCACTGGAACCGGCGGACGGAGAAGACGGGGAAGGCGAGCGAAAAGGGCTCCCGCCCGCCGGTGAGGACCGGGAGCGGGACATCCGGAACGCCGTCCGGACCACCCTGGGCGACCTCGCGGAGCTGCTGCGGCCGTGGGGGGACCGGCCGATCGGCCCGCGCTGCGTACCGCCGTCCTTCGTCTCGGCCGACGGCTTCCCCGCCGAACTCTCCGTGAGCTGGCGCGGCGCCCGCCCCGAGATCCGGGTGCTGTGCGAGTCACTGGGCCCGGACCCGACCCCGTACGGCTGCCAGGAGGCCGGGCGGCGGCTCACCCGGCGGCTGGCCCGGCGGCCCGGCACGGACATCGCCCGCTGTCTGAGCGTCGAGGAGCTGTTCCTCTCCCCCGCCCCCGAGCCCGGCCGCCCCACCGTCTGGCACTCGCTGGCCCGGCGCCCCGGTGAACGGCCCCGGTACAAGGTGTACTTCAACCCGCAGGTCCAGGGCCGCGACCGCGCCCCGGAAGTGGTGGCCGAGGCCATGCGGCGGCTCGGACTGGCCGCCGCCTGGGCGCCGGTCGGCCGCCGGGCCGGTGAACTGGCCCGGCGCGGGCACGAGCTGGAGTTCTTCGCCCTGGACCTGACCGGCCCGGACACGGCCCGGGTGAAGGTCTACTTCCGCCATCACACCCAGTCGATGGACGAGTTGGACACCGTGGCGGCCCTGGCCCGGCACCACGACCCGCGGCGGGCCGCCCGCGCACGGGCGGTGATCTACGGGCGGGACAGCGGGACCGTGCACAACGAGCCGATGACCTGCCTGGCCTTCCGGACACCCGCCCCCGGCCCCGCCACCGACCCCGCCACCTCCCCCGGCCCCGGTCCCGGCCCCGACCCCGGCCCCGGCCCCGACGAGGCCAATCTCTATCTGCGGCTGCCGGGCAACACCCTCACCGACACCGAGGCCACCGCCCGTATCTCCCGGCTGATGCGACTGGAGGGCGTCGACCCGGGCCCGTACGCCCGGATGGCGCGGCGACTGACGGCGGGGCTGCCGCCCGGTGCGGGTGGCCTCCAGGAACTGTGCAGTTTCCGGACCACCGGGGCGGGAGCACCCGCCGACCTCGGCGTCTATCTCCGGTTCGGCGTCTATGACACCCCGGGGGCCTGACATGCCGCCCGCACCGGACCCCGCGCGGACCCCGGCGCACGGCTCCGCCTCCTACGTGCACGGCTACACCCCCGGGGAGCAGCGACGGCTCATCGAACAGGGCGAGTTCTGGAAGCACCGGCTCATCCTGGACGGTACGGATCTGCCGCCCGGCACCCGGCTGCTCGACGTCGGCTGCGGCGCGGGCGCGGTCCTGGGCGTGCTGGGCGACGCCTTCCCCGGCGTCCAACTGCACGGGGTGGACATCGCCCCGGCGCAGATCGCCTTCGCCCGCTCCTATCTGGGCGCCCGGGGCACACCCGCCGCGCTCTGTGCGGCCGACGCGCGCCGGCTGCCGTTCCCGGACGCCTCCTTCGACCAGGTCTGGATGATGTGGACCCTGGAGCACCTGTCCGAGGACGGGGCGCTGCGGGCGCTCCGGGAGGCCCGGCGGGTCCTGGTGCCGGGCGGCGGGATCACCGTCGTCGAACTGGATTACGGCACCATCCGGGTGGCCCCGGCGACCCCCGCCGTCCGGGCCGCGCTCACCGCGATGGTGGCGGCCATGGGCGCCCACGGGCGGAGCGACGCGGGCACCCAGCTCTGGGGCTGGCTGGAGGAGACCGGCTTCTCGGGGATCCGTCCCGGCGAGCGGCTGTGCGCCTTCCGGGGTGCCGAGGCCCCACCGGTCGCCCACTACTTCGCCGACGCCCTGGAGGCCACCCTGCGCGAGGGGCCCGAAGACCTGGCCCTGCGCCGGGCCCTGACGGAGCTTCGGTCCCCGGGACCCGGCACCTGGCTGCGCTCGGTGATCCACAAGGCCGCCGCGACGGCGTGACCTCCCGGATCCCACCAGAACGCGCCCGGCCCGGTGGGCCCCCGGTTCACCCAGGTGCGGGTGGCGTGCCCCGGCGCGCACCCCGGCCCGGGGCCGGGCGCGTACGCCCTGCCCGGCCGCCTGTACACCCATCTCACGCTATCGGATGCGTTTAGTGTGCTTGTCGCATGTTCCAGGGATATGCCGGGCAAGGACCGGTCTGCCGAGACGGATCTCTGACGCGGTTCATCTCTGAAGGGGGAAACCATGCCTGTCCTGTGCCGCCCCGCGGTAGCCGTGCCCGAATACACGATCACCCATGAACAGACCCTGGGCCTGGCCCGCTCGCTGTACGCGGGGCATGAGCAACTGCCGCTCGCGCTGCGGCTGATCGGGAACACGGGGGTGCGCAAACGCCATATCGTCCAGCCGCTGGACCGCACCCTCAGGCATCCGGGGCTGGAGGCGCGCAACGACACCTACGAGGCGGAGGCCAAGGCACGGGTGCCCGATGTGGTGGAGCGGGCGCTCAAGCACGCCGGGCTGGGGCCCCGGGACATCGATGTGATCATCTATGTGTCCTGCACGGGCTTCATGATGCCCTCGCTGACCGCCTGGATGATCAACGCGCTGGGCTTTCGCAACGACTGCCGGCAGATCCCCATCGCCCAGCTCGGCTGCGCTGCGGGGGGCGCCGCCATCAACCGGGCGCACGACTTCTGCATGGCCCACCCGGGCTCCAACGCCCTCATCGTGGCCTGCGAGTTCTGCTCGCTGTGCTACCAGCCGACCGATCTGACGGTCGGCAACATGCTCTCCAACGGGCTGTTCGGGGACGCGGTGGCGGCGGCCGTGGTGCGCGGGATGGGGGGCACCGGTATCGAACTGGAGGCGAACGGCTCCTATCTGGTGCCGGACAGCGAGGACTGGATCGCCTACCGGGTGCGGCCCACGGGCTTCCACTTCATGCTCGACCGGCGGGTGCCCCGCACCATGGAGCAGCTCGCCCCGGCGCTGACCTCGCTGGCCGCCCAGTACCGGCGGGACGCCAGTGCGCAGAACTTCTATCTGATCCACGCGGGCGGGCCGCGCATCCTGGACGATCTGAGCCACTATCTCGCCGTGCCGCCGGAGATGTTCCGCTTCAGCCGGGCCACGCTCGCCGAGTACGGGAACATCGCGAGCGCGGTGGTGCTGGACGCGCTGCGCCGGCTGTTCGAGGAGGGCGGCTGCGCGCCGGGGGAGCTGGGGATGATCGCCGGGTTCGGGCCCGGTATCACCGCCGAGATCACCCTCGGCCGCTGGACCACCGACAGCCCCGAACCGGCTGCCGAGCAGGGCGCCGGTGCGGGGGTGCGCGCCGATCCGGCCACCGAGACCCCGCGCCCGGCGGGTGACGACGGCACCGGCCCGGTCCGGGTGCCCGCGCAGACCCCGGCACCCACGCCCGGCCCGGCGGCGGTGTCCACGGAGGGTCCGGTATGAGGACAGCCGTGGCCGTCCGGCCCGGGGCCGCGGCTGGGACAGGGATCGGGACCGGGATCGGGACCGGGACCGGGATCGGGACCGGAGCTGGGACCGGGTCCGGGTCCGGGCCAAGGTCAAGGCGGCCCAAGTCCAGGTTCGGGTTCGGGTTCGGGTTCGGCGCGCGGTGACGGGTGGTGGCGGGTCCGCCGGGCCGCTGATCCTGCCGCCCGGCCGGGGGCGGACCGTGGCGGTCGCCGCCCAGCGGGTCACCTTCAAGGTGACCGGCGAGCACTCCCGGGCCGCCTCCACCTTCGAGGTCGTCGTCCCGCCCGGCTTCGACGTGGGCGCCCACACCCACACCCACAGCGAGGAGTTGTTCTACGTCATCGAGGGCGAGCTGGAGGTGCTCGCCTTCGAGCCGCTGGTCCGGACCCCGGACCACTGGCGGGAGTGGGAGTCCGCCGCCGGGGAGCGGGCCGTGCGGGCGGGCCCCGGCACCCTGCTGTTCGTCCCGCCCGGCTGCCCGCACGCCTTCGCCAACTCCGGCCCCGAACCGGCCCGGGTGCTGTTCCAGGCCGCCCCGCCCCCGGCGCACGAGCGGTACTTCGAGGAACTCCTCGACATCCTCGCCGCCGGAGGAGAGATCGATCACTCCGCCATCGCCGCCCTGCGGCTGCGCTACGACGTCCAGCAACTCACCCCGCTGCGCTACGACCCGCCCGCCGCCCCGGTGGACACGGTCTAGGCGCGGCGTTCCCGCTCCCGTGCCGTGCCCGCTCCCCCGGGCACGGCACGGGTGGGACGTCATGTACGGGCGGGGCGCGAGCGGCTAAGGTGACCGGCGTTGCTGGTTCGCCCCGTCCGCCAGGCGGGAGCGTCGCAAGAGGGAACCCGGTGGGAATCCGGGACTGCCCCGCAGCGGTGAGTGGGAACGACCGCCGTCATACGCACTGGGTCCGGGAGAACGGGCCTGGGAAGCGACGGCCAGTAGGGGTCCTGACCTCGTCAGGACGCGCCCGCGAGTCCGAAGACCTGCCAGCGGCCCGTGCGCGAACCACTCGTGCGCGGATATCCCGGTGACCCTCGCGGGCGGGTCGGCGAACAGAGTCAGGCGGACCACCGCGCACCGCAGTCGCGCGGGCCGGGCCGCCCGGTTCCGTCTCCCTTCGCGCCCTCGTCCCGTCGCCGGGATCTCAGGGATTCATCTCGCGAAGGAGATCTCCGTGACAGCCAAGTCCGCAGCCGCGGCAGCACGGGCCACCGTGTACGGCTACCCCCGCCAGGGCCCCCACCGGGAACTGAAGAACGCCGTCGAAGGCTACTGGAAGGGCCGCGTCACCGCCGACGCCCTCCGGGACACCGCCGCCGGACTCCGCCGCAGCAACTGGCGGCAACTCGCCGACGCCGGGATCGACGAGGTCCCCACCGGCGACTTCTCCTACTACGACCACGTCCTCGACACCACCGTCCTGCTCGGCGCGATCCCCGCCCGCCACCGGACCGCCGTCGCGGCCGACCCCCTGGACGGCTACTTCGCCATGGCCCGCGGCACCCAGGATGTCGCGCCGCTGGAGATGACCAAGTGGTTCGACACCAACTACCACTACCTCGTCCCCGAACTGGGCCCGGACACCGCCTTCACCGCCGACCCCGCCAAGCAGGTCACCGAGCTGACGGAAGCCCTCGCCCTGGGCCTCACCCCCCGCCCGGTACTGGTCGGCCCGGTCACCTACCTCCTCCTCGCCAAGCCCGCGCCCGGCGTACCCGCCGACTTCGACCCCCTGACCCTCCTGGACCGGCTCCTGCCCGTGTACGCCGAGATCCTCGCCGACCTCCGCGCGGCCGGCGCCGACTGGGTCCAGCTCGACGAACCCGCCCTCGCCGCGGACCGCACCCCGGCCGAACTCAACGCCGCCGAACGCGCCTACCGGGACCTCGGCACCCGCACCGACCGCCCGAAGCTGCTGGTCGCCTCCTACTTCGACCGCCTCGGCGACGCCCTGCCCGTCCTGGCGAAGGCCCCCGTCGACGGACTGGCCCTGGACTTCACCGACGCCGCCGCGGCCAACCTCGACGCGCTCGCCGCCGCCGGCGGACTGCCCGGCAAGCGCCTGGTCGCCGGAGTCGTCAACGGCCGCAACATCTGGATCAACGACCTCCAGAAGTCACTGTCCACCCTGGGCACCCTCCTCGGCCTCGCCGACCGGGTCGACATCGCCGCCTCCTGCTCCCTCCTGCACGTCCCCCTCGACGCCTCGGCCGAACGGGACATCGCACCCCAGATCAGGCGCTGGCTGGCCTTCGCACAGCAGAAGACCGCCGAGATCGTCACCCTCGCCAAGGGCCTCACCCAGGGCACGGACGCCATCACGGCGGAACTCGCCGCCAACCGCGCCGACCTCGCCTCACGCGCGACCTCGCCGATCACCCACGACCCGGCCGTACGCGACCGGGCCGCCGCCGTCACCGACGCCGACACCCACCGCTCCCTCCCCTACGCCGACCGGACCACCGCCCAGCGCACCCGCCTCGGGCTGCCCCTCCTGCCGACCACCACCATCGGCTCCTTCCCCCAGACCACCGCCCTGCGCACCGCCCGCGCCGACCTGCGCACCGGCCGCATCGACACCGCCGGGTACGAGGAGCGCATCAGGACCGAGATCCGGGACGTCATCTCCTTCCAGGAGAAGGCGGGCCTGGACGTCCTGGTGCACGGCGAGCCCGAACGCAACGACATGGTCCAGTACTTCGCCGAACAGCTCACCGGCTACCTCGCCACCCGCCACGGCTGGGTCCAGTCCTACGGCACCCGGTACGTCCGCCCGCCGGTCCTCGCCGGGGACATCTCCCGCCCCGCACCCATGACCGTCCGCTGGACGACCTACGCCCAGTCACTCACCGACCGCCCCGTCAAGGGCATGCTCACCGGCCCGGTCACCATGCTCGCCTGGTCCTTCGTCCGCGACGACCAGCCCCTCGGCGACACCGCCCGCCAGGTCGCCCTCGCCCTGCGCGACGAGGTGAGCGATCTGGAGGCGGCGGGCACGGCGGTCATCCAGGTCGACGAGCCCGCCCTGCGCGAGACCCTGCCCCTGCGCGCCGCCGACCACCCCGCCTACCTCGCCTGGGCGACGGAGGCGTTCCGCCTGACTACGGCCGTGGTCCGCCCGGACACCCAGATCCACACCCACATGTGCTACGCCGAGTTCGGCGACATCGTCCAGGCCATCGACGACCTCGACGCCGACGTCATCTCCCTCGAAGCGGCCCGCTCCCACATGCAGGTGGCCCGCGAACTCGCCGCCCACGGCTACCCCCGCGAGGCGGGCCCCGGCGTCTACGACATCCACTCCCCCCGCGTCCCCGGCCCCGAAGAGGCGGCGGCCCTCCTGCGCACCGGGCTCAAGGCCATCCCGGCCACCCGCCTCTGGGTCAACCCCGACTGCGGCCTGAAAACCCGAGGCTGGCCGGAAACCCAGGCGGCCCTGGAGAACCTGGTAACAGCAGCCCGCACCCTCCGCGAGGAACTCGCCTGACCGGCGCGCAGCAAGAGAGCGCGGGTCGGAGGGAAACAGCCAACAACTGATCCATCCCCCAGGGGGCGCGGGGAACTGCGTCCCCAGCCCCCACCAACCCGCACCCGCCCGGGAGCCCCCCGGGCGGGCCACCAGACGCAACCCACACCCCCAACCCCAACACCCCCCAGGGGCGCGGGGAACTGCGCAACCAACCCCCACCACCCCCACCCCCTTCACAACCCCACATCCCGCACCCACATATCCCCCACCGACTCCCTCCGCACCAGCACCCGCGCCCGCCCGTCCCTCACCGCGACCACCGGTGGACGGCCGACCATGTTGTACCCGGACGCCATCGACAGGTGATACGCCCCCGCGACCGGCACGGCGAGGAGATCGCCGGGGCGGATGTCCCCGGGGAGTTCGATGTCCGCGGCGAGGACATCGCCCGCCTCGCAGTGCCGGCCCACCACCGTGACCGGCACCGCCGCACCCCCCGCCCGGCCGATCAGCCGGGGCGCGTACCGCACCCCGTACAGCGCCGGACGCGGGTTGTCGCTCATGCCGCCGTCGACGGCGACGTAGGTGTGCGAGCCGGTGTGCTTGACGGCGACGACGTGGTAGAGCGCGATGCCGGCGGGGCCCGCGATGGCCCGGCCGGGTTCGATGATCAGGCGGGGTACGGGCAGACCGGCGGCCGTGCACGCCCCGGTGAGTTCGGCGCGCACCCGGCGGGCGAGGGCGGTGAGGTCGAGGGCGGGCTCGCCGGGGCGGTAGGCGATGCCGTGGCCGCCGCCGAGGTCGAGTTCGGGCAGGGTGACCCCGTGCTGGCGGTGGAGGGCGGCCATCAGCCCGACGAGCCTGCGCACGGCGGCCAGATAGGGCTTGACGCCGGTGATCTGGGAGCCGAGATGGCAGTGCAGCCCGGTCAGTTCCAGTTGGGGCTGGTCCAGGATGCGGGCGATGGCGTGCTGGGCGTAGCCGTCGGAGATCGAGAGGCCGAACTTCTGGTCCTCGGTGCCGGTGCGGATCTTCTCGTGGCCGCCCGCCGAGATCCCGGGCACCACCCGGACCATGACCCTCTGATGCCCGTCGGGCCCGACGGCCGCGGCGAGCCGGGCGATCTCGGAGGGGCTGTCGATGACGATCCGGCCGACGCCGAGGCGCAGGGCGCTCTCCAGGTCGCGGGGTGTCTTGGCGTTGCCGTGCAGCACGATCCGGTCGGCGGGGAAACCGGTGGTGACGGCCAGCTCCAGTTCCCCGGCGGAGCAGACATCGAGGCCGAGGCCCTCGTCCGCGACCCAGTGGACCATGGCCCGGCACAGGAACGCCTTGGCGGCGTAGAGAATTTCGGTGTCCGGGAAGGCGTGGGTGTAGGTGCGGCAGCGGTCGCGGACCTCGGCCTCGTCCAGGACGTAGACGGGGGTGCCGAAGCGGTCGGCGATCTCGGTCAGTCCGACCCCGCCGACGGTGACCTCGCCGGGCCGGGGCTCGGTGGTGGCGGCGGGCCAGACGGAACGGGCGGCCGGGCCGGGGGCGGTGGCGGTGTCCGGGGCCGGGGCGGTGGCGGGGGCGGTGGTGTCGTGGAGGGTGGTCATGGCGCGGCGGGCCTCCTCTGTGGTGCCGGGCGGGGGGAGGGAGGGAGCGGGGGCGGGGTCCTCGGGCGCGTCAGTCGATCCAGAGGGCGAGCGCGGAGACGAGGGCGGCGGCGCCGGTGAGCCGCAGGGCGGTGCGGGCGCCTGCGGGGCGGGGCGCGGGGGCGGCCGGGCGGGGCGCCGGGTGCGGGGCGGGGGCGGAGAGCTGGGGGTCGACGGTGAGGGCCGTGACCCCCAGCGGTGCGGTGAGGGCGCGCAGCGCGGGTTCGGCGAGCCGGATCCACGGCTGTCCGACGCCCAGGGTGGCGGTCAGCCGCCGCTCGGAGGTGAAGGCGACGGCGGTGCGCTCGCCCAGCGGGGTGCGGAAGAGCCGGGCCGCGCACCCGGACGGTCCCGGCCGGACCGGTACGTACAGGGGTCCGGCCGGGAACCGTTCACAGGGCTCGGGGTCGTCCGCGCACAGGATGTCTGCCATGGGTGCCTCCTGGAGGCCGTGCTCGGGTCGGGCGGGGCGTCGTGGGCCCCGAACGCGGGGAGGCGGTCGGGGCTCATCGATGACGCTATGCCCGGTATCCCCGGGAACGGGGGGTGTCCTGACGGGACGCTGACGGCCGGGGGCGGTACGCATACGGATCACTGACGCGGGCGGCGGGGCGCGGTCAGGCGGGGGTGTGCAGGGCGGTGTAGAGGGTGTCCATGATCTGGGTGCGGGCGGCGCGGGCGGCGGGGGTGCGGCGCAGGGCGTCGAAGAGGACGAAGCCGTGCACGGTGCCGTGGTAGCGGACGGAGACCACCGGTACCCCGGCGGCGCGCAGCAGGGCCGCGTACGTCTCCCCCTCGTCGCGCAGGATGTCCGCCTCGGCGGTCAGCACCAGCGCCGGGGGCAGGCCCGTGAGGTCGGCGGGGTCGGCGCGCAGCGGGGCGGCGGTGGGGTCGGCGCGCCGGGCGGGGTCGGGGACGTACTGGTCCCAGTAGCTGCGCATGGCCGCCCGGGACAGGAAGGGGCCGTCGGCGAAGCGGTGGGCGGAGGGGGTGGCGAGCGCGGCGTCGGTCACCGGGCAGACCAGGATCTGGTGGACCGGCTGTCGGTCGCCGTGGCGGCGGGCGAGCAGGGTGAGCGCGGCGGCGAGATTGGCCCCGGCCGACACCCCGACGACGGCGATCCGGGTGCCGTCGAGCCCGTGCCGGGCCCCGTCCCGGGCCAGCCAGCGCAGCACGGCGTGGCACTGCCGCACGGCCACCGGGTGGCGGGCCCCGGGGGGACGGTCGTAGTCGGGTACGACGACGGCGGCGTCGGCGCCGAGCACCAGGTCGCGCAGCAGGCCCCAGTGGGCGTCGGCGTCGGACAGCAGCCAGCCGAGGCCGTGCAGGAACAGCACGACGGGCAGCGGCTCACCGCCGCTGTCCACGGGGCGCAGTACCCGTACGCGGAGCGGGGGCCGGGCCGGGGCGGGCGGGACGAGCCACTCCTCGTCGATGTCGGCGTCGTGTCCGCAGCGGTCCAGGAGCGGGGCGAGGGCCCGCCGGGCGGGCTCGGGGTCGGTGCCGGGCGGAACGGCGGGGCAGGTGTGGGACGCGGCGAACCGGCGGGCCGCGGGCTCCAGCACCACGGGAACCGGGCGGGGTTCGGGGACGTCGTCGGCGTGCGGCATGGCGGCTCCGTCACAGGGGCGGCCTGGGCCGCAGGGAGAAGGCCCTGCCGACCCTAGGAGGGGCCCCGCCGGACGCTGTGCCGCAGCGTGTACGGGGGATGGTCCTTGCGCGCACGGGCGGGCCGGTCACCATGCCCGTGAACGACACCTTCGTGGTGGATGGACCTTGGACGCTCGGGCGGGCCCGCCACCACGCCGTGAACGCCACCTTCGTGACGGATGGACCTCGCGCGCACGGGCCGGCCCGCCACCACGCCCGCGACCGACGCCCGCGTCACGGATGGTCCCTTGAGCGTTCGGGCGGCGGCCGGTCCGTTCGTACCGTCATCTGACGTACCGGTGCGGCTGCCCGGGATGTCCACACTGGGCGGATGCCGGACGGTTCTTCGCGTCCGGGGCGGGACGAGGAGTGGTGGGCATGCGTCACATGGTCAGTACGGCGGACGTGCCGGAGCCGAGCCGGGCGGCGGTGTGGCGGGGCGCGGTGCGCCGCTGGCTGGCGCCGGTGGAGGTGACGCCGGGGCGGGAGCGGCCGTTCGCGGGGCGGCTCGGGGTGGTGGACCTCGGCTATGTACGGGTGCTGTCGATGGAGGCCGATCCGATGCGGCTGACCCGCAGCGCCCCGCTGGTCGCCGCCGGGCCCGGCCGTCGGCTCGCACTGCTGGCCCAGGTCGGCGGGGCGAGCGCGGTGCGCCAGGACGGGCGGGGCGCGCTGGTCGGGCCGGGCCATCTGGCGCTGCTGGATCTGCGGCGGCCGTTCGTGGTCGAGCAGCGGCAGCCGTCGTCGGTCCGGTGGGTCCGGCTGCCGCAGCAGGCGCTGGGCACGTCGGACACCCGGACCGGCGCGGTCACGGGGCGGGCCATCCCCGGGGAGGCGGGGGTGGCGGCGGTGCTGGCGCTGTTCACCGGGGGGCTGGCGGCGGCGGACGGCGGCGGGGCGGGTCCGGCGGAGGTCGGGGAGCGGCTCGGCGGGACGGTGGCCGATCTGGTGGCGACGCTGATCGACGAGGTGGCGCGGGCCGAGGGCGCCTGGGACGGCCGGACCGGCCCGGAGCACACGGTGGCCGCGGTGCGCCGGTACATCGACGCCCAGGTGCGCGACGCCGATCTCGACCCCGCGCGGATCGCGCGGGCGCACGGCATCTCGGTGCGCTATCTGCACCGGCTCTTCCAGGACGAGGACATCACCGTACGGCGGCTGATCCAGCAGCGGCGGGTGGAGGGGTGCGCGCGCGAACTGGCCCGCCGGGGCCGGGCGGTGGCCACGATCTCCGCGGTCGCCCAGAGCTGGGGTTTCCGCAGCCCGGCGCATTTCTGCCGGGCGTTCAAGGGGGTGTACGGGCAGACGCCGCGCGCCTGGGTGCGCACGGTGAACGGCGGAGGGTGAGCGGACGGCCCACCTCTGCGCCCTGGGGCCAGACCTGTGCACGCAGGGGCCGGACCGCTCCCGCCGCCCGCACGAGGATGGGGGAGGAATCCCTGACGGGTCGGCACAGTGCGTCACACGGTGGGCAGGGGGCGCGCGGGCGATGGGCAAGGGCGTCGAGCTGATGGGGCGGCGGCCGGAGACCGCGCTGCTGGAGCAGGTGCTGGCGGACGCGGCGGCGGGGCCCGGCGGAGGGTCGGCGACGCTGCTGCGGGGCGAGGCCGGGATCGGCAAGAGCGCGCTGCTGGAGTGGACCGCGCGGCGGGCCCGGGAGCGGGGCTTCTCGGTGCTGCGAGCGGTCGGCACCCAGGCCGAACAGGGCGTTGCCTTCGGTGCCCTGCACCGGGTGCTGGCTCCGCTGGCCCCGCACACCGACGCGCTGCCGGTCCGCCAGCGGGCGGCGCTCGGCCTCGCGCGGACCCCGCCGGACCCGGCTGCTGCGGCGGGTCCCGGGGGCGGACTCCTGGTGGGCGGGGCGGCGTTGTCGCTGCTGGCCGAGGCGACCCGGGTCCGGCCGCTGCTGGTGCTGGTGGACGATGTGCAGTGGGTGGATCCCTCCAGCGCGGCCGTGTTCGCCTTTCTGCACCGGCGGATCGGCGAACTCCCGCTGGCGATGGTCGGGGCGGGCCGCCCGGACGGCACCACCGCCGACAGCCGTACCGTCCCGGTCGGGGCGCTGGCCCGGCCGGACGCGGCCCGGCTGCTGCGGCGCCGCCATCCGGGACTGGCCGCGCCCACGGCGGAGCGCGTCCTGCGGGAGGCGGCGGGCAATCCGCTGGCCCTGGTCGAACTCCCCAACCGTCTGGCCCCCGCCCAGATGGCCGGCACGGAACCCCTGCCCGAGGACCGGCTCCCGCTCGGCGGCCCCCTGGAACGCCTCTTCACCCGCCGCCTCGACGCCCTGCCCCCGGCGTCCCACCGCCTGCTCCTCCTGGCCGCCCTCGGCGGCGACGCCGCGTCCTGGCACCTGGGCGAATGGCTCCGCGGAACACCGGCGACACCGGCGACACCGGGGGGCGCGGGCGGGGACGGGGCTGGTGGGGCGAACCCGAGAGCGGGCCGGGGGACCGCGGCAGCGGGCGAGGGGACTGCGGCAGCGGGCGAGGTGGGGGCGGGCACGACGACCGCCGCAGCGGGCGAGACGGGGCCGGACACAACAACCCCCGCAGCGGGCGAAACGGACACGGACACAACAACCCCCGCGATGGACGGACCGGAAACAGGCACGGCGACCGGCTTCCCGGGCGGGCTGGCGGCGGGCACGACTGCCCCCGCGCCGCGCGACCCGGCCGTGGGGGTCCTGCCGGGCGCCTCCGGGGCGGGCCCGGCCACCGGCGCTCCCGCCCCGCCCGGCGCGGGTGTGGCCGTCGCCTTTCCGGGCGCATCGGCGGCGGGCTCACCCGGCGGGTCCGGCAGGGTGCGTGCCGAAGCCGTGCTGGACGCCATCGAGGACGCCGGGGTCGCGCGGCTGGACTCCTCGGGGCGGCTGGTGTTCCGGCATCCGCTGGTGCGCAGCGCCGTCATCGAGCGGGCCACGGCCGAGGAGCGGCGTGCCGCGCACCGGGAACTGGCCGCCGCGCTCCCCCCGGCCGATCCGCGGCGCCCGACCCACGAGGCCGCCGCAGCGGACGGACCCGACGAGGCCCTCGCGGCCCGGCTCCAGTCGGCCGGTGACCGGCTGGCCCGGCGCGGCGGTGACGCCGAGGCCGCGCTGCTGCTGCACCGCGCCGCCGCGCTGAGCACCGGCCCCGGCGCCCGTGCCCGCCGCCTCGCCCGCGCCGCCGTGGCGTCGGCCCGGGGCGGACGGCTGCCGTGCGCGGCCGGCATGGTCGAGGAACTGCGCCGCCTCCCCGTCCCTGCGGACGCCGCCCCGCTGGTCGCCTATGCGACGGTGTACGTCGACCAGAGCCATCACGTGGACTTCGAGTCGTCGTTCACCCTGCTCCCGGCGGCGCTGGACACCCTCACCCGGTCCGGCGCCCCCGGTGGTCTCGCCGAGCAGGTCTATTTCAAGCTGCTGCTGGCCACCGCCTACACCAACGACCCCCGGGGCGTGCGCGCGCTGGAGCGGTACGCGGAGCGGATGTCCCCGACGGCCCGGCTGTGCTGGCGGGCGTGGGCCGACCCGGCGCGGACCGCCCACGGCGTCACGGCGGAACTGTCCGAGGCGCTCGCCCGGACCGGCGGGGACGAGCACGGCGGAGCCGCCTGGCTGCTGCTGTGGGCGGCGCTGGCCGTGGACCGCGCGGACGCGGTCCCGTGGCGCCGGTTCGCCGGACAGCACACGTACGCCACCCAGGGCACGATCGCCAAGGCCCGCTGCTACCAGGACTTTCTGCGCGGGCGCTGGGACCAGGCGGAGGTCTGCCCGCGCGAGGCACACGCCGCCGAGGCGCTCGGCTACCACGGCAACGCCCTGCTCTTCCGCCTCTACCACGCCCACTATCTGGCCGGGCGCGGTGACGAGGAGGGGCTGCGGGAGGCGGAGCGGGCGGTGCGGCCGGTGGCGGAGCGGGCGCGGATGACGTTCGTGACGGACCGGCTGACCCATCTGCGGGCGCTGGCCGCGCTGGCGCACGAGCGGTACGAGGAGGCGTACGGCACGCTGGCCGGGCTCACCCCGCCGGGGGTGCTGCCGGCCGGGCTGGCCTGGTTCCATCTGCCGTTCTTCGACTTCGTGGTGGCGGCCACCCGCACCGGGCGGCACGCCGAGGCCCGCGCGCATCTCGCCGCCGCCCGCGCGGCCCGGATGGCGGAACTGTCCCCGCATCACGCGTTCCTGCTGGCCGCCGCGACCGCCGTGGCGGAGACGGACGCGCCCGACGACGCCCTGTACCGGGCGGCGTACGCGGTGCCCGGCGCCGGGGAGTGGGTGTTCGGCGCGGCCCGGCTGCGGCTCGCGCACGGTACCTGGCTGCGGCGGCGGCAGCGGCCCGGGGCGCGGGAGGCGCTGGGCCAGGCGCACCGGGCGTTCCGGGCGCTGCGCGCCACGCCCTGGGCGCTGCGGGCGGCGGCCGAACTGCGGGCCGCGGGGCACCCGGTGGCGGCCGGGGCGGCGGCGGGCGGCGGGGTGCGGGAGCGGCTGACCGCGCAGGAACTGCGGATCGCCGAGCTGGCCGCGGACGGGCTGACCAACAAGGACATCGGCGACCGGCTGCGGGTCTCCCCGCGCACGGTCGCCGACCATCTCTACAAGGCGTTCCCCAAGCTGGGCATCACGTCCCGGGCGGCGCTCACCCGCGCGCTGGCGGAGGCGGGCGCCCCGCGGGGGGTCAGGACGTGAAGCGGCGGACGAACGCCAGCGCCGTCCCGGCGACCTCGCGCCAGCCGCTGTCGATCGTCAGGGCGTGGCCCCGCCCGGCCATCTCGGTGATCTCGGTGACGGCGTGCTCGTTGCGGGCCTGCTTCTTGTAGGAGGCGTGGGCGATGGCCCAGGGGACGGTGTGGTCCTTCTCGCCGGAGAGGATGAGCAGCGGGCCGCGTCCGGCGGCGAGGGTGTCGACCTTGACCTCGGTCCAGGGGTTGATGTTGGCGACGGCGGCCTGGAAGAGGGGCTCGCCGGGCGCGGGCACGGCGAAGGTCTCGTACAGCTCCTTGGCCTCGTCCTCGCCGACCGCGTTGGCGAAGGAGTAGCGGAACTGGTCGTAGGTCAGCGGGACGGCGCGGTGGAAGTTGGCCGGGTTGCCGAGGACGGGCCGGGCGGCGCGCAGGGAGGACACGGGCAGCGGGAGGACCCCGCGGAAGGGGGCCGGGTCGATGGCGACGGAGGCGGCGGACAGTCCGCGTCCGGCGAGCATCTGGGTGATCAGCCCGCCGAAGGAGTGGCCGACGACGACGGGCCTGCGGGCCAGACGGCCGATCAGGTCGGCGAAGTGGTCGGCGACCTGGCCGACGCTCTTCCCGGCGAACACCTCCGGGTGGGCGTGCGCCTCGGCGACCGTTCCGGGGTCGTCGGGCCAGCCCGGGGTGAGGGGGGCGTACCCGGCCTCGGCGAAGACCGCCGCCCAGCGGTCCCAACTGCTGGGCAGCAGCCAGAGGCCGTGCACGAAGACGACGGGGGTGCGGTCACCGGCGTTGATCCGGTCGATCTCCTCCAGGACGTGGGCGTGGGCGCTGAGGCCGTGTGCGCTGAGGCCGTGGGCGTTGGGGTCGTGGACGCCGGGGGCATGGGCGTGGGGGTCGTGGGTGTGGGGGTCGTGGGCTGTGGACACGGGGGGTTCCTCCGGGGGTGCGGATGTGCGCGGGGCGTTCAGCGTGCTGCGACCGTGCGGGCCGCCGCCCGGATGAGGGCGGTGACCTCCTGGGGGCGGCCGTACGGGGCGAGATGCGAGGCCGCCGCCTCGACCGTGCGGGAGCGGGCGCGTCGGGCCTGGAACCGCTGGAGTTCGGGCGGGACGCCCCGGTCGCGGGTGGCGACGAGGGTCCAGGACGGCACGGTCCGCCAGGCCGCCGCGCTCACCCGGTCGGAGAACGCGCTCGCCGACAGGGGGCGCTGGAGGGCGGCGAGCAGCCTCGTCGTGGCCCGGGGGACATCGGCGGCGAAGACGTCGTGGAAGCGGTCGGCGTCGAGGTAGAGATCGGTGCCCGGGGTGCCGTCGGGGCCGGTCGTGGGTTCGGGGCGCAGCGCGGGGATCAGCTCCGAGCCGGGGAAGCGACCGGCGAGTTCGCCGAGGACCTCGCCCCGGTCGGGCATGAACGCGGCGATGTAGACGAGTGCCTCGACGTTCGGCGCGCCGGCCGCGGCCTCGGTGATCACGGCACCGCCGTAGGAGTGCCCGGCGAGCACCACAGGACCGGGGACGGCGGCGAGGACGCTCCTGAGGTGGGCGGCATCGGTGGCGAGGCCGCGCAGCGGGTTGGCGGCCACGCGCAGCGGATACCCGGCACCGCGGAGCCGTTCGACGACCGGCGTCCAGCTCCCGCCGTCGGCGAACGCCCCGTGCACCAGCACGACGGTGGGAGCGGGACGCCGGTCGGTGCCGCCCTCCGGACCGGTTCCCGCCGCCCGCGCCGCGGCGTGGGCCGGGGCCGTGCCCAGTCCCGCCGTCGCGGCGACGGCGGCACCCGCCGCCATGACCTCTCTCCGGCCGACCCGTCTGCGGTCGGTCCGCTGCTCCGCGCCCATGGGCTGGGCCCCTTCCCTCGGTGGTGTGCCGCCCGCACGGTAGGACGGGCCCCGCGGGCGCGGGTGCCCCCGAGCGCACACCCTTGTGCCAGGAGTGAACTCCCTTGTCCCGGGAGCGCACACTTCCCGTCCCCTCACCCCGGACCGTCCGCCGATCTGATCCGGCTCCACTCCCCCGGCGACACCCCGTACGCCGCCCGGAAGCAGCGGCTGAAGTGGGCGGCGTTGGTGAAGCCCCAGCGGCGGGCGACGGCGGCGAGGGAGACGGTGGTGTCGGCGCGGGCGAGTTCGCGGCGGCACTCCTCCAGGCGGCGGTGCCGGATCCAGCGGCTGAGGGTGGTGCCCTGGGCGCTGAACGACTTGTGCAGATAGCGCACGGAGACCCGGTGGTGGGCGGCGATCGTCCCGGGCCCGAGGGCGGGGTCGGTGAGGTGGTCGTTGACGTACTGGCGGATCCGGCGGGCCAGTTCCGGGCGCTCGTCCGGTGTCTGCCGGGGGGTGTCGCGGTGCTCGGCGGCCAGCAGGGCGAGCAGATCGGCGACGCTCCCGGCGAGGGCGCGCCCGGTCTCGGGCGGGGATCCGGCGGCGGCGCCCGCGACCCCGGTGAGCAGCGGCGCGAGCAGTCCCGCGACCCGGCCGCCGGTTCCGTGGACGCCCTGGACGGCGGCGAGTTCGGTGTCCGTCGCGCCGATCACCGCGCGGGGGACGAGGAAGAGGTCCACCCGGAAGTCGTCGCGCTGGCGCAGCGTCCAGGGCAGGGCGGCGTCCACCACGAACACCTCACCGGGTGCGCAGGGGGTGCGGGTGTCCCCGTGGGAGAGGAGCGCGCCGCCGGTCGTCTGGGTGCCGGCGTACAGGGCGGGGGCCCGGGTGTCCGGTTCGGGGGCGGTGACCAGCGCGCCGGCGCGGCCCTCCCGGCTGATCACCCGCACGGGCCCGCACCAGCGGCTCGCCTCCCGGGACGGGGAGGGTGTCGGTGTCCTCATGCCCCCACCGTGCGAGGGCCGCCGGGCCTGGCGGTACGTCGTTTGACGGGCCGGATCGGCCGGTCGGCTCAGTCCGACGGTTCGGTCCGGCGACTCAGTCCGGCAGCTTGGTCCGACGGCTCAACCCGGCGGCTCGGTCCGGCGGCTCGGTCCGCTGCCCCCGTTCGGTGAGCCCACTCGGTGAGCCCATTCGGTGAGCCCCGTCCGCTGTGCCCCGTTCAGTGGACCCCGTTCGGTGAGTCCCGTTCGGTGAGGGCGCGGGCGACCGCCGCCCGGGACGTGACGCCCAGTTTCGGATAGATCCGGTAGAGGTGACTGGAGACGGTCCGGGGGGAGATCTGGAGCCGGGTGCCGATGTCGCGGTTGGTGAGCCCGTCGGCGACGAGTTCGGTGATCCGCAGCTCCTGCGGCGACAGCCCCGCGACCGGGCCGTCGGGGCCGCCGCCCCTCGGCTCGTCGCACACCCGCAGTTCCTGCGCGGCCCGTGCGGTCCAGGGCCCGGCGCCGAGCGCCTCGAACGCCTCGTGGGCGGCCCGGAGATGGTCACGGGCCTCGGCGCGGCGGCCCCGGCGGCGCAGCCGGGACCCGAGGTGGAACCGGACCCGGGCGAGTTCGAAGGGCCAGTCCGTGGCGGAGTCCGCCGTCCGGACCGCCGTCCAGCCGGTGTCGGGGTCGTCGGCGGCGAGGGCCTCGGCGGCGCGCAGCACGAAGGCGTGGTGGGGTGAGATCCGGTCGGCCCCGGCCGCCCGCGCCGCCGCGGTGTGCCGCCGTGCCTCGGCGGTCCGCCCGGTGAGGACGGCGGCCTCCACCAGGTCGAGCAGGGCGAGATGGAACTGGGCGACACCGGGCGGCAGGGTGCCCGGCGGGGTGACGGTGACGGCGTGGGCCCAGGCCGTCTCGGGGTCGCCCTGGGCCAGCGCGCACATCGCCTGGAAGCCGCGCAGCCGCAGCACGACCATGCCGAGCCCGCGCGCCTCGGCCCACGGCAGCAGCTCGGCGACCAGCGCGTCCACCGCCTCCCGCTCGCCCCGCGCGGCGCGCACATAGCCCTCCTTGTAGCGGTGGACGTACTCGTTGAAGCGGTAGCCGCGGGCGCGGGCGAGGGCGGCCCCGGCACGGGCGTGCCCGACGCTGCGGTCCCAGTGGCCGCGCAGATAGTCGTCGTAGGCGGTGACGGCGGAGAGGAAGGAGCGGGTGGCGTAGGAGTGGCGGCGGGCGAGCCGCTCCCACAGGGGCGCGTGGTCGCCGACGGCGTCGAGCCCGGCCGCGCACCACAGCAGCAGCCACACCTGCGCGTCGTCCCCGCTGTCCTCGGCGAACTCCCGTACGGCCGCCGCCAGCCGCCCGGCACCCCCGTGCGCCCGCCGCGCGGGATCGTGCCACACGTCGTGCCCGAGCCGTACGAGGTCGGGGGCGCCGCTGAGGCGGGGGGTGACCGCGGCCCACACCTCGGGCTCGGCGCTGTATCCGGCGGCGAAGAGCAGCAGCAGGTACGCGGGCGGGGCGAGCGGGCCGGGGTCCCGGTCGAGGACGCCGGGCAGCAGGGTGACGGCGGGCCCGAGGTCGCCGTCGGTCTGCAACCGGACCAGGGCGCGGGTGGTCTGGAGGACGGGCAGGTCGGCGGGGGGCACCTCGTGCGGGTCGATCCGCTCCAGCAGCCGGCCGGCGAGGTCGATGCGGCCACCGCGCACGGCGGCGCTCGCGGCGGCCGTGAGGCGGCGGCCCCGCGCGGCGGTGTCCTCGCTGAGCCGGGCGGCGTGGACGAGGAGCTGCGCGGCCTCGGCGTCCCCGGCCCGGGTCAGCGAGCGGGCCGCGGCCCGTTCCAGTGCGGCGGCGGTCCGTTCGTCGGCGACGGCGGTGGCGGCGGCCCGGTGGGTGGCCTGCGGCAGTCCGTCGGCGGGCAGGACGGCGGCCCAGGCGGCGTGGGCCCGCCGCCGGTCGGGCGCGGTGGCGGCGGCGACCAGCGCGGAGCGGGCCAGGGGGTGCCGGAACCGGAGCACCGCGCCGGGGGCCCGGTGGTCGACCCGGATCAGCCCGGCGTGCTCGGCGGCCCGGAGGTCCTCGGCCACGTCCGCGCCGCTGCCGCCGGCCGCGCCGACCGCCCGGCCGACGGCCGCCGCGGTCGCCGCGTCCCGCCCGGCGAGGGCGCACACCAGCAGGGTGAACCGGGTACGGGCGGACAGGGCGGCGAACCGGTCGGCGAAGACGGCTTCCAGGCGTTCGCCGAGGGGCAGATGGTCGGGCAGGGGGGCGCGTCCGCTGCGTTCGGGCGCGGCGAGCCGGGCGGGGAGTTCCACCAGGGCGAGGGGGTTCCCGGCCGCCTCCTGGACGACCCGGTCGCGGGCCGCGTCCGCCAGGTCGGGGTGCAGGGCGCCCAGTACGGCGCGGGCGGCGGTGTCGGTGAGCGGCGTCAGGTCCAGGACCTCGGCGCCGGTGGGGTCGAGCCGGGCGCCGGTGTCCCGGCGCAGGGCGGCGACGAGGACCACCGGCAGCGCGTCGAGCCGCCGCTGCACGGACTGGAGGACCTCGGCGCTGGAGTCGTCGGTCCAGTGCAGATCGTCGACGAGCAGGGCGAGCGGACGGCTGCGGGCCACCGAGGCGAGGAGGTCGGCGGTGGCGGCGGACACCGGGTACGGGGCGCCGGGGGCGTCCGGGTCGACACCGAGGGCCCGGTCGAGGGCGGCGCGGGCATCGCCGGAGAGGGCGCCGGTGTCCCGGGGCAGGGCCCACAGCAGTTGGTGCAGCACCCCGAACGGCAGCTCGCGCTCCTCCTCGGAGCCGGTGGCCCGCAGTACCCGCAGACCGCGTCCGGCGGCGTACCGCCCCGTCTGTTCCAGGAGCACGGTCTTCCCGATCCCGGCGTCGCCGCGCAGCCACAGGGCCCGCCCGCGCCGCCCCGCGCTCCCGACGGCGTCCCGCACCGCGTCCCACAGCGGCCCCCGCCCGAGCCGTTCCGGCTCCATCGGCCCGGCCGCCCCGCCGTCCCTCACCCCGCCCCCCGTCCCGTTCCCGGGGCGCCTTCGCCCCGGTCGCCCGCCGCCGCGCCCCCGCGCGCCGCCTCCGTACCCTTCCGGCCGGGCGGGGGCGGGACATCCGCAGGATGACTGTGAAGTGACTGTGCCGCGACGGCGGGGCGGTCCCGGCCGGGGGGTCCGGGCCGGGTTCCGAGGGGTGTTCCGGCCAGGCGATACGTGCCCGGCGGCGCTCCTCGGCACCGCCCCGCGGGGCCCCTTCCCCTCCCCCACGTCCCACGTACACTTCCCCCTTCGGGGCGTTCTCACTGGTCAGGGGGCACATGTGGAGGGCAGGGCGCTGTTCGGGCGGGACGCTGAACTCGGCGCGCTGGACGCCTTCGTGGCCGGGCTGCGGGAGGCCGGGGCGGCGGTGGTGGTGCGGGGGACGCCGGGCATCGGGAAGTCCGCGCTGCTGGACCGGGCCGCGCGGACGGCGCGGGACGCCGGGTACACCGTGCTGACGGCGTCCGGTGTGGAGGCCGAGACCCATCTGCCCCACGCCGGGCTGCACCAGCTCACCCACACCATGCTGGACGGGGTCGCGAAGCTGCCCGCGGCGCAGGCGGCGGCGCTGCTCGGCGCCTTCGGGATGGCGGAACCGGCGGCGGGGGCACCGCAGTTCTTCATGATCGCGCTGGCCACGCTCAGTCTGCTCGGCGACGCCGCCGAGGAGGCCCCGGTGCTGCTGGTCGTGGACGACGCGCAGTGGCTGGACACGCCGACGCTGGACGTACTGGCGTTCGTGGCCCGGCGGCTGGGCGCGGAGCCGCTGGGTCTGCTGGCCGGGGTGCGGGAGGGGCATCCGACCCCGCTGGACGCCCTGTCGCTGCCGGAGATCCGCCCGGCCGCGCTGCCGCCGGCCGCGGCCGGGGCGCTGCTCGACGCGGTGGAGCCCCATCTCGAACCGGCGGCGCGGCACCGGGTGCTGGACGCCGCCGCGGGCAATCCGCTGGCCCTGATCGAACTCCCGTCCGCCCTGCGCCGCCCCGGCGCCGCCGAGGCACTCACCTCGGCGGCGATCCCCCTGACCACCCGCCTGCGCCGGGCGTTCGCCTCCCGTCTGACGGACCTCCCCCCGGCGACCCGGGCGGCTCTCCTGGTCGCGGCCCTGACGGACGAGGGAGCCCAGCCGGAGATCCTGGCGGCGGGAGGGGTGTTGCGGGCAGGGACACCGGGCACGGCAGAACGGGAGCCGGAGACGCCGGGCCCAGCCACACCGGGGCCTGCGACACCGGGCCCGGCCACACCCAGACCTGCCACACCGGACCCAGCGGCCCCGCACCCGCCCACACCGGACCCAGCCACACCGGACCCGACGCCCCCGCACCCAACCACAACGGACCCGACAGCCCCGCACCCACGCGCACCCGACCCAGCAGCCCCACACCCACCCACACCAGACCCGACAGCCCCACACCCGACGACCCCGGACCCGACGACCCCCGCCCCCCTCGCTCCCGCCCCCCGCGCCCCCGCCGCGCCGCCCCTCCCGCGGTCCCTGCCCCCCGCCGCGCTGGATCCCGCCGTGGCCAGTGGGCTGGTGACGGTGGTGCAGGGCACGGTCGGGTTCAGTCACCCCCTGGTGCGGTCCGCCGTGCTCCAGTCGGTGCCGCTCGCCGAACGGCTGGCCGCGCACCGGGCGCTGGCCGAGGTGCTGGACGGGCAGCCGGACCGGCAGGTCTGGCACCGCGCGGCGGCGGGCGGACGGCCCGACGAGTCGGTCGCGCGGGCGCTGGACGCGACGGCCGGGCGGGCGAGCGCGCGGGGCGCCCCGGCGGTGGCGCTGGCCGCGCTGGAGCGGGCGGTCGCGCTGACCGCCGACCCGCCCCGGCTCGGCGCCCGGCTGCTGGCGGCGGCCGAACTCACCCTGGAACTCGGCGACACCGAACGCGCGCGGGCGCTGCTGCACCGGGCCGCGGCGCTGGGCCCGGACGCCCCGGAGCGGGCCCGGCTGGTGCTGCTGCGCGAGGGCCTGGAGGCGGATGTGGCGACCGGTGTGCCCCGCCTCGAACTGCTGCTGTCGACGGCGGAGGGCGCCGGGGACCCGGAGCTGGCGCTGCGGCTGCTGCGGGCGGCGGCCCGCCGCTGCTGGTGGGCGGACCCGGGGCGGGAGCTGCGGGAGCGAGTGGTCGCGGCGGCCGAGCGGCTGCCGGTGCCCGCGCTCCATCCGGACCTGGTGTACGTACTGGCCGCGGCGGCGCCGCTGGAGCGCGGCGGCACGGTGATCGAGCGGCTGGAGCGGCTGGAGGGCACCCCGGACCAGGATGTCCTGGCGGCGGCGACCCTGGGCACGGCGGCGACCATGGCGGGCGCGTACGACCACGCGGCGGGTTTTCTGCGGCACGCGGCGGCCGGGCTGCGCGCCCAGGGGCGGCTGGGGCTGCTGGCGCAGGTGCTGGTGTCGCTGTCGTTCACGCGGGCGCATGTGGTGGACCGGGAGGCGGGGCTGCCCGGGGTGGCGGAGGCGCTGCGGCTGGCCGAGGACACCGGGCAGCGCCGCTGGCTGAGCGGGGCGCTGATCGCGCGGGCCCAGTTCGCGGCGGTGCTCGGCGACGAGCCGGGGGCGCTGACCGCGCTGGCCGCTGCCGAGCGGCACGGGCTGTCCGCCGCGACCCCGTCCAATCTGGCGTTCATCCAGATCGCCCGGGGCATGGCGGCGCTCGCGGGCGGGCGGCACGGGGAGGCGTTCGGGTGTGTCTGGCGGGTGTTCGATCCGACGGACCCGGCGCATCATCCGTTTCTGCGGACCCGGGCGATCACGGTGCTGGCGGAGGCGGCGGTGAGCGAGGAGCACCGGGCGACGGCCCGGACCGCGCTGGCCGGGCTTCAGGACACGGCCGCGGCGACCCCGGCCCGGATGATCCGGGCCGATCTGGCGTTCGCCCGTGCGCTGCTGGCCGAGGACGACCGGGCCGAGGAGCGGTTCCGGGAGGCGTTCGCCCTCGATCTGTCCCAGGAGCCCTTCACCCGGGCCCGGTTGCTGCTGGCGCAGGGCGCGTGGCTGCGCAGACGGCGCCGGGTGATGGAGTCCCGGGTGCCGCTGCGGATCGCCCGGGAGTCCTTCGCCGCGCTGGGCGCCGAGCCCTGGCACGACCGGGCCTGCCGGGAACTGCGGTCGGCGGGCGAGGGCAGCGACCGGCGCAGCCCGGCCGACTGGGAGCGGCTCACCCCGCAGGAACTACAGATCGCCCAGCTCGCCGCGTCGGGCCTGTCCAACCGGGAGATAGGCCAGCAGTTGTATCTGTCGCCGCGCACGGTGGGCGCCCACCTCTACCGCATCTACCCCAAGCTGCGGATCACCTCCCGGGGCCAGCTCGCGGAACGGCTGGGCGCCGGACCGAAGTCCTGAACCGAACGAGCGAAAGGGCGGGACCGATCGTGCTGCTGCTGGATCTGGACACCGTGCCGCCGAAGGAGCGCGCGGACGCGTTCCATCACGCGCTGACCGACGAGTCGGTGCCCAACGACGTGGTCCACGAGGTCCCGGCGACGGGGATGCACGCGCGGCTGCGGCTGTGGCGGATCGGGGACCTCGCCCTGTTCGACATCCGGTCCTCGGGGTTCGAGGTGCACCGCACCGAGCGGCATGTGCGCCGGCACCGGGCCCGCCCGGTGGTGTCGGTCTCCCTCCAGCCCGAGGGCGTCCACCGCGGCGAGGTCGACGGCCGCCGGACGCTCCTGGGCCGCGACGACATCACCGTCTTCCATGAACTCGTGCCCCGGGTGTACGGCTGGTCCGGCGACGGTCGCTCGCGGTCCCTGCTGATCGACGCGGACCGGCTCGCCCTGCCGGTGGAGACGGTGGTCACCGCCGCCGCCCGGCTGCCCGCGAGTCCGCTGTACGGCCTGGTCCTCGCCCATCTGCGGGCGCTGACGCGGGACGCGGCCCGGCTGGAGCACGACCCGGGCGCCCCGGCGGTCGCGAACGCCTCCGTCGAACTGGTCCGCGCCCTGCTGCTCTCGGCCGCCCGTGACGCGAGCGCCCCCGCCGTGCGCTCGGCGGTGCGGGACACCCTGGTGACCCGGGTCCTGGCCTACGCCCGGTGCCATCTGGGCGAGCACGATCTGACCCCGGGGCGGATCGCGGCGGCCCACGCGGTGTCGCTGCGCCAGTTGTACCTGGTGCTCGGCGAGGCGGGCGTCAGTCTGGAGCAGTGGCTGATCGCCGAGCGGCTGGAGGCGGCCCGCCGGATGCTCGCCGACCGGCGCCACGACACCCTGACGGTGGCCGCGGTCGCGAGCCGCTGCGGCTTCGCCGGTGCCAGCCACTTCTCCCGGCGTTTCCGTTCCGCTTACGGACTGACTCCCCGGGAGTGGCGCGCCACGACCCGCTAGGTCCACACCGCCCGCGTCCCCCACCCCAAGGCGCCCCGCGTCCCCTCACCACCACCTGACCTGCCACGACCCCCACTATGCACCGCGTCTATAGCGCCTGTGTATAGTCCCGGCATGCCCTTGACGACCCATGCGACCAAGAAGATGCACAGACCGAGGAAAAGGTTCCGTTACGCGACCCTCCCGGTCACGGCCCTCGCTCTCGCGCTCACCCTGGCCGGCTGCGCCAAGGTCGACACCACCGCGCCCAGCGGGGTCCGCGCCGACGCCACGGCCACCGGGCCCGACCGGTTCGGCCCCGTCGACTGCCGCACCGCCAAGTGCGTCGCGCTGACCTTCGACGCCGGACCGAGCGAGCACTCCGCGAAACTGCTCGACATCCTGAAGGAGAAGCAGGTCCCGGCGACCTTCTTCCTCCTCGGCAAGCGCCATATCGACACCTACCCGGAGCTGGTCCGGCGGATGGCCGACGAGGGCCACGAGGTGGCCAGCCACACCTGGACCCACCGCATCCTGACCCGACTGGAGCCGGACGAGATACGCGAGGAACTGACCCGCACCAACGAGGAGATCGAGCGCCTCACCGGCCGCACCCCGACCCTGATGCGCCCCCCGCAGGGCCGCACGAACGAGACCGTGCACCGGATCTGCGAGGAGCTGGGCCTGTCGGAGGTGCTGTGGACGGTCACCGCGAAGGACTACACGACCACCGACTCCGCCCTCATCCGGCAGCGGGTCCTCGACCAGACCGAGCGGGACGGCATCATCCTTCTGCACGACCTCTACGACGGCACCGTCCCCGCCGTGCCCGGGATCATCGACACCCTGAAGGAACGCGGCTACGTCTTCGTGACCGTCCCCCAGCTCCTGGCCCCGGGCGAGGCCGTGCCCGGAAAGGTCTACCGCTGACCCGCGCCGCAACCGCCCCGGTCCGGCACTCGGCGGACCCGGCCCGCCCGGCTCCCTAGGATGCGACCGTGATCACGTTCCAGCTCGAACGCACGGCACCGCTCTCCCTCGCCGAGGCGTGGCACCGGCTCACCGACTGGCCCCGGCACGGAGCCGCCGTCCCGCTCACCCGGGTCTCGGTGCGCACCGGGGCGCCCACCCGCGAGGGCACGGTCGTCGTCGCCCGCTCCGGCATCGGGCCGTTCGGCTTCGACGACGCGATGGAGATCACCCGCTGGCAGCCGCCCGACCCCGGTACGGACACCCCGGGCCACTGCCGCCTGGACAAACGCGGCCGGGTCGTGCGCGGCTGGGCCGAGATCGAGGTCCGCCCCGGCCCCGGCGGACGGACCCGGGTCATCTGGCGCGAACACCTCGGCGTCCGCTTCCTGCCGGGCCTCTTCGACCCCCTCCTGGAACGGACCGCCCGCGCGGTCTTCGGACGGGCGGTCAACCGGCTGCTCAGGATGGCCTGACCCCCCTCGCCCCCCCGGGGGCCGGTCGCCGGCCCGCCCCGGCACCAGCCGCCGCAGCGCCGCCCCCGTCTCCGGATCCGCCGGACCGTCGGCCGGGACGCCACGGAGATCCGGTACTTCGAGGAGTCCCCGGGGACCGGTACCGGCCCGGCGGACCGCTGGACGTGGCAGCCGTACGCCCCTCCGGCGCCCGGGTCCCGCGTCCCGGATCCTGGTCCTCACCGACCTCGGGCTCGGCGGGCCGCCGCGTCCGGGGCCGGGCGGACGGCCGGACCGGGAGCGGTTCTTCGACCGGCTCACCCGCGCCCGCTGCGCACCCGTCGTGTTCCTCCCCCACCCCCGCCACCGCCGACCCGCCTGGGCCACCGACCACGCCCAACTGGTGCCGTGGGACCGGCGGACGACGGTGGGGTGGGTACGGATGCACGAGGGCTGACCGGCGACGACGGCGGTGGGGTGGGTGCGGGCGCACGACCGCTGAACGCCGCACGACCATGGGACGGGTGCGGGCGCACGACCGCTGACCGGCGGACGGCCATGGGATGAGTGCGGGCACACGACGGCTGACCGGCGTTCATACGGTCGCGGGGGCGGCCCGGGTGTCGTGGTGGATCGGGGTGTGCGCCCCGGTGAGGGAGACGCCGGTGCCGCCGCGGCGGGCGGCGACGATCTCCGCGGCGATGGACAGCGCCGTCTCCTCGGGTGTCCGGGCGCCGAGGTCCAGGCCGATCGGGGAGCGCAGCCGGGCGAGTTCCGCGTCCGTGACGCCGACCGCGCGCAGCTTCCCGGCACGGTCGAGGTGGGTCCGGCGGGAGCCCATCGCGCCGACGTAGGCGACGGGCAGCCGCAGCGCCAGTCGCAGCAGCGGTACGTCGAACTTGGCGTCGTGCGTGAGCACGCACAGCACGGTCCGCGCGTCGACCTCGGTGGACTCCAGATAGCGGTGCGGCCAGTCGACCACGATCTCGTCGGCGTCGGGGAAGCGGGCCCGGGTGGCGAAGACCGGGCGGGCGTCGCACACGGTGACCCGGTAGCCGAGGAAGCGGCCGACCCGGACCAGCGCGGACGCGAAGTCGATCGCGCCGAAGACGATCATCCGGGGCGGTGGCACCACGGACTCCACGAACAGGGTCAGCGGGGCGCCGCAGCGCGAGCCGCGCGCGCCGATCTCCAGGGTGCCGGTGCGGCCGGTGTCGAGGAGGGCGCGGGCCTCGGCGGCGGCGGTGCGGTCGAGGTCGGGGTGGACGCCGAAGCCGCCCTCTACGGCGGTGCCCGGGTGCCCGGCCGGGCGGACGGCCAGGGCCCGGCCCAGCAGGCGCGCCGGGCCGGAGACGATCCGGGCCAGGGCGACCGCCTCCCCCGCCGCGGCGGCGCCGAGCGCGGCGGCCAGCACCGGCCGGGCGGGGTCGCCCGCCCGGACCGGCACCACCAGCACCTCGATGACACCGCCGCAGGTCAGCCCGACGGCGAAGGCGTCGTCGTCGCTGTACCCGAAGCGCTCCAGGACCGGCTGTCCGTCCTGGAGCGCCTGTCGGCACAGTTCGTAGACCGCGCTCTCCACACAGCCGCCGGAGACCGAGCCGATGGCGGTGCCGTCGCCGTCGACCGCGAGGGCGGCGCCGGGTCGGCGCGGGGCGCTGCCGCTGACGGCGACGACGGTGGCGACCGCGAAGTCGCGGCCCTGCGCGGCCCACCGGTGGAGTTCCTCGGCGAGGTCCAGCATGTCGATCGGTCTCCTTCCGCGGCGCGGCCCGGGTCAGCGGACGCCGAGCCAGCTCTCGATCGGGCTGAGGGCGAAGAAGACCACGAAGATCACGGTCAGCGCCCCCATGAACGCCCCGATCTCCCGGGCCCTGCCCTGGGCGATCCGGATGGCGGTGTAGGACACGACACCGGCCGCCACGCCCGCGGTGATCGAGTAGGTGAACGGCATCACGACCACGGTCAGGAAGACCGGCACCGCCGTCGCGCGGTCGGACCAGTCCACATGCCGGGCGGTCGTCATCATCATGGCGCCGATCACCACCAGCGCTGCGGCGGCCACCTCGCCGGGGACGATCGCGGTGAGCGGGGTGAAGAAGAGACAGGCGGCGAAGAACAGCCCGGTGACGACCGAGGACAGCCCGGTGCGGGCGCCCTCGCCGACGCCGGTCGCGGACTCCACGAACACGGTCTGGCCGGACGCCCCGGACACCCCGCCGATCACACCGCCCGCCCCGTCGACGAACAGCGCCCTCGACAGTCCCGGCATCCGGCCGTCCCGGTCGGCGAGCTTCGCCTCGGTGCCGACCCCGATGATCGTCGCCATCGCGTCGAAGAACCCGGCCAGCACCAGCGTGAACACGATCATGCCGACGGTCATCGCGCCGACCTCGCCCCAGCCGCCGAACTCGACCTGCCCGAAGAGCGAGAAGTCCGGCATGGACACCGCTCCGCCGCGCAGTTCGGGGGCGCCGCCGGCCCACTGCTCCGGGTCGACGACACCGAGGGCGTTGAGGAGGACGGCGAGCAGGGTGCCGCCGATGATGCCGATCAGGATCGCGCCGGGCACGCCCCGGGCCTGGAGCATGAAGACGGCGAGCAGGGTGACGGCGAACAGCAGCACCGGCCACCCGGCGAGTTCGCCGTCCGGGCCGAGGATGACCGGGGTGGACTCGCCGCCGTGCACGAACCCGGCCTTCACGAAGCCGATCAGGGCGATGAACAGCCCGATGCCCATGGTGATGGCGTGCTTCAGCGCCAGCGGGATCGCGTTCATGATCATCTCGCGCAGGCCGGTCACCACCAGCAGCATGATGACCACGCCGTACATCACACACATCGCCATCGCCTGGCCCCAGGTCATCTGGGGGGCCACCTGGGAGGCGAGGACGCCGGAGACGGAGAGTCCGGCGGCCAGCGCCAGGGGGACCTTGCCGACGAAGCCCATGAGGAGGGTGGTGAGGGCGGCGGCGAAGGCGGTGGCGGTGATCAGCGCCCGCTGGCCGAGGGTCCCGCCCGCGGCGTCGGGGCCGGACAGGATCAGGGGGTTGAGCAGGAGGATGTACGCCATCGCCATGAAGGTGGTGACGCCGCCGCGGACTTCGCGGGCGAGGGTGGAGCCTCGGTCGGAGATGTGGAAGTACCGGTCGAGCCAGGAGCGTCCCGCCGGGACGCGGGTTCCCGCGCCGGCGTCTTCGGGGATGCTCTTCGGCTCCAGGGACTGCTGGGTCATATGGGCCTACTCCCAAGGTTCACAGGGGCACCCGCGCGCACGCCTGCGGCGGACGGCGGGATTTGGGAAGTGCCCGACCCGGGGGACGGCCCGAGACGAGATCACTGCGGTGGGCTTGAGCGGCGCGGACCGGTGGGCGCCGGTCGCGCCGCCCGGCACCGGGTACCCGTCGGTGAACGGATCGCCCGGCACCGGGTACCCGTCAGTGAACGGATCGCCCGGCACCGGGTGCCCGTCAGTAAACGGATCGCCCGGCACCACCGGGACACCGGCTTACGTGCCGGTCCCCGTCAGATGTTCCGGCCGCACCGGCGTCCGGTTCAGCTCCAGTCCCGTCGCCGCGCGGATCGCCGCGAGGACCGCCGGGGTGGAGGACAGGGTGGGGGCCTCGCCGATGCCGCGCAGGCCGTAGGGGGCGTGGTCGTCGGCGAGTTCGAGGATGTCGACGGGGATGGTCGGGGTGTCGAGGATGGTCGGGATGAGGTAGTCCGTGAAGGACGGGTTCCTGACCTTGGCGGTCTTCGGGTCCACCACGATCTCCTCCATCACCGCCACCCCCAGCCCCTGCGTGGTGCCGCCCTGGATCTGGCCGAGCACGGACAGCGGGTTGAGGGCCTTGCCGACATCCTGGGCGCAGGCCAGCTCGACCACCTTGACCAGGCCGAGTTCGGTGTCGACCTCCACCACCGCGCGATGGGCGGCGAAGGAGTACTGGACATGGCCATTGCCCTGGCCGGTGCGGAGGTCGAAGGGCTCGGTGGGGCGGTGGCGCCACTCCTCCTCGACCTCCACCGAGTCGTCCGCGAGGACATCCACCAGGTCGGCCAGCACCTCCCCGGCGTCGGTGACGACCTTGCCCGCCTCCAGGAGGAGTTCGGCGGTGGCCCAGGCGGGATGGTGGGAGCCGAAGCGGCGGCGGCCGAGGGCGAGGACCTGTTCCCGGACCAGTTCGCAGGCGTTCTTGACCGCGCCGCCGGTGACATAGGTCTGCCGGGAGGCGGAGGTGGAACCGGCGCTGCCGACGCGGGTGTCCGCCGGCTGGATGGTGACCTGGGTGACGCCCAGCTCGGTGCGGGCGATCTGGGCGTGGACGGTGACGCCGCCCTGGCCGACCTCCGCCATCGCGGTGTGCACGGTGGCGACCGGCTCCCCGGCGATCACCTCCATGCGGACCCGGGCCGTGGAGTAGTCGTCGAAGCCCTCGGAGAAGCCGACGTTCTTGATGCCGACCGCGTAGCCGACGCCCCGGACCACGCCCTCGCCGTGGGTGGTGTTGGAGAGGCCGCCGGGGAGCTGGCGTACGTCGGGGCCCTCGCTGGACTCCCACTGGCGTTCGGGGGGCAGCGGCATGGCCTGCACGCGGCGCAGGAGTTCGGCGACCGGGGCCGGGGAGTCGACGCGCTGGCCGGTGGGCAGCAGCGAGCCCTGCTCCATGGCGTTGCGGCGGCGAAGCTCCACGGGGTCCATGCCGAGCCGGTCGGCGAGCTTGTCCATCTGGGCCTCGTACGCGAAGCACGCCTGGACCGCGCCGAAGCCGCGCATGGCGCCGCAGGGCGGGTTGTTGGTGTAGAGGGCGATGGCCTCGATGTCGACGTCGTCGACGACGTAGGGGCCGATGCCCAGGGAGGAGGCGTTGCCGACGACGGCCGGGGAGGCGGAGGCGTAGGCGCCGCCGTCGAGGACGATCCGGCACCTGACATGGGTGAGCCTGCCGTCGCGGGTGGCGCCGTGCTCGTAGGTGAGGCGGGCGGGATGGCGGTGGACGTGGCCGAAGAAGGACTCGAAGCGGTTGTAGACGATCTTCACGGGTTTGCCGGTGCGCAGGGCGAGGAGGCAGGCGTGGATCTGCATGGAGAGGTCCTCGCGCCCGCCGAAGGCGCCGCCGACGCCGGACAGGGTCATCCGGACCTTGTCCTCGGGCAGTCCGAGGACGGGCGCGATCTGCCGCAGGTCGGAGTGGAGCCACTGGGTGGCGACATAGAGGTCCACCCCGCCGTCCTCGGCGGGCACCGCGAGCCCGGACTCGGGGCCCAGGAACGCCTGGTCCTGCATGCCGAAGACGTACTCGCCGCGCACGATGACATCGGCCCGCTCGGCGGCCTTCGCGGCGTCGCCGCGCACGATGGGCTGGCGGTGGACGATGTTGGGGTGCGGGACATGGCCCACGTGGTGGTCGTCGCGGTCGGCGTGGACGAGGATCGCGCCGGGGGCGGTGGCGGACGCCTCGTCGGTGATGACGGGGAGTTCGCGGTAGTCGACGCGGATCTTGGCGGCGGCGCGGCGGGCGGTCTCGGGGTGGTCGGCGGCGACGATCGCGACGGGTTCGCCGTGGTGGCGGACCTTGCCGTGGGCGAGGACGGGGGTGTCCTGGATCTCCAGCCCGTAGTGCTTGACGGCGGTGGGCAGGTCGTCGTGGGTGAGGACGGCGTAGACGCCGGGGGTGGCGAGGGCCTCGGCGGTGTCGATGGCGAGGATCTCGGCGTGGGCGACCGGGGAGCGCAGGATCTGGCCCCAGAGCATGTCCTCGTGCCAGAGGTCGGAGGAGTAGGCGAACTCGCCGGTGACCTTGAGGGTGCCGTCCGGGCGGAGGGTGGATTCGCCGATGCCGCCCCGGGTCCGGGTCGGGGAACCCTGGGTGACCTCGGTGGGGGCGCCGACGGGGGCGTTCGTGCCGGGCATCTCAGGGGGCCTCCGTCTGCTGCCGGGCCGCCGCGAGCCGTACGGCGTCCATGATCTTCTCGTAGCCCGTGCAGCGGCAGAGGTTGCCGGAGAGGGCCTCGCGGATGTCGGCGTCGCTGGGGGTGGGGTTGCGCTCCAGCATCTCGTCGGCGGCGACCAGCAGTCCGGGGGTGCAGAAACCGCACTGGACGGCCCCGGCGTCGAGGAACGCCTGCTGGATCGGGGCGAGCGGGACGCCCTCGCCGGTCCGCGCGTCGCCGCCCCCGGCCGACCAGCGCCGGGCCTCGTCAAACGCCGTCGTACGGTCGTGGGCGTGGTCGGCGAGGCCCTCGACGGTGACGACCTCGCGGCCCTCGGCCTGTCCGGCGGCGACCAGGCAGGCGCAGACCGGCACGCCGTCCAGGCGGACCGTGCAGGAGCCGCACTCGCCCTGCTCGCAGGCGTTCTTGGAGCCGGGCAGCCCGAGCCGCTCGCGCAGCACGTACAGCAGGGACTCGCCCTCCCAGACGTCGTCGGCCTCCTGCGGACGCCCGTTGACGGTGAAGTGGACGCGCATCTACGCAGCTCCCTCGGTGGCGCGGCGGGCACCGCGGTACGACTCCCAGGTCCAGGTCAGGGTGCGGCGGGCCATCACCGAGACCGCGTGGCGGCGGTAGCTCGCGGTGCCGCGGACGTCGTCGATCGGGTTGCAGGCGGCGGCGCACAGGGTGGCGAACTCCTTGGCGACGGACGGGGTGATGATCTTCCCGTTGTCCCAGAAGCCGCCCTCCGCCAGCGCCGCGTTCAGGAAGTCCTCCGCGGCCCGCGCGCGGACCGGGGTGGGCGCGGCGGAGCCGATGCCGGTGCGCACGGTACGGGTTTCGGGGTGCAGGGCGAGGCCGAAGGCGCAGACGGCGATCACCATGGCGTTGCGGGTGCCGACCTTGGAGTACTGCTGGGGCCCGTCGGCCTTCTGCACATGGACGGCGCGGATCAGCTCGTCGGGCGCGAGGGTGTTGCGCTTGACGCCGGTGTAGAAGGCGTCGATGGGGATGCGCCGGGTGCCGCGCACGGAGGCGGCCTCCACCTCGGCACCGGCGGCGAGCAGCGCCGGGTGGGCGTCACCGGCCGGGGAGGCGGTGCCGAGGTTGCCGCCGACGCCGCCCCGGTTGCGGATCTGCGGGGAGGCGACGGTGTGGGCGGCGAGGGCGAGACCGGGCAGCTCGGTCCGCAGGTGCTCCATGATCCGGGTGTAGGGCACGGAGGCGCCGAGCCGCACGCTCTCCTCCCCGACCTCCCATTCGTACAGCTCTCCGATACGGGTGAGGTCCATCAGGTACGCGGGTCTGCGGTGGTCGAAGTTGATCTCGACCATCACATCGGTGCCGCCCGCTATCGGTACAGCGGTGGGGTGCTCGGCCTTCGCGGCGAGCGCCTCCTCCCAACTGGCGGGGCGAAGGAAGTCCATGACCGGCTCTCTTCTTCGTCTCGTACGCAATGAGCCAGATCGGGTGCGGCGGGCCGGCTCGCTCAGGTGTGCGGTGCATGCGGAGTGGGGTCAGTACACAGCGCGACGCTGCACCGGGGTCAGTCACCGAAACCATGAAGGAGTTGGCTGGCCAGAGTAGTCATCTTGTAGATTCGTATGAAGGGAGGTCATCGGTAACCCCGCTGTTCTCCGGTGGTAACGCGGGGCACGGCCGCGCGCCCACGGTCCTCTCGATGACCCATCGATGACCCCTCGACGATCGTGCATTTCGAGACAGGGAACGGCGGCGACGACATGCGGCTGCGCGCACTGCTGGACACCGACGCGCTGGGCCTGAGGCTGCTCGGTGGCGAGGAGGAGCTGGACCGGGCGGTGCGCGGGGTGATGACCACGGATCTGCGCGACCCGAGCCGCTATCTCAGCGGCGGCGAGCTGGTCCTCACCGGGCTGGCCTGGCGCCGGGACGCGGCGGACTCCGAGCCGTTCGTCCGGCTGCTGGCGCAGGCCCAGGTGGCGGCGCTGGCCGCGGGCGAGGCGGAGCTGGGCGATGTGCCGGAGGACCTGGTGGTGGCCTGCGCCCGGCACCGGCTGCCGCTGTTCGCGGTCCATGAGTCGGTGGCCTTCGCGACGATCACCGAGCATGTGGTCCGGCAGGTGTCGGGCGAGCGGGCCGGGGACCTGGCGGCGGTGGTGGACCGGCACCGGCGGCTGATGACCTCCGGTCCGGCGGGCGGCGGCCCCGACGCGGTCCTGGACCTGCTGGGCTCCGACCTGGACCTGCGGGCGTGGGTGCTGTCCCCGGTGGGACGGCTGATCGCGGGCCCCGGGGAGGGCACCACCTCCGGCGGGTCCGGGGGGGACGGCACCTCCGGCGGGTTCGGTGAGCCCGGCAGGTCCGGCGAGTCCGGTGGGTCCGGCACCTCCGGTGGGTTCGGTGAGCCCGGCGGGTCCGGCAGGTCCGGCGGGTCCGATGGGGCCGGTGGGGACGGGTCCGGTGGGGGTCTGCCGGTCGAGGTGTGCGCGCGGCTCGCGGCGGAACAGCTCGCCGCCGCCCGCACCGGCCGCCAAGGCCCGCACCGCGCCCGGGTCGGCACGGCGACGTACTCCCTCTTCCCCATCCGCAGCGGCGGGCGGTCCCCGCAGGGCGCGCGCGATGTGCGCGAGCATGTGCTGTCGGACTGGCTGCTGGCCGTCGAGGCGGACGCCGGGGACTGGCCCGGCGAGCGGCTCGACCTGGTGCACGGCGTCACCCAGTTGATCGCCGTCGAGCGCGACCGCCGCGACGCGGCCCGTACGGTCCGGCGGCGGCTGGCGCAGGAGGTGCTGGAGCTGGTGCAGTCCGGCGCGGCCCCCGCCGAGATCGCCGCCCGGCTGCGGGTCGCGGCACCCGTGCTGCTGCCGGGCCTGGGCGCGGCCCCGCACTGGCAGGTGGTGGTGGCCCGGGTGGAGTGGGAGGGCTGGGCGGGCGCGGGCGCCGACAGTGGCCCGGTGGCGCAGGCGCTGCTGGAGGAGATCCTCGTCGACCCGCGGGCCACCGGCCCCGAGCCGTCCGACCGGATCGCCGTCGCCCACAGCGGCGACGAGGCGGTCGCGCTGGTGCCGCTCCCGGCGGTCGCCGCCGAGCACGACGGCTCGGAGACCGGCGTCCTCGCCGAGACCCTGCTCGCCTCGGTCCGGGACCCGCTGACCGCCGCCCTGGAGGAGGACGGCCGGGTCACCCTCGGCGTCAGCGCCGCCGTGCACTCGGCGGAGGGGCTGCGCGGGGCCCTGGAGGAGGCCCGGCACGCCCGCCGGGTCGCCGCCGCCCGCCCCGGCCGGGTGTGCGCGGCCGGCCACCAGGAACTGGCGTCGCACGTGCTGCTGCTGCCCTTCGTCCCCGACGACGTCCGCCGCGCCTTCACCGCCCGGCTGCTCGACCCCCTGCGCGCCTACGACCGCCGCCACCGCGCCGAGCTGATCCCGACGCTGGAGGCGTTCCTCGACTGCGACGGCTCCTGGACCCGCTGCGCCGCCCGGCTGCATCTGCACGTCAACACGTTGCGCTACCGGGTGGGCCGGATCGAGCAGTTGACGTCCCGCGACCTCTCCCGGCTGGAGGACAAGCTCGACTTCTTCCTGGCCCTGCGCATGAGTTGACCCCGTCCGCCGCCCGGCCCCGGACCGACCGCGGGCGCACCCGGCCGAAACCCCCGGCGGCCGGAAGTCCCACGACTTTGTGAAATCCTTCACCCGCCCCCTTGGCCCGACGGTGTCACAGGTGCTGGAATGCGCCCACCACCAAAGCTCGACGGCGCGCTCGGGGAGGGCAATGTGGCGCATACCGCCATGTCTGGTTCCGGAACGACCGCAGACGACGATCCGCTCCAGACGGCGGTGTGGCGCTTGCGCTCACGGGCCTGCTGGACGGACGCCGCGGAACTCCTCCGGCCGGACACCCCGGCCGCCTCCCTCCAGCGGGCGTCGCTGCTGGTGGAGCGGTGTCTCTACACCGAGCAGGGCTGGCCCGAGGCGGAGGACGCGCTGCGCACTGCGGAGGCGCTCGCGCACAGCGACGAGGAGCGGGGCGCCGCCGCTTGTGAACGCGGGTACTTGGCCTACGCGGCGACGGTTCTCACGGTCCGGGACCGGTCCGACGAGGCACGGGCCGCGCTCGGCCGGGCGGCGGCGCTGATCCCGCCGGACGCGGCGGGGCGGGCGCTGCTGGACTTCCGACGCGGACTGCTCGCCGAGAACCTCTCCCGGTCGCCGCAGGCCGCGCGGGCGGCGTACCGGCGGGCCCACGCGGGGGCGTCCGCCCGGTCGGACGCGCTGCTGCTCTCCTTCACCTGGCGCCATCTGGCCGGGCTCGCCCTGCGGGACGGGGAACTGGCGGAGGCGCGGCACGGGTTCGCAGAGTCGCTGCGGATCCGGGAGGAGCTGGGGTACCTGGTGGGGACCGCGCCGGCGCTGGCGTCACTGGCGGACACCGAGACCGAGCCGGAGGCGTCGCGGTTGCGGGAGGAGGCGGGGCGGTTGTTCCGGTTGCTGGGGGGTGTGCCGACCTGGCTGGCCGCTCGGCTGGCGTTGCCGCCGGCTGCGTCCGCGTAGGGGGATCGGTGGTGTGCCGGGTGCGGGTGGGTGCGGGTGGGTGGGGGCTGGTCGCGCAGTTCCTCCCCCAGAGGGGGCACCCCCAGCGCCCCCAAATGCCTCTGCTCGTCCCCGGCGTCGCCACGAGGGCCGACAGTTGCCCCATTTACTCTAAACCGTCCTGAAATGTTCCTTGATGAGTAAATTGACGGAGTCCAAGTCCCCGGCGATCAAGGCGTCCAGGAGGGACGTGTGGTGGGAGGCGTCGGACATGAGGTCGGTGCGGGCGCGGGGGAGTTGGGGGCCGGGGCGGGGGGCCTGGGTGCGGCGGTGGAGGTCCTCCGCTATGTTCACGAGCTGTTCATTGCCGGCCAGGCCCAGCATCGCCCCGTGGAAGGCGCGGTCGGCCTCGGCGTAGGAGGCCGCGCAGCCGGTCGCCGCGGCGCGGATCGTGGCCTCGGCGGCGGGGCGCAGGTCGGCCCAGGCGTCGGCGGGGACGGTGCGCGCCAGCCGCATCAGCACCGGCACCTCGATCAGGGCCCGGACCTCGCCGAGTTCGGCCAGTTCCCGCGCGTCGCGCTGGACCACCCGGAAGCCCCGGTTGGGGACGACCTCGACGGCACCCTCCTGCGCGAGCCGCTGCATGGCCTCGCGCACCGGGGTGGCCGAGACGCCGAACCGGTCCCCGAGGGCCGGGGCCGAGTACACCTCACCGGGGCGCAGCTCCCCCGCGAGCAGGGCGGTGCGCAGCGCGTCGAGGATCTGCCCGCGCACCGAGGAGCGCTGGACGACCGGGCGGGGGCGCGGGATGGGTGTCTCGCTGTGGGTGTGCTCACCGCGGGCGGCGCCGGGGGCGGCCCCCCGCTCGCGTACGGTGTCGTCCTCGGCCCGTGCCTGCTGCGGGACCCGGACCGCCGGTGCGGCGGCGGGACCCGGCGGCGTTCCGGCCCCGGTGACGCCCTGCACACCCTGCTTCACGGGTCCTCCTCCGGGCTTGTCAGTGCTTGGGGTCATTACGGCGGGTTGTTACTCGTCCGTCAAGCACCTTAGGCCCAGAACCGGGCAGTTCACATTTCGAACGGAAACAGTAAGGTAAGGCTTACCTGTAGTCGTTCGCGAATCGGTGGTCAGGCATGCCCCTCCCCTCGTCACCCGTCGCGGAGTCGTTCGCCCGTCTCGCCGAGGTCTACCCCTGGCTCACGATCACCGAGCTGACCGGCGCCGACCCGGACCCGGAGGGCGGGGGCTGGGTCACCGCCGCCGCGCTCGCCGGGGGCGGGGCCGCGCTGGACACCTTCCTCGCCTGGGACGACGCCCAGATCCGCCGGGACTACGGGGAGCCCGGCCGCCCGGACGTGGTCGCCAGCTTCGGCCTGCACCGGTACGCCTGGACGGCCTGTCTGCTGATCACCGTCCCCTGGTTCGTGCACCGCCGGGTGCCCCGCTTCCCCGTGACGCACGTCTCCTACGACCGGGACCGCGACCGGATGGCCGTCCGCCCCACCGGGTTCGCCTGTCTGGCCGGCGATCCGGCCGCCGCGCTGCCCGGGGCCCGGGTGGTCGCCGACGAGGAGGCGCTGCGCGCCGAGGTGCGCGAGGCGGTGGCCGAACACCTTGAACCCGTGTTCGGGGCGTTCGGGCCCCGGATGCGGCGGCGCGGCCGGGCGCTGTGGGGGATGGCGACGGACGAGGTCGTCGAGGGGCTGTCGTACATCGCGGAGCTGCTCGGCGAGGGCGAGAAGGACCGCGCCACCCGCGAGCTGGAGCTGCTGCTGCCGGGCACGGTGAAGCCGTACGCCGGGTCGGCCGCCTTCCGCACGCTCACCGGGCCGGGCGGCGAGGAACTGCCCACCCGGGACCGGGTGACCTGCTGCATGTACTACACCCTGCGCCCCGACGACCTGTGCGCCACCTGCCCGCGCTCCTGCGATGCCGAACGGGTCGTCAAACTGATGGCCCAGGCAGCCGGTTGAGCCCGCTTCCCCGCCGCCCCCGGTGCGTGAGAGGTGCGCGGGGGCGCTAGGATCTTGCGCGAACGGGACCCCGGTATGGTTTCGGGATTTTCACAGCTTCCTCACGAGTCACGGGAAGTTCCCCTGGAACCACCCGCACGGGTAGTCTTATTCGAACTCAACTCCCGCCCCTCAAGCGGCAGTTCGAGCAGAACGCCGTCCTGGGCTACCCTCTTGCATTCCTTGGCGGCCTCTTGCCCCGAAACCCCCTGAGGGCCGCTGGGTTTGGGCCACTATGGCGGGCGTTACGCCCTATCCCAATGCGAGGGACCCCCAGAATGAGACTGACCGACATATCGCTGAACTGGCTGCTACCCGGCGTCATACTGCTCCTGGGCATGCTGGCGGCGGTGGCGGTGATGGCGCGCGGCAAGCGGGCCACGGGGAAGGACGCGAAGGCGGACGACTCGTGGGAGCGCAACGAGGAACGGCGCAGGCGCAAGGAAGCCATATACGGCACCGTCTCCTACATCATGCTGTTCTGCTGTGCCGCGGTGGCCGCGGCGCTCTCCTTCCAGGGCCTGGTCGGCTTCGGTGAGCAGAACCTCGGGCTGAGCGGCGGCTGGCAGTACCTGGTGCCGTTCGGTCTGGACGGCGCGGCGATGTTCTGCTCCGTCCTCGCGGTCCGCGAGGCCAGCCACGGTGACGCCGCCCTCGGCTCCCGGATACTCGTGTGGACGTTCGCCTTCGCCGCCGCCTGGTTCAACTGGGTGCACGCGCCGAGGGGCGCCGGTCACGCCGGTGCGCCGCACTTCTTCGCGGGCATGTCCCTGTCCGCCGCGGTGCTGTTCGACCGGGCGCTGAAGCAGACCCGCCGGGCCGCGCTGCGGGAACAGGGCCTGGTGCCCCGTCCGCTGCCGCAGATCCGGATCGTCCGCTGGCTGCGCGCGCCCCGCGAGACCTACAAGGCGTGGTCGCTGATGCTGCTGGAGAACGTCCGCAGCCTGGACGAGGCCGTCGACGAGGTCCGCGAGGACAACAAGATCAAGGAGCAGGAGCGGCTGCGCCGCCGCGAGGCCGAGCGGCTGGAGCGGGCCCAGCTCAAGGCGATCAGCCGGGGACACCGGGGGATCGTGGGCCGTGGGCACGGACGGCAGGTGGAACTGCCCTCCGGGGAGCAGCAGGGCTCCGATCGAGTCTCCGCGGAGCCTGCCATAGTGCCCCCGGAGCAATTGCCCCCCGTCCCGCAGCGGCCCTCTCTCCAGCCCGTCCGTACCGGCCCTGAGCCGGTCACCGTCGATCTGACCGCCGAGGACGACACCATGGCGCTGCCACGGCTGGACTCCCTGGAGCGCAAGCTCAAGGACCTGGAGCAGCAGTTCGGCTAGGGCGTTGCGGGCACGGCCGGCCTGACCGGACCGGGTCCGGCGACCGCTGTACCGGCGGTCCTCACGGGACGGGGCGCGACCGGAAACGGTTCGCGCCCCGTCCCGTTGCGCGCTCCGTCGTCCGTTTCGTTGTGCGTCCCGCCATCCGCTCCGCGTCCCGCGGGGCCGGTGTCAGGCCGCCTCGGCGCCCAGTTCGAACCAGACCGACTTGCCCACGCCGTGCGAGCGGACGCCCCAGGCGTCCGCGAGGGACTCCACCAGGGCCAGACCCCGGCCGTGGGTGGCCTCGTGGGAGACGGCGGGGCGGGGCCGGGGCCGCTGCGCCACGAAGTCCCGTACCTCCACCCGCACTCCGTGCGGGCCCACCTCGGCGGTCAGTACCGCGTCCCGGTCGGTGTGCACCAGGGCGTTGGTGACCAGCTCGCTGGTGAGCAGTTCCGCTATCTGCGACTGTTCGGACCGTTCCCAGGTGTGCAGCAGTTCGCGCACCGCCCGGCGTGCCTCGGGCACCGCCCGCAGATCGGCGCGGCCCAGCCGGCGTCTCAGCCTCGGCCGCCGCTGCCCTTCCGCCGCCCCTGCCCCCGTCGACTGCGCCGGACCGGACCCGACGACCGTGGGACCGCCCCCGCGTACTTGCCTCTTCATGACCCCCGCCCGCGTGCCGATCTCGGTTTCCCTCCTGTCGAACACGTTCACGGGGATCCTTGCCCACTGGGTCACCGGGCACTCATGGCCCGGAGCCCAGCCCAGGGTGTTCGGCCATCCTCGCCGGGCGGGGCGGCGGCCCGGACCCGGGCGGGACAGCGGGAGTTCGGCGGCCGGACCGCGGGAGTTCAGCCGGTCGGCCTGTTCTGCACCGTGCATCGGGGCGTGCGGGTGCACAAGCGGGCGTGCGGCGTTTCGGACAGCCGGATTCCCGGGGTCTCGTGGCGCTCCGTCACGTGCACGTGAATCTGGCTTGAATTGGGCGGGTGTCCGGCGCCCCGAAGGGCCCGGAATGAGTGGGTGCCCGGCGCTCCGAGAGGCCCGAACCGGGTGCGTGCCCGGCGCCCCGAGGGGCCCGGACAGCGCGACGGGGCCGTCCCACCGACCCCCGTGGCGGTAGGACGACCCCGTCTTCGTGCACCGTCCCCCCGGCGGGCACGGGCCTCGATGGGCCCCTCAGTAGAGCTTGTTGACAGCCGTGGTGGTGGTCTTCTTGAACGCCTTCACCGGGGCGTCGGAGAAGTCGCCCATCTGGGCCCAGTCCACGACCGTGACCGTGCGGCCGTCCCGGCCCACCGACAGCAGCCGGATGTCGGTGGCGCCCCAGGACGCCTCGGTGTGCAGCCCGTGCACCCGGGCGCCCTCCTCCACCGGCAGCGAACCGTAGCTCCGGTAGGTGGCCTCGATCTCCGGGTCGGCCGCCTCGATGCGCCCGGCGCAGGCCCGGATCTCCTTGTTCATCCGGTCGGCGAGCGCCTTGGCCTTGGCGGCGGTGCCGGTGACGATGGTGAGCTGCCGGGCGCTGGCGTCGACGTCGGTGTGGAAGGGGCGGTAGCGGGAGTCGTAGCCCGGGAACACGTCGTCCAGGCAGAGCCGCAGCTCGTCCGGGACACCGTCGGTGACCTTGCCGGCCTTCCAGGACGAGAAGGGGTGCGGCGGCAACTGGGACGCCGAGAGGAAGGCGGGCCCGCGGGGCGCCGCCCCGGCCGGCGCGGCGAGGACCGTGGCGGCGGTCGCGCTCGCGACGGTGAGGGCGATGAGCGCGGTGGTCAGCCGGACCTGGGTGCGGGCCTGCATACGGATGGACATGAGAGGAACTCCCCGTGGTGAGGTGGCGCGGTCGTGCGGAAGAGGCGCGTGGATGTGTCGGTGGATACGTCCGTGGACGAGGTCGCCCGTGGCCGGCTGGTCGGGCCGGCCGCACCCCCCGCATGGGGTGCCCCCCGGGCGACACCAAGAGCATCGGCAATCCCGGCGGGCGGCTGCAACAATCTGCCGGGATGGAACCATCCCAGCCCCTCTGACGTGCAGGTACATGAGGTGCCTGGGATGCCCTCCCGGGACACCCGTCCCGGTCCGATCGCTCACAGGAACCCGGGGGAACGGTGTCGGCACAGCACGACGACGACGTCGAGCGGTTCGCCGCGCGGCTACGGCTGCTGAAGGAACGCACGGACCGCAGCTACGGGTCGCTGGCCCGGCGCCTCGGTATGAACACCTCCACGCTGCACCGCTACTGCGCCGGGGACGCGGTCCCGGTGGACTTCGCCCCGGTGGAGCGGTTCGCCGCGCTGTGCGGGGCCTCGGCGGAGGAACGGCACGAACTGCACCGGCTGTGGCTCCTCGCGGTGGCGGCCCGGCAGCAGCGGAGCCGTACGGCGGGGGCGGGGGCGGGGGCAGAGGCGGGGGCGCCGGAAACGGAGGCGGGGGCGGCGGAAACGGCCGCGGAAACCGCGGCGGACGTGCCGGAGGCTGTCCCGGACGAGCCCGTGGCCGTCGTCGGCGGACCCGGCCGGGCCGCCCCCTGGTACCGGCGGCGGCGTACCGTCGTCGCCGCCGCGGTGTCCGCCGCGCTGCTGGCGACGCTCGGGACGCTGTCCGCGCTGCCCGCCGGGAACGGGCCCGAGGTGACCGGGGCGGCCGGGGCGGCGGACCGGAGCGGGGCCGCGACCGCAGGGTCGCCGGAGCGGGCCACCGGCACCCCCGCCCCCGGCGCTTCGAGCGCCTCGCCCTCCCCCTCCGCGACCGGTTCGTCCCCGGCGGCCTCGCGGGCGCCGAAGGCCAAGGGCGGCCCGACCGGTTCGCCGCTGCCGAAGAAGGACGCGGCGCCGTCCGGCGCTCCGGCCGCCCTCCCCCTCGCCTGGACCACCGACTCGCACGCCTGGGCGCTGGGCTGCGGGCACGACTATGTGATCGACCGGCCGCCCACGGAGGTGCCGCCGCCCCCGGCCGCGCAGGACGCCCGCGCCTGGGCGTCGGCGCAGGGCGCGGTGCACGGCAAGGACACCAACGTCCGGATCACCGTGCAGGGGACGTCGGAGACGGCGGTGGTGCTGGAGGCGCTGCGGGTGCGGGTGGTGGGGCGCGCGGAGCCGGTGAAGGGGACCTCGTACGCCATGGATCAGGGGTGCGGGGGGTCGATCACGCCGCGCTACTTCGATGTGGATCTGGACCGCGACCGGCCGATCGCCCGCTCGGTGCCGGGCAGTGACGAGGGGACGGAGATCCCGGCCGTGAAGCTGCCCTACCGGGTGTCCAGCACGGATCCGGAGGTGCTGGAGGTGACGGCCCGGACCGTGGGGTGCGCCTGCGACTGGTATCTGGAGCTGGACTGGTCCTCGCAGGGCCGCACCGGCACGGTCCGGATCGACGACGGGGGGCGGCCGTTCCGCACCAGCGCGACCACGGGGCTGGACCGGTACGTGTACGACACCCTCGACCGGCGCTGGGTCCCGGCCACGTACTGACTGACGGCGGACCGCCGGGGTCAGGGCCGGGGGACGTTGCGCAGGTTGGAGCGGGCCATCTGGACCATGCGGCCGACCCCGCCGTCCAGCACGATCTTCGACGCGGAGAGGGCGAAGCCGGTCACCATCTCCGCGCTGATCTTCGGCGGGATGGAGAGAGCGTTGGGGTCGGTGACGACATCGACCAGGGCCGGGCCCTTGTGCTTGAAGGCGGCCTTCAGGGCGCCCGCGAGGTCCTTGGGCTTCTCCACCCGCACCCCGTAGGCACCGCAGGCGCGGGCGACGGCGGCGAAGTCGGGGTTCTTGTTGGTGGTGCCGTAGGAGGGGAGTCCGGCGACCAGCATCTCCAACTCGACCATGCCGAGCGAGGAGTTGTTGAAGAGGACGACCTTCACGGGGAGGTCGTACTGGACCAGGGTGAGGAAATCGCCCATCAGCATGGAGAATCCGCCGTCGCCGGACATCGACACGACCTGCCGGTTCCGGTCCGTGAACTGGGCGCCGATCGCCATGGGCAGGGCGTTGGCCATCGAGCCGTGGGAGAAGGAGCCGATGATCCGGCGGCGGCCGTTGGGCGAGATGTACCGGGCGGCCCAGACATTGCACATCCCGGTGTCGACAGTGAAGACGGCGTCGTCGGCGGCGATCTCGTCCAGCACCGAGGCCACGTACTCGGGGTGGATCGGGATGTGCTTGTCGACCTTGCGGGTGTACGCCTTGATGACCCCTTCCAGCGCGTCCGCGTGCTTCTTCAGCATCTTGTCGAGGAAGCGGCGGTTGCTCTTGGGCTTCACCCGGGGGGTGAGACAGCGCAGGGTCTCCTTCACATCGCCCCACACCGCGAGATCCAGCTTGGAGCGGCGCCCGAGGCGCTCGGGGCGGACATCGACCTGCGCGATCGTCACATCGTCGGGGAGGAAGGCGTTGTACGGGAAGTCCGTGCCGAGCAGGATCAGCAGATCGCACTCGTGGGTGGCCTCGTAGGCGGCGCCGTAGCCGAGCAGCCCGCTCATCCCCACGTCGTACGGGTTGTCGTACTGGATCCACTCCTTGCCGCGCAGGGCGTGGCCGACCGGGGACTTGATCTTCTCGGCGAACTCCATCACCTCGGCGTGCGCCCCGGCGGTGCCGCTGCCGCAGAACAGGGTGACCCGCTCGGCGCGGTCGATCAGATCGACCAGTTTGTCGATCTCGGCGTCACCGGGGCGGATGGAGGGGCGGGAGGTGACGAGGGCGGTCTCCAGGGGCTTGTCGGGGGCCTGGTGGTCGGCGATGTCGCCGGGGAGCGTGATGACGCTGACGCCGCTCTGGCCCACCGCGTGCTGGATGGCGGTCTGGAGCACCCTCGGCATCTGCTTCGGGTTGGAGATCATCTCGCTGTAGTGGCTGCACTCCTGGAACAGCCGGTCCGGATGGGTCTCCTGGAAGTAGCCGAGGCCGATCTCGGCGGACGGGATGTGCGAGGCGAGGGCGAGGACCGGGGCCATCGAGCGGTGGGCGTCGTAGAGACCGTTGATGAGGTGGAGGTTGCCGGGGCCGCAGGAGCCCGCGCAGGCGGTGAGCTTTCCGGTGATCTGGGCCTCGGCACCGGCCGCGAAGGCGGCGGTCTCCTCGTGCCGGACATGCACCCAGTCGATGGCGGAGTTGCGGCGGACGGCGTCGACAACGGGGTTGAGACTGTCGCCGACCACGCCGTAGAGGCGCTCGACCCCGGCGCGGACGAGGATGTCTACGAACTGCTCGGCGACGTTCTGCTTGGCCATGACTGAGGTGCCCCTTCGGTCTCCATGGATTCGTGGATTCCCCCGCAGGCTGCGTCCCTGCCGGTTCCATGAATTCACATCGAACGTGGTTTCGCCTCCCACGCTACGCGATCACCCGCCGGATGATCACGCCTCCCAGACGGCGGCGGCGGTGCGGTCGTCGGCGTAGCCCTTGACCCGGACCTGGATGTCGGCGAGGTAGGCGGCGAGCCCGGGCGGGGCGGCGCCGGACCAGCGCCCGGTCAGATGGGCGCTCAGCTCCGGCTCGCCGCGCAGGGGTTCGGCCAGCCCGTGGGTGCACATCAGCAGGGTGTCCCCCGGGCGGGCCACCGAGGCGCGGAAGCGGAAGGGCTCGCGGGGCGGTTCGGGGGCGGGTTCGTAGGGGCTCGGCGGGGTCGGGATGCCCAGGTCCATGGTGAGCCGGTCGCCCTCGGGGGTCTCGGCGGGCAGCGAGCCGAAGCTCATCAGGGGCTCGCCGGGGGCGTCGGTGAACTGCGGTTCGATGTCCTGCCAGACGCCGTCCCGGAGCCGGAACAGACCGCCCGCGCCCGCCCCGAAGAAGACCCGGGTCCGGCAGTCGGGGTCGGCGGTCAGCAGCAGACAGCGCAGGGTGGCCGCGTATGCCTCCGGGGCGAGGCCGCGGTCCGCGGCGCCCGCGCGGAGCTTGCCGAGCGAGCGGTCGGTGAGCCGGTGCAGTCCGGACTTCAGATCGCCGCGCCGCCCGGCCCGTATGTCCTCCGCCAGCCGGGTGTGGCTGCGGCCCACGGCCCGCGCGATCCACTGGCACGCCTCGGCCGCCGCGCGGTGCGCCGCCGGGGTGGCGCGGGCGCCGCTGGCCATCGCGACCAGGACGAGGGTGCCGGAGCCGGTGCCGAAACGGGCGGTGAGCAGGGCGTCCCGGCGGGGCTCGCCCCGGTAGCGGGCGGAGTCGCCGCGCACCGAGACCGCGCGCAGGGTGCTGACGCCGTACCGGGCTCCGTCCAGCACGGTGTCCGGAACCAGGTCGGCGAGATCGTCGGGGTCGGCGGCGGGGAGGGCGGTGGGCTCGGGGTCGTAGGTGGGCGGGCCGGAGCCGATGTGGGCGGGCCCCTGGCCGGAGGGTGGGGGTGAGGGTGCGGCCGGGGGTGGGGGCGGCGGAGGAGGGGGGAAGGTCGAGGGGCCTGTGGGGGTGGGGAGAGGGGGTTCCCAGGGGGCGCGCTGGCGGATGAGGCCGGTGGGGCGGGGGGTGGGGGGTGCCTGGGGTGGTGGGGGTGTCCGGCGAGAGGGTGGTGCCTGGGGTGGTGGAGGGGGTGGGGGCGTGGAGGGGGGTGGTGGGGTGGACGGGGGCGGTGGGGCAGTCGGCCGGGTCCGGTGGTCCCTGTGGTCCCTGTGGCCCTGGCGGTTCTGGCGGTCCCGGGCGGGATCCGGCCGCCGCTCCTGCTCCGCCTGGGTCTCCTGCTCCGCCCGGTCCGCCTGGTCCCCCTGGACCTCCTGGTCCGCCGGGTCCTCCTGGACGGGATTCGGCGTGCCGTTCGTGGTCACTGTGTTCGACGCCGAGGCGAAGCGGTCGTCCAAGGAGTCGGCGGCGGGTGCGGGGCCGGTGTCCTCGGTGGAGTCGTCGTACAACTGTCCCCACCAGTCGTCCTCGTGACCGGTGGGGCTTCCCCCCTGTTGGCTCATGCCCCTAATTGTCCACCGGTGGGGCGCCCGGAAAACGGCGCATGCGGAAATCGGCCGCACTCGTGCACGTCGAACGGCGTGTCGGGTGGGGGGCCGTCGGGCGGCTCCACCCCCCACGGGAGAACCGCCCGACGACAGTCATGGGCGTACCGTGCACCGACGCGTCGATTCGGCCGAAAAGGACCGCTTGACGGCGGGCGGTGACGTATGTCGCCGTGCTTCACCTTGGCACGGTGACCGGGGGTACGGCGATGATGTGCCGAGGCGGGTTTGCGCCGTGGCCGGTTTCCGCCACGGTCGGGGAGGGAGGGGCCGGCTGATGCTGGCGGCGATAGGGCTGGACGACACCCATGAGTCGGCGTACCGGACGCTGGTGGCCGTGGGGGCGGCCGATGTGCCGGAGCTGGCGCGGCGGCTGACGCTGGGCGAGCGGGAGACCGAGCGCACGCTGCGGCTGCTGGAGGCGCGGGGACTCGCGGCCCGGTCCTCGGCGCGGCCGGGCCGCTGGGTGGCGGCGCCGCCCGGGGTCGCTCTGGGCGCGCTGCTCACCCAGCGGCGGCACGAGCTGGAGCAGGCGGAGCTGACGGCGGCGCTGCTGTCGGAGGAGTACCGGGCGGCGTCGGCCCGGCCGGCGGTGCACGATCTGGTCGAGGTGGTGAGCGGCGCGGCGGCGGTCGCGCAGCGCTTCCTCCAGCTCCAGCTCGGCGCGAGCGACGAGGTGTGCGCGCTGGTGACCGGCAATCCGGTGGCGGTGACCGGGCCGGAGAACGAGGCGGAGGAGCAGGCGGCGGGGCGCGGGGTGCGCTACCGGGTGGTGGTGGAGCGGGCGGTGCTGGATCTGCCGGACGGGGTGAGCGAGCTGACGGCGGCGCTGGGCCGGGACGAGGAGGTGCGGGTGGCGGACCGGGTGCCGACGAAGCTGGTGATCGCCGATCGTTCGCTGGCCCTGGTGCCGCTGGTCTCGCCGAGCGCGGAGCCGGCCGCGCTGGTGGTGCACGCGAGCGGGCTGCTGGAGCTGCTGTCCGGGCTGTTCGAGTCGGTGTGGCGGGACGCGCTGCCGCTGCGGCTGGGGGCGGACGGGGTGGACGAGCGGGCGCCGGGCGCGCCGGACGCCACCGATCTGGAGATCCTCTCGCTGCTGCTGGCGGGGCTGACGGATGTGAGCGTGGCCAAGCAGCTCGATCTGGGGCTGCGCACGGTCCAGCGCCGGGTGAAGGGGCTGATGGAGCGGGCGGGGGTGTCGACCCGGCTCCAGCTCGGCTGGCAGGCGTACGAGCGGGGGTGGGTGGCCCGGGAGCGGGAGCGGTAGAGCGGGGCACGTCTCCTCGGGCCGGTTGCTGACCTGCGTGCGGGGCGCGGCTCCGGCACTCTGGGCAGATGGGAGTCTGGGACCTCCTGATGGTCGGCGTCGTGCTGCTGCTCGGCCTGTGCGGAGTACTGGTGCCCGGGGTGCCGGGGTCGTGGCTGGTGTGGGCCGGGATCCTGTGGTGGGCGCTGAAGGACACGACACCGCTGGCCTGGGGGGTGCTGGTCGGGGCGTCGGTGGCGCTGCTGGTGTCGCAGGTGGTGCGGTGGGCGCTGCCGCCGCGCCGGCTGGCCGAGTCGGGGGCCACCCCGAGGATGGCGGTGTTCGCGGGCGCCGGGGCCTTTCTGGGCTTTGTGCTGATCCCGGTGGTGGGGGCGATTCCGGGGTTCCTCGGCGGGATCTATCTCTGCGAGCGGCTGCGGCTGGGGCGGCACGGGGAGGCGATGACCGCGCTGCGCACCGCGATGCGCTCGGGCGGCTCCAGTGTGCTGACGGAGCTGTTCACCTGCCTGCTGATCTTCGCGGCCTGGCTGGGGGCGCTGATCTGGGGCTGAGCTGCGGCGGGACACCTCGGTCGGGGCGTCACTCCCGCTCCCCTGCGACGCGCAGATGACGTACCGCGTAGGAGCGCCAGGGGCGCCAGGTGTCGGGCAGGCCGGTGCCGGGCGGGGCCACGTCGGGGTCGCCGAGGGCGCGGGTGCGGATGGTGGCGACGACCTCCGCGTCCACTCCGGGCAGCGCCCGCAGCGCCGCCTCCGAACCGTCCCGGTCGGCGCCGGGATCCAGGCGTACGGTGCCGTCGGCGAGGGCAGTGGTGAGGGCGGCCAGGGGGGTGCCGGGGCGGGCGGCGGCGAGGGCGGCGGGCTCGGGGAAGAGATGGGTCAGGGTGCCGTCGGGGGCGTCGAGGGCCTTGCCGTGCCGCTGGACCAGTTCGGCCGCGTCCGCCGGGCCGACGAGGGCGCGGACCGCGAGTTCCTCGGGGTCGGCGGCGCCGGGTGAGCGCAGCCCGGGGCGGGCGGCGATGAGCCGGGCGAGCCGGGGATCGGCGCCGAGCCGGGCGTCGACGGCGTAGGGGTCGGCGTCGAGGTCGAAGAGGCGGCGCAGCCGCTGGACGGCGGTGGTCAGATCGCGCTGGTCGGTGAGGTGCAGTACGGCGTCCAGCCAGCCGCCGGGGTGGGTGGCGGTGCCGGAGCTGCCGGTGCGCTCGGCGACGGCGGCGATCCCGGTGCCGTAGGGGAGGCGGAGGGTGCGGCGGTAGGTGCGGTCACCGGGCGGGCCGGTGACCTCCTCGACGCCGGGGACGGCCTCGGCGGCGAGCAGGTCGAGGACGGAGGCGGCGTGGTAGGGGCCGCGGTGGGCGAGGCGGAGCGGGATGCCGGTGGCGCCGGGGGTCCGGCGGCGGGGTGCGGGGGCGGCGGCGCGCAGGGCGCTGGGGGTGAGCGCGTACACCTCGCGGATGGTGTCGTTGAACTGGCGCACGCTGGCGAACCCGGCCGCGAAGGCGATCTCGGTGATCGGCAGCGGGGTGGTCTGGAGCAGGACCCGGGCGGTGTGGGCGCGCTGGGCGCGGGCCAGGGCGACCGGTCCGGCGCCCAGTTCGGCGGTGAGCTGGCGCTGCACCTGGCGGGCGCTGTAGCCGAGCCGGGTGGCGAGTCCGGCGACGCCCTCGCGGTCCACGACCCCGTCCCGGATGAGCCGTACGGCCCGGCCCACCACATCGGCGCGGACGTCCCAGTCGGCCGAGCCGGGCACGGCGTCCGGGCGGCAGCGGCGGCAGGCGCGGAAGCCGGAGCACTGGGCCGCGGCGGCGGTCGGGAAGAAGCGGACGTTGCGGCGCTTGGGGGTGACGGCCGGGCAGCTCGGGCGGCAGTAGATACCGGTGGTCTCGACCGCGAAGAAGAACGCGCCGTCGAACCGGGCGTCCCTGCTGCGGACGGCTTCGTAGCGGGTGTCCTCATCCATCACGCGTTCCAGTGTCCGCCGTCCCGAGGGGTGCCGCTGGCGGAAATCGGACACGGAAATCGGACACGGGGGTCGGGGAGGGGAGGGAAGGGGAGGGAAGGGGGGCGGGGCAGGAAAGGGGGCGGGGCGGGAAGGGGCGGCCCGGAAAACGCAGCCCGGCCGGGCCCTCCCCGCCCCTCCCCCGCTCCCTACCTCAGGCGCCCCCGCTTGGCCTCCATCGCCGCGCGGCCCTCCGCGTGCTTGCGCTTCCAGTCGCGGCGGATCTCCGCGCGGACCCGGGCGTCGGTCTTGGCGACGATCCGCTGGTTCTCCCGGACCAGCTTGCGGTAGCTGTCCAGGCGGCGCGGCGCCAGGTCACCGGCGTCGATGGCGGCCAGGACCGCGCAGCCGGGCTCGGACTCATGGGCGCAGTCGTGGAAGCGGCAGTCCCGCGCCAGTTCCTCGATCTCGGCGAAGACCTGGCCGACGCCGGTCTCCGCGTCCCAGAGGCCGACCCCGCGCAGACCGGGCGTGTCGATCAGCACGCCGCCGCCGGGCAGGGGCAGCAGATTGCGGGTGGTGGTGGTGTGCCGCCCCTTGCCGTCGGCGTCCCGGGTGGACTGGACGTCCATGACGTCCTCGCCGAGCAGCGCGTTGGCCAGCGTCGACTTTCCGGCGCCGGACTGCCCGAGCAGGACCGACGTACCGCCGCCGACCACCGCCGCGAGGACATCCAGCCCGGCCCCGTCGAGCGAGCTGACCGGCAGCACGGGCACGCCGGGGGCGCTGGTCTCGACGTCCTGGACCAGGTGTGCCAGGGTCGCCGCGTCCGGCACCAGGTCGGCCTTGGTCAGCACGACCACCGGCTGCGCCCCGGACTCCCAGGCGAGGGCGAGGAAGCGTTCGACCCGGCCGAGGTCCAGCTCCACGGCGAGCGAGACGGCGACGATGGCGTGGTCGACGTTGGCGGCGAGGATCTGCCCCTCGGACCGCTTGGAGGAGGTGGAGCGGACGAAGGCGGTACGGCGCGGCAGATACGTCCGTACATAGCGGGGGTTCCCGCCGGGTTCCACGGCGACCCAGTCACCGGTGCACACCACGCGCAGCGGGTCGTGCGGGGTGACGAACGCGGTGTCGGCGCGCAGCGTGCCGCCGGGGGTCAGGACGTCGCACTGGCCGCGGTCGACCCGGACCACCCGGCCGGGCAGCAGCCCTGCGGCGGCGTGGGGGGCGAACGCGGCGGCCCAGGCGTCGTCCCAGCCGTAGGGGACGAGGGCGGAGAACTCCTCGGAAGGAGGGGGAGTGGAGGGAGAGGAGGGGGAGGTGCGGAGGGAAGTCAACGGGGACCCTTCGACATGCGGTCCCGGCGCGCGAGCGTGTCGCGGAGAAGAGGTGTCGGATCAGCCGGTGACCGCGGAGGTGGACGGGATGGAGGTCGGGATGCGGGCAGCGCCCAGCGCAGTGACAGCCATCGGTCAGCACCTCCTCGTCGGTCTCATCAGCACAGCTCCGTGCACACCGGGGGTGGTGGGCACGCGGTCGTGGTCGACAAACGGGACTGTAGCCCGGCCCCCCGGAGCCGGGTCAACTCCTTTTCCGGGCGCCGGGCCCGGGGTCCGGGGTCCGGCGCCGTCCGCCCTGCGCCCCGCGCCCTGTGCCCCGCGCCCTCCGTCAGCGCACGGCGCAGGGGGTCCCGTTGAGGGTGATGTCCGCCGGTGCCCGGTTCCGGTCGTCGAGGAGGCCGACGAAGCCGAAGGTCAGCGAGCCTCCGGCGGGCACCGCCCGGTTGTAGTGGGCGGCCTCGACGGTGACCCGGGAGCCGCGCTGCTCGGGGTGGGCGTCCCACATCTGCGAGATGCGCTGGCCGTCGCCGAAGTCCCAGGCGAGGGTCCAGTCGTCCAGGGCGCGTTCGGTGGTGACCCTGATGACGGCCTCGAAGCCGGTGGACCACTCGGTGGTGATGTCGTAGTCGGCCCGGCAGGCGGGGTCCGGGGTGGGGCCGGCGGTGGGGTCGGTGCCGGGTGGTACCGGCGCGCCCGCCTCGCCCTTCCCGGCGGCTCCGGTCCCTGGGGTCTCCCGGGTCTCTCCGGTCCCCCCGGTCCCTCCTGTCCCCCCGGTTTCGGTGGAGGTGCCCTGGGGTGCGGGTTCCGGGGCCTCGTGGGAAGGGGGCGGAGAGGGAGAGGGGGACTGGCCCGGCGTTGCGGACGGGTCGGGGGCCGGGCCGGGGGCGGTGATCTCGGCGGCGGGGTCGGGTTCCGCGGTCTCGGGGTCGGCGGCCGGTACCCGGTCGGCGCCCTCGCCGCGGGCGGCGGCATCGCTTTCGGCGCCGAACGGCATCAGGGAGACCCCGAGCGCGATCAGGGAGACCAGGACCGCCCCGGCGAGCAGCCCGCCGCGCAGCAGTTGGACGCGGCGCGGGCGCGGTGCCGTACGGGGTCCGGCACCCCCGGCCCGGCCTGCGGCGAGGCGGACCTCGGCGGCGCGGCGGCGGCGTTCGAGGTAGGCGAGGCCGCCCCAGCCGAGGATGCCGCCCGCGAGGGCCGCGGGCAGTCCGCCGCCGTGCACCCGCAGGCAGGCGGCGGCCTCGGCGCAGTACGGGCAGCGGGCGAGATGGTGGGAGAGGTCGTCGGGGGTGTCGGCGACGGCGGTACGGGTGACGGCATCGAGCATCCGGGCGTAGCCCCGGCACTGCGGGCCCATCGGGCGGTCGAGATGGTTGCGCAGGCAGCGGTCCCGGAAGAGGGCCCGTACCTCGGCGCGCTCCTCGGTGATCCCGGCCGGGTCGAGTTCCAGTCGGGCGGCGACGACGGGCAGCGGCAGCGCCTCGACCTCGGTGAGCCAGAGCAGCGCGGCGTCGGGCCGCTGCATGTCCTGGAGGCCGCGCAGGGCGAGCGGGAGGGTCACGGGCGGGCCGGTGAAGCGGTCGGCCTGCGCGGAGGTGAGCCACAGCCGCAGTTCGGGATCGAGGCGGTGGCCCTGGCCCCGGTGCTCCCAGTCGGCGGCGGTGTCGCGGACCGCGCCGAGCAGGAGCGGGATGCGGGGCAGGGTGGCCGGGCGGCGTCCGGGGCCGCGGCCCGCGCCGGTGCGGGTCTCCCGGATGCCGTGCGCGAACGCCTCGGTGGCGAGTTCCAGGGCGTCGCCGGAGCCCGCGGTGCACAGATCGGCGTAGGACAGCACGGTGTCCCAGCTCTCGTCGAACTCGGCTGCCTCGGTGGCGTTCTGGGGGGTCGGCAGGTCTGCCATCGGTCTCCTGCGTCCGGGGCGAGATCAACTCACCCTATGGATACGGGAGTTGTGGGGAACCTCGCGGGCGCTGCCGAGCCTTTCACGCATTCACCACAACTGACAAGCTAGGCATCCGATTAGACGCCTCATCAGTATCAGCGACGACCAGGGGCATCGTGTTTCTCACCCGCTCTCCGGGCGGCCCCGCGTTCCCGCATCGAGCAGTTGTGCGACGAGGTCGGTGGCGGAGTCCGCGGACGGGTCCGACACGGCGCACCGGGCGTCGAACTCGGCGTCCCTGGCGCGGGCCAGGGCCGCCGCGTCCCGGCGCGGGTCGAGGAAGGCGGAGGCGCCGGGGGTGAGCAGAAGGTGCGCGGTGGTGTCGTCCCAGTCGGTGGTGACGGTGACGAGACCGCCCTCGCCGTCGGCCAGGAAGCGGGTGAGGCCGCGCGGCACGGCGCAGGCCCAGACCAGCCCGGGGAGGCGGGCGTCGACGCGGGTGTCGAGGTCGAGGACGAGGGACCCGGTGTCCGGGTCGTGGGCGGCGCTCAGGCCGCCGTCCTCGGCGAGGTCGCGCAGCAGTCCGGCGTAGTCGCCGGTGAGCCAGTCGTCGCAGGCGGCGACGGCGGCGGAGAGGTCCTCGCCGTGGCCCAGTGCCGCCCAGTCGGCGAGGGGCCAGGCGGAGGCGGGCACGGCCGGTGCCCGCAGATACCCGGTGAGCCGCGGGGCGCCGATGACCAGCGCCGCGGTCACGCTCACATACTGTCCCACCGCTCCGCCCTCCCCGTCCCGGCCGGTGTCGCCGGTCCGGGGCGGACGGTAGCAGGGGCGGGTTACGCGTCGGCGGGCTCGCGGGCCGGGAGGCTGTCCATGAAGGAGCTGACGGAGAAGACCGCGCGGCCGGGACCGGGCTCGCCGTAGCCGGGGGGCGAGGCGAGACCGAACTCGTCCATGGTGGCGCGGTACGCCTCCAGCAGCCGGATGTGGTACTCCAGCGGGGCGCCCTGCGGGTTGGCCTTGCCGAGCGGGGTCGTCGGCTCGGGGCACCAGGTGGTGAAGCGGGGCGTGATGCCCTGGGACATGAAGAAGCGCAGGCCCTCGGTGGTGGAGGCGATGGCCTCGTCGACCGTCTTGAAGCCGAACGGCTCGGCCATCTCGACCCCGGCGACGAAGTTGGGGATCACATTGCGGGCGCCGAAGACCTCCGCCGACTCCAGGATGCGCTGGTGCCAGACGTCCCGGCCGACGTACCGCTCCTTGCCGGGGCAGTACATCTTGAACAGGTACTCGTCCCACACCTCGTAGTTGGGGTGGTAGATCTGCACCCCGTAGTCCTTGAAGCGCTGGACGTCGTCGCGGGGCAGGGCCTGGGCGACGACCTTGCCGATCCAGCGGCCCGGGAAGCGCTCCTCGATGGCCTTGGCGTAGTGGCCGTAGAAGTCGGCCTCGTCGCGGCCCGAGACGGTCTTGGTGATCGCGCCGCCCGTGAGGGTGTAGGCGGTGGACGCCTTCTGGGTGTCGTACCGGTCGATGATCTCCAGGGCTTCGAGGACCTCCTCGACGTCCTTGACCCCGGTGTACGGGCGGCCGGCCGCCTTGTGCTGGCGCCAGTTGTGGTTGATGTCGCAGTACTGGCACTCCTCCTTGGCGCCGAAGTACTGGCAGACCCGGAAGACCGTGAGGTAGATGAGGTAGCCCCACTGGATGGTGGGGGCCACCTCCATCACGGACTTCCCGTTGGAGAGGGTGTGCTTGTAGTACTCGGGCATCGGCGGGACGCCGACATCGGCGATGCGCTTGCCGTCGAGGTAGAGGCCGAGCATCCCGGAGTCGTCGGCGGCGACCCGGTACGGGGAGGCCGGGTTCACCCGGACCGAGACCACCGTGCGGCGCAGGTCGTAGGGGCCGCCGGTGAGGATGATCTCCTCCGGGGGGCGGCGCAGCGCGGCCTCGCCCAGCTCCGGCAGGGTGCCGTGGTCGAAGGAGAAGATGAAGTACGACTTCGGCTTGACCTCACCGCCCTCGTTGTCACTGAGCGCGGACGGGTCGAAGGCGACTCCGCCGCGCAGCAGGTCCTCCTTGAAGACGGCCTCCCGCGGCACATGCGGGAACCGCTCCATCAGATCCTCGACGAGCGCGGTACGGCTGCCCATCCCCTGTCTCCTCCCTGCGGCGGTGTTCGACTCCTCACGGTATGCCCCCTGCCCGGTCGGGCGGGCAGCCGGGTCCACCGGAGCGTTGACGCTCCTGACAGTTTTCGTCAGAGTCGTCCGTATGAGCAAACGGGACGAGATCGCGGCGGCGGCGGTCGCCGTCTTCGCCCGCCACGGCTTCGCGCACACCTCGATGGATCTGGTCGCGCAGGCCGCCGGGGTGTCGCGTCCCGCGCTCTACCAGTACTTCCGCAACAAGCAGGATGTCTTCGCGGCCGTCGCCGAGAGCGTCACCGGGCGGATCGTCGCCGCGGCGGAGCGCGCCCGCGACACCGAGGGGCCGCTCGCCGACCGGGTGCACGGGGTGCTGCGGGTGAAGCTGGACGCGGCCGGGTCGGCCGGGGCGCCCGGGGCCGGGTTCCCGCAGGAGCTGGTGGCGCAGGCCGCGGCGATGGGGCTGACCCCGGCCGACGACCGGCTGGTGTATCTGCTGGCGCGGTTGCTCGACGGCACCCCCGAGCCGGTGGAGACCGCTGCCGCGCTGCTCGCCGCCACGGCCGGGATCGCCCGCTCGGAGGGCGGCCCGGAGGTCCACCGACGCCGCCTGCGACGACTGACGGAGCTGGTGATGGCGGGGCTGGCGGTGGGGTAAGGGGTTTGGTGGGCGGGCGGTGAGGGGTGTGGTGGGCGGGCGGTAAGCGGTCTGGTGGGGGTGCGCTCCGCGGGGCGGTGACGGACCCGGGGGCGGTGCGCCGGCGCACCCGTACCGGCGCCCCGCCGACCCTCCCCCACCCCGGGTGATGTGATGATCCCGACACATCCGCCGGGGAGGGCAGGCCAGCGATATGCCGGAAAACACCACACCCATCACCAATTGGGCCGGAAACATCACCTACCGGGCCGCCCGGGTCGCCCGCCCCCGCACCCCGGACGCGCTGCGGGACGCGGTCACCTCCGCCACCCGGGTCCGGGTGCTGGGCAGCGGGCACTCCTTCAGCACCGCCGCCGACCCGGGCCCCGGCGGGACGCTGCTCCGCCTGGACGCCCTGCCCCCGGCCCTCGACATCGACACGGCCGCCCGGACCGTACGGGTCTCCGGCGGTGTCCGCTACGCCGAGCTGGCCCGCGCGCTGCACGCCCGCGGTCTCGCCCTGCCCAACCTGGCGTCGCTGCCGCACATCTCCGTCGCCGGTTCCGTCGCTACCGGCACCCATGGCTCCGGGGCGGGCAACGGGCCCCTCTCCGACGCCGTACGGGAGGTCGAGCTGCTCACGGCGGACGGGACGGCGGTACGGATCGGCCGGGACGACCCCCGGTTCGGCGGGGCCGTCACCGCGCTGGGCGCCCTCGGCGTGGTCACCGCGCTCACCCTGGACCTGGCGCCCGCCTTCGAGGTGGAGCAGCGGCTGTTCACCGAACTGCCGCTGGCCGGGCTGGACTTCGAGGCGGTGATGACGGCGGCGTACAGCGTCAGTCTGTTCACCGACTGGCGGGCGCCGGGGTTCCGGCAGCTCTGGGTCAAGCGGCGCACCGACGAACCGCTGCGGGAGATCGGCTGGGGCACGCCCGCGACCGGGCCGCTGCATCCGGTGCCCGGGATGCCCGCCGTCCACTGCACCGAGCAGGGCGGGGTGCCCGGCCCCTGGCACGAGCGGCTGCCGCACTTCCGGGCGGAGTTCACCCCGAGCAGCGGGGACGAACTCCAGTCCGAGTATCTGCTGCCCCGCGCCCACGCCCTGGACGCCCTGCACGCCCTCGACCGGATGCGGGCGGCACTGGCGCCGGTCACCCAGACCTGCGAGGTGCGCACGGTCGCCGCCGACGGGCAGTGGCTGAGCCCGAGCCACGGCCGGGACACCGTCGCCCTGCACTTCACCTGGGTCGCCGACACCGCGGCCGTGCTGCCCGTGGTGCGGCGGGTCGAGGCCGCGCTCGACGGCTTCGCGGCCCGGCCGCACTGGGGGAAGGTGTTCACGATGCCGGGGGAGGTGGTGCGGGGCCGGTATCCGCGGCTGGCCGACTTCCGGGCGCTGCGGCGGGCCCTGGACCCGGGGGGCGTCTTCGCCAACGACTTCGTGAACGACTGCCTGGGGCCGCTCCCCTGACGGGCACCCACGCGCGCGGGGCGCCCCACACTCGGCCCCTCCCGCACAGCCACCCACGCGTGCGGGGCGCTCGTCGGCACCCGGCCGCCCGCGTCGGCGAGCCGGTCCGGGCACCCATGCGCGCGGTGCACCCGTCATCAAGGACGCCCACACCGGGACCCTCCCGCACGGGCACCCATGCGCAGGGGGGCGCTCGTCGCCCAGGACGCCCGCCCCCAGCCCCTCCCGCGCGGGCGCCCCCACGCGCGGTGCGCCCCACACCCGGCCCCTCCCCCACGGGCACCCACGCGCCGGGAGCGCGTCGCCCGCCCGTGCGCCGTTGCGGTGACGGTGGCCGTCCGCACGGCGTGCGTCCCCTCATCGGCGGGGGCTTCCTGGGATGCCCAGGGGGAAGCCTCCGGACGTCGTGAGGAGAGAGACCATGTCGTTCCGTTCCACCACCACCCCCGCCTATGTCGAGGACGTCTCGCCCGGGAGCGGGACGCTGCCGCCCCGGGCGCGGGCCCGGTCCTCCGACGCGGCGGCGCTCCCCCTCGGCGGCACCTGGCGCTTCCGGCTGTCCCCCGGCGCGGGCACCGCCGACGCGTCCTTCGCCCGGCCCGGGTTCGACGCCGGGGACTGGGCCGGAATCGAGGTGCCGGGCCACTGGGTGCTCCAAGGCGGCGGCGCGTACGGCGCCCCGATCTACACCAACCACACCTACCCCTTCCCGGTCGACCCGCCCCGGGTGCCCACCGAGAACCCCACCGGCGACCATCTGCGCCTCTTCGACCTGCCCGCCGACTGGCCGGCCGACGGGGACGCGGTGCTGCGCTTCGACGGGGTGGAGTCCTGCGCCCGCGTCTGGCTGAACGGCACTCCGCTCGGCGAGTTCAAGGGCTCGCGGCTGCCGCACGAGTTCGCGGTGGGCGCGCTGCTGAAACCGTCCGGCAATGTGCTGGCCGTCCGGGTCCACCAGTGGTCGTCGGGGTCGTATCTGGAGGACCAGGACCAGTGGTGGCTGCCCGGGATCTTCCGGGACGTGACGCTGCTGCACCGGCCGCCGGGCGCGGTCCGGGACTTCTTCGTGCACGCCGGGTACGACCACACCACCGGCGAGGGCACCCTGCGGGTCGACTCCGAGGTGCCCGGCCGGGTCACCGTCCCGGAACTGGGCCTGGACCTGGCGAGCGGGGAGAGCGCGCGGGCGGCGGTGGCGCCCTGGACGGCGGAGACACCGAGGCTGTACGACGCCGTGCTGGCCACGGCGGGCGAGCGGGTGGCGCTGCGGATCGGGTTCCGGACGGTGGCCCTGGCGGACGGGCTGCTCAAGGTGAACGGGCGGCCCGTCCTCCTCAAGGGCGTCAACCGGCACGAGTGGCATCCCCGCCGGGGCCGGGCGCTGGATGTGGAGACGCTGCGCGAGGACGTGCTGCTGATGAAGCGGCACAACATCAACGCGGTGCGCACCGCGCACTATCCGCCGCATCCGGCGTTCCTGGACCTGTGCGACGAGTACGGGCTGTGGGTGATCGACGAGTGCGATCTGGAGACCCATGGCTTCACCGCGCAGGACTGGCGGGACAACCCGGTCGACGACGACCGCTGGCGCCCGGCGCTGCTGGACCGGGCGGCGCGGATGGTGGAGCGGGACAAGAACCATCCGTCGGTGATCGTCTGGTCGCTGGGCAACGAGGCGGGCACCGGGCGCGGGCTGACCGCGATGGCCCGCTGGATCCGCGAGCGGGACTCCTCCCGGCTGCTGCACTACGAGGGCGACCACGACTGCCGGGACACGGATCTGTACTCCCGGATGTATCTCCCGCACGCCGAGACCGAGCGGATCGGCCGGGGCCTGGACGGCGGCCCGCGCAGACGCCGCCGGCTGCCGTTCATCCTGTGCGAGTACGCCCACGCGATGGGCAACGGGCCGGGCGGACTGGCCGAGTACCAGCGGCTGTTCGAGAGCCACGACCGGCTCCAGGGCGGTTTCGTCTGGGAGTGGATCGACCACGGGATCGAGGACGCCCGGTACGGGTTCGCCTACGGCGGGGACTTCGGGGAGGAGGTGCACGACGGGAACTTCGTCTGCGACGGGCTGCTGTTCCCGGACCGCACCCCCTCCCCCGGGCTGGCGGCGCTGAAGAAGGTGATCGAGCCGGTCCGGTTCGAGGGCGTCGGCACCGGCGCCGGGCGCACGGTCCGGGTGACGAACCGGCAGGACTTCGCGGACCTGTCGGCGCTGACCTTCTCCTGGGCGTACGAGGTGGAGGGGGTGGCGGTCGCCGAGGGGGCCCTCGCGGTGGGGCCGCTGGCGGCGGGCGAGTCGGCCGAGCTGAAGCTGCCGCAGCCGCCGGACGGGCACGACGGCGAGGCGCTGTGGACGCTGCGGGCGGTGCTGGCCCGGGACACCGGCTGGGCGGAGCGCGGTCACGAGGTGGCGTGGGCGCAACTGCCCGCCGTCGCCCGCCGGGTGCCGGTCCTGACGGCGCACGACCGCCCGGTGGAGGAGGAGGGCGGGATCACTCTCGGCCCGGGGGTCTTCGACCCGGCGACGGGCGCCCTGCGGGCGATCGGCGGGGTGCCGGTGAGCGGGCCGCCCCGGTTGGAGGTGTGGCGGGCGCCCACCGACAACGACGAGGGGGCGTCCTGGCAGCCCGATCCCCGTCTCGGCCCGCTCTGGCGCCGGATGGGTCTGCACCGGATGCGGCACCGGCTGGACGGCGTCGACCTCCGCCCGGACGCGCTGACGGTACGCACCCGGGTGGCCGCCGCCGGACGCGAGGAGGGCCTGCGCGCGGTGTACCGCTGGACCGGCGACGGCACCCGGCTGCAACTGGCGGTCGCGGTGACCCCCGAGGGCGACTGGCCGGTGCCGCTGCCCCGGCTCGGGGTGCGGCTCGGGCTGACGGCGGCGGACCGGGTGACCTGGTACGGCGGCGGCCCCGGCGAGGGCTACCCGGACACCCGGGACGCCTGCCGCACCGGGCTGTTCCGGTCGACGGTCGACGCGCTCCAGACGCCGTACGTCCGGCCGCAGGAGAACGGGGCCCGGCCCGGGGTGCGCCGGGCGGAGCTGGGCGGGCTGCGGATCGAGGGCGACCCGGAGTTCTGGTTCACCGCCCGCCGGTGGACCTCCGAGCAGCTCGACGCGGCGGAGCATCCGAGCGACCTGGTGCCCGGCGGCACGGTGTGGGTCACCCTGGACCACGGGCAGCAGGGCATCGGCTCCCAGTCCTGCGGGCCGGGCGTGCTGCCGCCGTACCGGCTGACGGCGGAACCGGCGGAGTTCGCCTTCGTCTTCACGACGACGGGCTGAGCACGGCCGCCCCGGGGCGGATCCCGGGGCGGTCGCGCGGTGCGGCGGACGCTCAGTGGTCGGCGCAGCAGGGGGTGGGGTCCGGGTGCTCGAACGGCACCAGGACGCCTCCCGCGGCGGGCTGGGCGAGGAGGACCAGGCGGCCGTCCTGCCACTGGGGGCGCACATGGCCGCGGGTGTCCAGCGGGGTGTCCGGGGCGGGTGCGTCCGGGGTGCCGAGGACGGTCACGGCGTCGATCGCGGAGCCGGAGAGGAGGTCCGCGATCGTCAGCGTGCCGGTGAGGGCCTCGGCGCCCGGGTAGAGGACCGCCCTGCCCCGGTCGTCGGGGGCGCCGTCGGTGGCCTGGTGGCCGTGGGCGGCGAGCCGGTCCCGCGCCCTGTCCCTGGCCGCCTCCGACGCCAGGGCGAGGGAGAGGGCGACGCGCGGGCGGCCGTCGTCCCGGACCAGGTGGGTGCAGCCGACCGCGTCCTCGGGCAGGGCGAGCCGGGCGGCGAGGTCCCGCAGGAGATGGTCCGCCCCGGCGAGGTCCCCGATGCCCGGGTCGACGGTGAGGAGGTGGGCGGGCGCGGGCGTCACGAGGGCAGGACCCACACCGGGTTGGAGTAGAACCACAGGTCCTTCCAGGGGTCGGCGTCGCCGACCACGTCCAGCACCGGCCCGTTCGGGTCGACGGCGGCGCCGTTCGGGCCGACGGCGGTGCGCTTGCCGTCGGTGCCGCGCAGCCGGACGTAGACCGGGCGGTCGACCCTGCCCAGGTCGTAGGAGAGCGTGGCCGTCCCGGTGGACTTGTTGACCTCGAACGACTTGACGACCCGGGCGGACGGGGCGGTGAAGGTGTCCTTGTCCTGGGCCGTGCCGGTGACATCGCCCTGGATGACGTCGACGCGGGCCAGCGACGGGGTGAACCCGGCCCAGTTGGGGCCGCCGGCGAGGGCGACCTCGGCGGAGAGGGTGACGCGGGTGCCCTTCTTGACGTGCAGGGCGCCGCCCAGGGTGGCCCAGCGGCTGCCGCCGGAGACCCGGACGTCCAGGGCGCTGATCAACTGGCCGTGGTCGACCCAGATCCGCCCGGCGCGGATGCCGTCCATGACGGCGGCGTAGGAGAAGCCGTCGGAGCCGACGTGGGTGCGGCTGTAGTAACCGGGCCAGTAGTCGCCCTGGGAGAGGTCGATCTGTCCGTGGTAGACGGGGTCGTCGTAGCGGCCGTTGGCGTTGAAGTCGCCGCCGCCGCGGCCCGCGGTGTCGGCGTAGATCTGGTGGGAGTCGGAGTTGGCGGTGATCCACCAGGGCTTGCCCTCGGCGATCAGGCTGTCCCAGAGGCCGCCGACGGTGGCGGTCATCCAGTCGAAGCCGCCCCAGGTGCGGTAGCTCTCCGGCGGGTACCCGGCGAAGGAGTCGGCGCTGGGGTTGTTGTCGTAGATGCCGCGGGCGCGGCCGGGGCCGAGCGGGGCGGGCAGACCGGCGGCCTGGTGGCCGGGGGCGCCCTCGAAGCCGACGGCGATCTGGTGGGCGGCGGAGCCCGCGTCGCGCCAGCCCCGGATCTCGTGCGGGGAGTCGACGCCGCGCCGGGCCGGGTGGTTGGCGAGCATCAGCGCGTCCTGCACCTTGCGCTGCCTGACCTGCTCGGAGAGGAAGGCGATACCGGCGATGGCGAGGGCCTCGTTGGCGGGGGTGTTGGCGGTGGCGCCCTTGACGCTGCCGTCGTAGTCGTTCTCGAACTGCTTGAGGACGGACACCTCGTTCCTGCCGGGGTGCACGAAGACGGTGCCGTGCTCGGCGGCCGGGATGTTCCACTCCAGGCCCTGGAAGACGAGGGTGTCCTCGTAGGCGGAGCGGGCCTCCTTGATGTCGGGGTTGACCTTCTCCACCCCGATCTTGGCGTGGGTGGCGGAGCCGTGGTCGGTGATGACCAGCCAGTCCATGCCGTGCTTGGCGCCCTGGCGGACCTGGTCGACGACCCGGTACTTGCCGTCGCTGGAGTACTGGGTGTGGATGTGGTGGTCGCCTGCCAGCCACAGGAAGCCGTTCTTGCGGCTGGACCCGGACACCGGCCGGGCCGGGGCCGCGGCGGCGCCCTGGGGCGCGAGCACGCTCCCGGCGGCCAGCCCGGCGCCGAGCAGTCCGGCGCGGCGCAGCAGCGAACGGCGCGAGCGCTGGGCGGGGTTCAGCTCGCTGTCCGGCACGGAGGTGTCGAACGCGGCGGGCAGCGCGCCCTGTTCGTGCGTGTGGTCGTGGTCATGGCCGTGACCGTGGTCGTGCGGGTGGTGGTGGTGCCCGGGTCCGTGGCTGTGCCCCATGAATGTGCCTCCTGTCGCCGCCGGCGCTCGGCGCGGCGGCTGCCGTGCGCGGTGCTGGTGCGCCGCGTGAGGAGAATCGAGGGGGCACATGAACTCTTCGCGACCATCGGATGAGCACCGGGCGACCCCCGCACGGCCGCTCTCGTGAGCGCTCACAGTCTCGGGGCGGGAGTTCCGCTTTGGGCGGGTTGAGGGCGACCCGAGGCTCTGCACATGCTGTGCAACTGCCACTGACCTGCGCACTTCGCGGGGCGCGGCGGGCGCGTTAGCGTCGGAGGATGAGGTCCGCCCCGCGCCCCCCGCTCGCCGCCGTCCTCGCCGCCCGGACGGTCGTCCTGGACGGCGGGCTGTCGAACCAGTTGGAGGCCGCCGGGTACGGCCTGGGGGACGCGCTGTGGTCGGCGCGGCTGCTCCAGGAGGCGCCGGAGGCGGTCGTGGCGGCGCACGGGGCGTACTTCGCGGCCGGGGCCGAGGTGGCGATCACGGCCAGTTACCAGGCGACCTTCGAGGGGTTCGCGCGGCGCGGGGTGGGGCGGGCGCGGGCCGGTGGGCTGATCGCGTCGAGCGTGGCGCTGGCCCGGGAGGCGGCCCGGCGGGCGGGGGCGGCGCGCCCGCTGTGGGTGGCGGGCTCGGTGGGGCCGTACGGGGCGATGCTGGCGGACGGGTCCGAGTACCGGGGGCGGTACGGGCTCGGTGTGGCCGAGCTGGAGCGGTTCCACCGGCCCCGGGTGGAGGCGCTGGCCGGGGCGGGGCCGGATGTGCTGGCGCTGGAGACGGTGCCGGACGTCGACGAGGCGGTGGCGCTGCTGCGGGCGGTGCGCGGGACGGGGGTGCCGGTGTGGCTGTCGTACACCGTGGACGGGGGGCGGACGCGGGCCGGGCAGTCGCTGGAGGAGGCGTTCGGGGTGGCGGCGGGGGTGGACCAGGTGATCGCCGTGGGGGTGAACTGCTGTGCGCCGCGTGAGGTCGCCGGGGCGGTGGAGGTAGCGGCCCGGGTGACCGGCAAGCCGGTCGTCGCCTATCCCAACAGCGGGGAGGCGTGGGGCGCCGGGGGCTGGGACGGGCGGGCCGTGTTCGACGCGGGGCGGGTGCGGGAGTGGCGGGACGCGGGGGCGCGGCTGATCGGGGGGTGCTGCCGGGTGGGGCCGGGGGTGATCGGGGAGGTGGCGCGGGCGCTGCGGGAGCGTTAGGCGGTCCCCTTGGTGTCGGTGGTGTCGGTGGTGTCGGTGCGGTTCACGCTGCCGGGCAGGCGCAGGCGGCGGACCACCGAGCGGAGTTCGGTCATCCGGGCCGGGAGGTCGGCCGGTGGGGCGGGCGGTGCGGGGACGGGGGGCGGGGGCGGAGCGGACCAGAGGGAGAGTTCGGCGTCGCGGGGGCCCCTGACGGTGTGGGAGGGGCCGTCGCCGAAGAGGTGGACGGGGTGGGAGGCGTCCCAGCGCGGCCAGCCGGGGTCGCCGTCGGCGGCGAAGCGGACCCAGGCCCGGTGCATCTCGTCGGCCAGCGACTGGGGCGCTCCGGTGCCCGCCAGTTTCGCGGACTCGGGGACCTCGCCGGTGTCGAAGACGAACCCGAGTTCCAGGGCGTGGCAGGCGCCGAGGTCGGGGACCAGGGACGGCCAGGCGAACTCGTAGAGGTAGGAGGCGGCGGGGCGGGCGTCGGCCAGGTGGTGCAGGGGGATGCGCAGCAGGTGGTCGGTGACCAACTGGCCGACGATCTCGGCGGTGCCGGCCTCGGGGCGCAGGGTGCGGTAGCCGCGCGGCACCTCGTGGCCGCAGTGGCAGCGGGCCATGGCGGCGGCCAGGGCGACCGGGCCGAGGCGGTCGACGCGCTCCAGCAGTCCGCCGGGGACCAGCCAGAGCCGGTACTCGTCGCGGGTCCAGCCCATCAGCAGCTCGACGCCGGGGGCCGCGCCGCCCTCGGTGAGGGCCCGGAGCGGGTCCCGGGGGACGACATCGCCGTCCACGACGATCCCGAACGCCGGGCCGCCGAGGACCGGGCTGCTGAGGCGGCCGACCTCGGCCTGGGTGCGCAGGAGCTGCTCCCGGTCGGCGGCGGCGAAGGCGGCGGCGGTGGCCGGGATCCGCAGCCGGCCGGCCATCCGGCGCACCATCCGCCGTACCTTGTCGCGCTCGGCGGCCTCGGGTGCCCCGCTCTGGAGGACGGCCCGGCGCACCAGGCCCTGGGTCTGCGGGGCGGCGATGAGCGCGCCGATGCTGATGGCGCCCGCCGACTGGCCGAAGAGGGTGATCCGCCCCGGGTCGCCGCCGAATGCCTCGATGGACTCGTACACCCAGGTCAGGGCGGCTATCTGGTCGCGCAGCCCGGCGTTGGCGGGGGCGTCGGGGAACAGTCCGTAGCCCTCGACGCCCAGCCGGTAGTTGATCGAGACCAGGACGACGCCGTCGCGGGCGAAGGGGCCGCCGCCGTAGACCGGGACGGCGGAGGAACCCCTGGTCAGGGCGCCGCCGTGGAGCCAGACCAGCACCGGCAGACGGGCGCCGGGGCCGGGCTCGGGAGTCCAGACGTTGAGGTTGAGGCAGTCGTCGCCGGGGATCACCGGGTCGGAGAGGTACTGGGCGAAGGCGTCGGAGTACGGCGGTTTCGGCGGGGTCGGGCCGAAGGCTCCGGCGTCGCGGACGCCGTCCCAGGGCGCGGGCGGCACGGGCGGGCGGAAGCGGAGCGGGCCGAAGGGCGGGGCGGCGTAGGGGATGCCGCGGAAGACCGCGATCCCGTTCTCCCAGCGGCCCCGGACGCGGCCGTGGGGGGTGGCGGCGACGGGCCGCGGCCCGACCGCCGGATCCACGGGGTTCGCCGGATCCGCCGGATCCACGGGGTTCGCCGGCTCGGTCGTCGTCATCCGCCCACCAGTCCTTCCGCACCGCGCAGCATGGAGTTCCGGTTCAGATCAGAGCACCACACTCCGGGCGTCTATTCCGACGCAGCGGGGGTTGGCCGGGACCGATCGGGTGACGCGTGCCAGCGGTACTTGCGCCCCTTCGGGCGATATCGCCGTACATCAATTCATTCGCAGGTCATGTCACTTGATCACCTTCGATTCCCGGAAGGCTGTGCTTCTCCGGCCTGGTCATGGCATCGTGTACAGGCCACCCCTCAAAGGTTGGCCAGAACCTCACTGTGCGCACGCGGCACAGGGTCACCCCCGCCGTGGCGCCGGTCCGGGGTTCGCCTACCTTGTTGCTGCCCTGATCACCCTCTCGTCCGCAGGAGGCACTGCCGTGTCGGAGTCCAACCCCCAGATCGTCGCGTCTGCGGAGATTCGCGCTCGGATCGACACCACCAAGCCGCACTCCGCCCGTTTCTGGAACTACTTCGTCGGGGGCAAGGACAACTACGAGGTCGACCGCGAGATCGGCGACCACATCAAGGAGATCTTCCCGGGGCTCGTCGATGTCGCGGTGACCAGCCGCCAGTTCCTGGGCCGGGCCGTGCGGTACCTGGCCGTGGAGCAGGGGATCCGGCAGTTCCTGGACATCGGCACCGGGCTGCCGACCGCCGACAACACCCATGAGGTCGCCCAGCGGGTCGCCCCGGACTCCCGGATCGTCTACGTCGACAACGACCCGATCGTGCTGACCCACGCCAACGCCCTGCTCACCAGCACCCCCGAGGGCAGGACGGCGTACCTCGACGCCGACCTCTACGACCCGGAGGCGGTGCTGGAGACCGCCGCCGGCACGCTGGACTTCGACCGGCCGATCGCCCTGATCATCCTCAACACCCTGGGCCATGTCGCGGACCACGGGCAGGCCCGCGCCCTGGTGCAGCGGCTGATGGCCGGACTGCCCTCGGGCAGCTATCTGGTGATCAGCGACTCCACCGCCACCAGCGAGGGCATGATCGCCGCCTCCGACGCCTACAACGCCAGCGGCGCGGTGCCGTACTACGTGCGCGGCGTCGAGGAGATCGGCGCGTTCTTCGACGGTCTGGAGCTGGTGGAGCCGGGCGTGGCACAGGTGACCCGCTGGCGCCCGGACGGCGAGGCGTCGGATGTGGCGGTGGACGCGTACGGGGCGGTGGGGCGCAAGTCCTGACGCGGGGTCGGCCCGGATCTCTGACGCCGGGTCAGCCCGCCGGGCCTTCTAGTGGCCGTCGTCCCTCCCGTTGATCGCGTGCCCGTGTGTTGTCGCGGGCCCGTGGGTCGCGTGGCGGGTCAGGACCCGGTCCACCAGGAGGCCCGAGGCGCCCAGGTATCCGGCCGGTTCGAGGAGTTCCTTGAGCGCGGCGGTGCCCTCGGGGCCGGTGAAGCGGCCGGCCGTCTCCGGGGCCGTGGCGAGGCGCTCGGCGAAGGACGGGCCGCCGCCCGGTTCCTGAGGGGCGGTCAGCCGGGCCAGGAGGCGTTTCGCCACCTTCTTCCCGAGGGCCGGCGCGAGGGCGACGCCCAGCCGTTCCGCGTGCAGCGCGCCGCCGCTCAGCTCCAGGTTGGCCAGCATCCGCGCCGGGAACACCGAGAGCCCGGCGGCGAGTTCGGCCGCGTTGTCGGCGGCGCCCGCGGTCAGGCGCAGGGCCTCGCGCAGCGGCTGCCACTCGGCGTGCCAGGCACCGGGCGCCCGCTCGTCCTCGGCGATCAGGCTCTGGGTGAGGATCAGCGCCAGCGGCGGCACCTGGCGGGCGGCCGAGGTGATCAGCGTGGCCAGCACGGGGTTGCGTTTCTGCGGCATCGCCGAGGACGCGCCCCGGCCCTCCCCGCCGGGTTCGGCGACCTCCCCGACCTCGGTGCGGGCCATCCCCTGCACATCCAGGGCGAGTTTGCCCAGCGCGCCGCAGGTGAAGGCGAGGGCGGCGCCGAGGTCGGCGACCGGGGTGCGCAGCGCGTGCCAGGGCACCGGCGGCGCGGCCAGCCCGAGCCGCGCGGCCAGCGGCGCCGCCAGCTCCGTACCGAGGCCGGGCAGGTCACCGCCCGCGTCGGCGGCCGGGGTGCCGCGGGCGACGGCGTTGTACGCCGCGAGGGTGCCGGCCGCGCCGCCGAGCTGGACGGGCAGGCCGGGGGTGAGCGGGCGGCGGATCCGGTCGGAGGCGTCGAGCACCAGGGTGAGCCAGCCCGCGGCCTTGAGCCCGAAGGTGACCGGCACGGCGTGCTGGGTGAGGGTGCGCCCGGCGACCGGGGTGTCCCGGTGACGGACGGCCAGCTCCGCGAGGGCGTCGGCGGTGCGGATCAGCGCGCTGTCGATGTGCCGCAGGGCCCGGGTGGCGACCAGCATGGCGGCGGTGTCCAGGATGTCCTGGCTGGTGCTGCCGTGGTGGACGTGTTCGGCGGCCCGGGGGTCCAGCGCGGCGACCTCGGCGGTCAGCGCGGCGACCAGACCGACGACGGGGTTCGCCGCGTCCCGCGCGCCCCGGGCGAGGGCCACCGGGTCGATCCGGCCCGAGCGGGCGGCCTCGGTGATCGGCCCGACCGAGGAGGCCGGGACGATGCCCAGGTGCGCCTGGGTCTCGGCGAGCGCGATCTCCGTCTCCAGCATGGCGCGCAGATACGCGTCGTCCCCGAGCAGTTCGTCGGCGCCGGAACCCGCCCGGACCGGCGAGAGCAGCCCGGCATCGGCGAGGGCGGCGGTATCGGTGGCAGGGCTGGTCATGACGGGCTCCCCCCGGTGGCGGTGAGCAGGGGCCGTCGGCTGCTGGGCAGCCAGGCCAGCGGGACATGGCGGTGCAGATACGGCGTCCGGCGGGCGCGGGCCGCCGCGATCCGGGCGTCGGCGGCGCTCAGGCAGGTGTGGGCGATGGCGTCGCTGTCGCCGACGATGACCGAGTTGACGCCGGGCCGGATCCCGGCCGCCGTCACCCAGTGGACGCCCTCGGTGGGCACCCCGAAGGCCAGTCGGCGCGGATGCGGACGGCGGTCCCGGTCGAGTACGTGGTAGGGGCGGGCGGTGACGGCGAGGCCGCCGGTCTCGTAGGGCTCGGCGGTGCCGTCGGGGATGCGGTAGGGGGTGCAGCGGCCGGTGCGCAGGAGGTGGGTGAGGAGGGGGTCGGTGGTGGTGCGGAGGTCGAACTCGGGGAGCCGGGCGTCGATCAGGGCGGTGACCAGGGTGTCGGGGCCGGGGACCCGGGTGGAGCGCAGGGCGAAGCCGCGGCCGTGCGGGTCGGGTTCGACGCGGATGCCGGGGCCGTGGACCTCGACCACGCCCGCCTCCATCAGCGCGATCAGCTCCTCGATCCGGCGGGCGGGCGGGCCGATGGAGAGATAGGCGTTGAGGGGGGTGTACCAGCCGCTGAGTTCGTCGCGGTAGGAGGCGCCGCCGAGACCGGCGTGGTCGACGACGAGGCGGATCTCGTTGCGCAGATCGCGCAGGACGTCCAGGGCGGCCTTGAGGGGGCTGCTGACATTGCCCCTGCGGGCCTCGGCGAGGTCCTCGCGCAGATGGGCGAGGAGCCAGCGGCGGTAGTCGCCGGGGCCGGTGAAGTCGCGGTCGCCGTAGGGGTGTTCGATGTGCTTCCAGTCCCAGAAGCGGGCGCGGGGGATGCCGTGGCGCAGGAGGAGGGCGTGCTCGGCGGGGCCGTCGTCGGCGCCCTGGGCGACGTACTCGTGGAGGAAGGCGTCGGCGGTGGCGCGGTCGCCCCGCTCGGCGAGGAGCGCGTGGTAGTAGACCGCGCGCACCTCCCGGGAGACCAGCGGCCAGACATCCGCGCGGAAGGACAGCGGCCCGGCGGTGCGGTGGCGGTGGCGGAGCCCCTCGATGGCGGCGGGGGTGAGGAACAGCGGGTCGTGGCGGCCGGAGACACCCTTCTCGTTCTCGCCCCGGGCGTGGTACGGGATGCCGCGCCGCGAGCCGAGATGCAGCACGGGCTCCTGCCCGGAGGGGTGGTAGACGAGGTGGCCGTCGATCCGCCGGTAGGTGCCGCCGCGCCCGGTGGTGAGGAGGGCGACGAGGTCGAAGCAGGTGAGGCCCATGCCGAGCAGGGCGACCCGCTCGCCGGGGGCGATGGCGCCGTAGTCGGCGTCGGCGGGGTTGCCGGGCGGGCGGTAGACCAGGCCGTGCCGGTCGGCGTACGCGGTCAGTTCGCGCTCGCGGGCGCCGGGCGCGACGGGCGCGTGGCCCTGGGCGAGGACCACCGAGTCCAGTGCGGTCAGCAGGGTGCCGTCGTCCAGGACGACGGTCTGGGTGCGGTCCGTGCCGGGGCCGTCGTACAGGGCGACGGCGAGGGCCGGGTGGGTCTCGACCACGAGGTTGGCGGGCGCAGTGCTCAGCAGCCGGTCCAGTACCCAGACCAGGTAGTGGCCGTAGAGGCGGCGGGTGGGGTAGCTGTCGGGGCCGAGGTCGCGGGCCTCGCGCCGGGTGCGTGCGGGCAGTTCGCGGGGGGAGCCGAGTTCGTCCAGGAGGGCCGCCCACTGGTGCAGGCTCGGCCCGGGGACGACCGGGCCCTCGCACTCGACGCTGTCGTCGCTGAACAGGGTGATCTGCGAGGCGACGGTGTTCATCAGCAGCTCGGCGTCCTGGCCGGGCCGCCACACCTGGCCGCCGGCGCCGCGGGGGTCCACCAGATGCACCTGGATGGTCCGTCCCCGCCAGCGGGGCAGCCGGGCCTGCGCGGCGAGCCGCTCCAGCACGCACAGTCCGCGCGGACCGGCCCCGATCACACAGATCCGGGACACCTCGGCGTCCGGGGCGGGAGCCGTCGTCAAGGGCGCGGTGATTCCGGACGTCATGGGGTACGCCGGGTCAGTCCTGTCGATTGGCATGCACCGGAGGCTAGGCAACTGCTCCGGGCGTGCGCATCACGCGGATACGGGATTATGGGTGGTGTGAATTCGAGATTCGGGATCGGCTCCGCGTCATTACCGGGGCGATGGCGGGGTGATCCCGGGGCGATCTCGCGCCGACCTGACAAACAATTCCCGATAAACTTGACAAGGGGTCGGGAGAAGCGATCGGAGGGGCGGCAGGAATTAATTCGCCGGGCCCGGACGGGAATTCCCGGGAGGAGGTTTCGGGGGATCCCCGGGGGCTTCGGAGAACCTCCGGGAGGGCCCCTCGATGGCTGTGCTGGCTGCCCGTCCCCGGGAAGCCCGGAGGCCCGCCGCGCGGGGGTACGCGGCGGGCCATCGGGCTTCCCTCGGGCCTCCCCGGGACGGGCCGGGACCCCGCTCAGACCGGTACGGCCACCACCAGGCTCGTGGGTGACCGGGTCGGCAGGGTCTCCACGTGCCGGAAGCCCGCCTTCTCGAACAGCGCGGCGAACTGCGCCTCGGTCCGCACCTGCCCGGTGAGCAGCGACAGCATCACGATGTCCTCGAACTTGCCGAAGTGCGGGGTGTCCCCCTCCGGCAGCACCTCGTCGATGACGATCAGCCGGCCCGAGTCGCCGAGCGCCCGGCGGATGTTGCGCAGGATGGTGACGGCGTCCTCGTCGTCCCAGTCGTGCAGGGTCCAGGACAGGACGTAGGTGTCGGCGCCCTCCGGCACCGACAGCAGGAAGTCCCCGCCGACGCACTCGGCCCGCTCGGCGACCCCCAGGTCCGCGAGCACGGTCCGGGCCTCGGGCACCACCCGGGGCAGGTCGTAGACGACGCCGGTGAGCTGCGGATAACGCTGGAGGAGCGCGCCGAGGAGCTGTCCGTGTCCGCCGCCGACATCCACGAGCCGACGGGCGTCGGAGAGGTCGTAGATGTCCAGGACGCTGGAGTTGACCATGACGGACATGCTGGCCATGGCCCGGTTGAACAGGTCGCCCCGCTCGGGGTGGGCGGCGATGTAGGTCCAGAAGTCGCTGCCGTGCACATGGTCGAAGGCCGGCCTGCCGGTGCGCAGGGTGTGCGCGAGCGCGCCGAACGACTGCTGCCGCTCGGGCAGTCCGACATAGCGGGCCAGGTCCCGCATGGAGCCGGGGACGTCGCTGCGCAGGGTCGCGGCGAGCGGGGTGAGTCCGAAGGTCTCCGGCTCCACCTCGGTGAACACTCCGACGCTGGCCAGCGCCCGCAGACCCCGGTAGAGGGACGCGGGGTGGGTGCCGGTGCGCTCGGCGATGTCGTCTACGTGCCGCACCTCGTCGCCGATGGCGTCGGCGACGCCGAGTTCGGCGACGGCGAGGATCAACTGGCTGACCAGGGAGCTGTAGAGCATCTCGTACATCCGGACCGGCGCGGGTACCTCGTGCGCGGGTGCTTCGTGCGCTGGTACCTCGTGCGCCGGTACCTCGTGTGCGGCTTCGGGTGCGGTGGGGTGGTGGACGGTCATGGGTGCGCTCCTTCTGCGCCGGGGCGGGGGGAACGGGTGCGTGGGTGGTCGGTGTGCGGTCAGTCTCCGGGCGGGCGGCGGGGTCCGGCATCACGTGTTCTGGTGATCCGGGGCGGGGGCGGGCGGACGGTCCGTCAGCCGGTGCCGTCCAGGGGCAGGTCGTCGTCGTCCTCGCGCTCGTGGGCCAGTACCCGGCGGGTCAGTTCGACCCGGCCGGTCACGCCGAGCTTGGTGAAGCTGTGCCGCAGATGGCTGTCCACGGTGTGCCGGGACAGGAAGAGCCGCCCGGCGACCTCCCGGTTGGTCAGCCCCTGCGCCACCAGCCGGACGACCCGCAGTTCGGAGGGGGTGAGCCGCTCCCAGCGGGCCCGGTCACCGGCGACGGCCGCCCCGGGCTCCCGGTCCCCGTCCCGGTTCCGGTTCCGGACGCCGCGGACGCCGAGGGCGTGGAGCGTCCTGCGGACCCTGAGCGCGTCGCCGTCGGCGCCGAGGCCCTGGTAGCGGCCCAGCGCCTCCTTGAGGAGGCCGAGGGCGGCGGGCCGCCCGCCGTGCGCCTCCTCGGCGCGGGCGAGATCCTCGGCGGCGGCGGCGAGGGCGAGCGGCCGGGGCCCGCGGCGGTAGTGCGCCACGGCGGTGCGCAGCCGGTCCACGTCGTCGCGCAGCACCCCCTCGGCGTGCGCGACGGCGGCGAGGGCCGAGGTCACCGTGGGGTTGCGGGCGGCGGCCAGCCGGGCGGCCTCGGTGGCGGCGGCGGCCCGTCCGGTGTCCCCGGCGCCGAGCGCGGCCCGCACCAGACCGGCACCCGCGGGGGGCTCCTTGGCCAGCAGCAGGGGCCGTCCCGGCAGCGCCGCGTAGACCGGGGAGAGGGCGTCGACGGCGGTGCGCGGCTCGTCGTCGGCCGCCCGGTGCAGCAGGGCGGTGACCCAGGCCAGGTCCTCCAGCGCGGCACCGGCCGCACCCGCCGACAGCGGCCCGGCGAGGGCCAGATGACGCCGGGCGAGCGCCAGATCGCCGGTGTGCAGAGCGACCCGGGCCCGCAGCGCCAGCGGTCCCACGCCGAGCGCGGGCACGGCCAGCCGCCCGGCGGTCCGCACGGCCTCGGCGGCCCCGGCGTCGGCCTCGGCGAGGCGGCCGGCGGCGAGGGCGAGTTCGGCCCGGTGGAAGTGCCACATCGGCGCCACCCAGAGCGGTGCCGCGTGGGCGCGGGGGTCGTCGTCGCGGGGGGCGTGGTTCCCGGTGAGGATGGCCGCGGCCTGGTCGAACTCGTCGCGGGCGGTGAGGGCGACCGCCAGCCAGAGCCGGTGGTGGGCGGCGGCCGGATCGTCGTCGCGGGCGGCGCGCAGGGCCTCGCGGGCATGGGCGGCGACCTGGTCGTGCAGGCCCTGGGCCCGCGCGGCGGAGTACCACATGGTCGTGCGGTGCACCGGTTCGGTGGGGCGGCCGGGGCGGGGGTCTTTGACCAGGTAGGGGCGGGGGGTGGGGGGCGTAGCGACGGGGGTGGGGGTGGGGGTGGCGCGGGAGGCGGTGGGGGTGGTGGCGCCCATCAAGTGGGCGGCGTCGGCCATGAGTTCGGCGAGCGGGGGTCTGCCGGGGGCGTCGGTCCGGGGGGCCGGCGGGGCGGTCCGGGCGGCGCGGCGGGCGGCGAGGGGGTCGAGGGGCGGAGGGGCGGGGGGCTCGGCGCCGGGGGGTAAGGGGGTGGGGAGGGAGGGGGTGGGGGGCAAGGGGCCGGGGATCGAAGGGCCGAGGGTCGGAGGGCCCGGGATCGGGGCGCTGGGGATCGGGGGGCCGTCGGCGTCATGGCGGCCGGGTGGCACCTGCTCGATGGCTCTCGCGGCGGGTCCGCCCTCGCGCCGGAGCACCGAGGCGGCCTCCCGGTGCAGGGCGGTCCGTACGGGCTCGGGGAGCCGGTCGCAGAGGGTCTCGCGGACGAGTTCGTGGCGGAAGACGACGGCCGGGCCGTCGGCGGCGAGGACGGCGGCGTCGATCAGCTCACTGATCTGCGGCAGGAGTTCCACGGGGGTGCGGCCGAGGAGGGCGGCGGCCTCGTGGACCGAGAAGCGCGGGCCGAGCACGGCGAGGGCGTCGAGGATCCGGCGGCTCCCGCCGGACAGATCGCGCACCTGGTGCTCGACGGCCCGCCGGAAGGCCGGGGCGGGTGTGCTGTCGAGCAGGACGGCGGTGCCGGTGCCCGGCATGACGCGCACCCGCCCGTCGGCGAGGGAGGTGGCCAGGAGTGCCTTGAGGAGGTACGGGTTGCCACCGCAGCGGGCGGCGAGGGCGAGGACGCCGTCGTCGGGGCGGGCGCCGAGCACCTCGGCGCAGAGCGCGGCGACGGCGTCGGGGGGCAGGGGGTCGAGGGTGTGCCGGGTGGCGCCGTCCTGGAGAAGCGGGCCGAGGGGGTCGATGGGGTCGATGGGGTCGAGCGGGGCGTGCGGGTCCTGGGCGTCGACCGGGCGGACGGGGCTCCCGGCGAGCAGCCACAGCACGGGCAGCGCGGAGGAGGCGCGGACCAGGCGGCGCAGGGCCAGCAGGGAGCGGCCGTCGGCGTGGTGGGCGTCGTCCAGGGCGACCAGCAGGGGCGTGACACGGGTGGCGCGGCCGAGGAACTCGGCGGTCAGGTGGAGCTGTTCCAGCGGGTCGTGCCCCGGGCTCGCGGTGAGCGGGGCGAGCAGCGCGGGGGGCACGCTGTGCCGCAGCAGCGCGCGCAGGGTGCCGTAGGGGACGGAGCGGTCCAGGGGGGTGGCCTCGGCGGAGGCGACGGTGAGGCCCCGGGCGCGGGCGCTCTCCACGGCGGCCCGCAGCAGCGCGGTTCTCCCGGTACCGGCCGGGCCTTCGACGATCAGGCAATTGCCGTCGCCCGTCAGGGTGTCGTCGAGGGCCCGGCGTATCGCGTACAGAATGTTTTCGCGGCCCGGCAGCGCGGGCCCGGCGGATCGCATTTCGTCCCCCGTCCGACGGAAGTCCCTAGGGTTCGTGTCCGGCGTGGTGCGTGCGAACTCATCATGCAGTAAAGCCGATGCGCGCGGACATCACCCACGGAGCCGTTCCGCTGGCGGAATTCCGTCGATGGGAAAGGGGGCAAGGGGTGATGCGCGGCGGGCGGGCCGACACCTCCGAGATCGATTACTGCCGGGATGGATTACCCCCGGAATCGGCTGCCCCCGGGATCGGCCACCCCTGGAAGGGTCAGGCGGTGGAGCCGCCGTCGACCGGCGTCGACCGCCGGCGGCCGTCCTCCGGCCGTCGCGCCACGAACACGAGCTCCCGGCCGGGCCGGTCGGGGGCCTCCCGTACCTCCTCCGGAGAAAACCCGTACTCCGTCAGGTCCGCCGTCACCTCGTCGCGTTCCCGGAAGCAGAGGGTCGAGTGCGAGTACAGCGTCTCCCCGGACGCCCGGAAGAGATACGCGGCCCGGAAGGTCACCAGGGGGCCGTCGACGCCGAGCAGGTCGATCCAGTTCTCGACCGGGCCGGTGCCGGGGACGTCCGTCACGGTGTGGGTGTGCTCCCGGTCCCATTCCTCCCAGGCCCGGCGGCCCGGGTCACGGGTCTCGAACACCAGCCGCCCGCCCGGCCGCAGCGCCTCGAAGGCGCCGCGCAGGGTCCGCTCCCAGTCCGCCGGACCGATCACCGCCTGGGCCGCGTTGCCCGTCATCACGGCGAGATCGGCCGCGAGCGACGGCACCGCGCCCGCGTCCCCGTGGATCCACCGCACCCGCTCCGCGCCGGGCTTGGCCCGCGCCACCTCCAGCGAGGCGAGCGCCGGATCGACCCCGGTCACCTCCAGCCCCCGCCCGGCCAGCAGCAGCGCCAGCACCCCCGTGCCGCACCCGATGTCCAGCACCCGCCGCGCCCCGAACTCCCCCGCCATCGCGAGATAGGGCTCCAGATCGGGCCGCCCCCCTTCGAGCACGTCGTAGAGCGGGGCGAGCCGGGGATCGGAGAACAGCGCGTCGGGCATGGGAGCGACGGTAGGAAAGGGAGGGGGTTCGGGCAAGGGGATTGGGAGGGGGGAGGGGGAGGCTGCGTCCGCCCGGTCCGCCGCCACCCCGTCCGCCGCCATCCCCCCACCCCCACCCCCACGTCCGATTCCTTCAAGACCCCCACCCCACCCCCCGCCTACCGTGATCCCCATGACTGCACAACCGACCCCACCACCGACCCCCCGACCGACCCCCCGATTCGACGCCATCGGCCTGGTCGTCTCCGACATGGCCGCCTCGGTCGCCTTCTACCGGCGGCTCGGATTCGCCTTCCCGGACGGTGCGGAGACCGCCCCGCACGCGGAGGCCCCGCTGCCCGGCGGACTGCGCCTGCTGCTGGACACCGAGGCGGGCGTCCGCGCCTTCCACCCCGGCTTCGAACCGCCCACCGGCTCCCGGCACTCCCTCGCCCTGCTCTGCGACAGCCCGGCCGAGGTGGACCGGGTCTACGAGGACCTGGTCGGGGCCGGTCACGAGGGCGAACTGAAGCCCTGGGACGCCCCCTGGGGCCAGCGCTACGCGGTCGTCCACGACCCGGACGGCCACGGCGTCGACCTGTTCGCCCCCCTGGCCCCCGGCACGGCCTGACCGCCCCCGGCCAGCCCCCACCACGGCCTGACCGCCACCCGCCAGCCCCCACCACGGCCTGACCACCACCAACCCACCCCCACCACGGCCTGACCACCACCGCCCATCCCCCACCACCACGTGCCGCACCCCCCTCATCCCGCCAGCAGTTCCCCCAACCGCACCCCCGTCAGGTCCTTCACCTCCCGGGACAGATGCGCCTGGTCCGCGTACCCGGCGCGGGACGCGGTCTCGGCGTGGGGGACGCCCGCGCGGGCCAGCGCCAGGGCCCGCTGGAGGCGCAGGACGCGGGCGAGGGTCTTCGGGCCGTAGCCGAACGCGGCCAGCGAGCGGCGGTGCAGTTGGCGGGCGCCGAGGCCGAGCAGGTCGGCGGTGGCGGCGACCGGGCGGCCGGCGTCGAGCGCGGCGACGATCTCCCGCAGCGCCGGATCGGGCGGCGTCCCGCGCGCGGCCCGCTCCAGCGCCAGGTCCTCCAGCGCGGCGCCCGCGTCGGGGGCGGCGGCGAGCCGCCCGGAGACCCGGCGCACCTCGGCGGCGGGCCACAGGTCGGCGAGGGCCACCCGGCGGTCGCGCAGTTCGAGCGCGGGCACCCCGAGCAGCGCGGGCGCGGTACCGGGGGCGAAGCGCAGGCCGGTCCAGGGGCCGTCGGCGGAGCCGGTGGGGTGGGCCCGGGTGTCGGGGCCCGCGACGAGGAGTTCCCCGGCGTGCCAGAGCAGGTCCATACAGCCGTCGGGCAGGACCCGGCCGGTGCCGGGGCGGCCGGACGACGGAGTGTTCGTCCAGAGCACCGCGCCGGTCAGCCGGGAGGTCCGTTCCTGGTACACGTGTGCCAGGCTACGCCGCGCGGGAGCGGTGTTCCTGGGGGCTGATCCCGTACACCCGCTTGAAGGCGCTGGACAGGGCGAAGGCGCTGCCGTAACCGACCCGGCGGGCGATGGCCTCCAGGGTGTCGGAGCTGTCGCGGAGGCGGTCGGCGGCGAGGGCCAGGCGCCAGCCGGTGAGGTAGGTCATGACCGGCTCGCCCACCAGGTCGGTGAAGCGGCGGGCGAGGGCGGCGCGGGAGACCCCGGCCTTGGCGGCGAGGGTGGCGACCGTCCAGGGGTGGGCGGGGTCGTCCTGAAGCAGCCGCAGCACCCGGCCGACGACCGGGTCGGACAGCGCGCGGTACCAGGCGGGCGCGGCGGCCCCGGGGCGGGAGAACCAGGCGCGCACGGTGTTGATGACCAGCAGGTCGAGGGTCCGGTCGAGGACCACCTCCTGGCCGGGTTCGTCGCGGACGATCTCGTCCATGAGGAACGGGGTGAGCGGGCAGTCGCAGAGGTCCGGGCCGACGGTGAGCAGCGGGGGCAGGGCGTCCAGGAGCCGGGCGCTGACCTCGCCGGGCCAGGGGTAGGTGCCGATCAGCATGACGGTGTCGCCGTCGAGGCCGCTGCCCCAGGTGCGGACGCCGAGGTCCATGGAGCCGTTGAGGGAGGCGCCGTCGGGGTACTGGCACTCACCGCCGGGCAGGATCCGCACCTGCGGGGCGGTGTCGAGGGCATCGGAGCAGGTGTAGGCGTCGGGGCCGCGGGCTATGGCCACATCGCCGGCGCGCAGCCGTACGGGGTCCCCGGTGTCGGGCCGCACCCATGCCTCGCCGCGCACCATCAGCATCAGGGTGAGGGGGGCGCGGTCCTCGACCCGGATCGCCCAGGGCGGGTCGAAGCAGGCCCGGATCATGAAGGCACCCCGGGCACGGGGGCCTTCCAGCAGACCGGCGAGAGCGTCCATGGCGCCCAGCGTAGACGGACGCTTATGGGAATGAGCCGTTCGGCGATGGGCGGCCGGACCGCACCGGCATTGACTGGTCCCCATGACACAGAAGACGCAGAACACTCAGAACACCCAGAGCACCCAGAACGCGCCCATCCGGACCCTGGTCGTCACCGGGGCCTCGGGCCGCAGCGGGCGCCGGGTCGCGGACGCGGCGCGCGCGGCGGGCCTGACCGTCCGGCCCGCCTCCCGGGCCCACGGCTTCGACTGGTACGACCGCACCACCTGGGCGGACACCCTGCGCGGCGCGGACGCCGCGTATCTGGCGCACCCGGCGGACGTGGGCGCCCCGGACGCGACCCGCGCGGTCGGGCTGCTCGCCCGTGAGGCGGTGGAGCTGGGCGTACGGCGGCTGGTGCTGCTGTCGGGGCGGGGCGAGGAGCAGGCCCGGCCGACCGAGGAGGCGCTGCGCGAGTCGGGCGCGGACTGGACGGTGGTCCGGGGCGCGTGGTTCATGCAGAACTTCAGCGAGGGGCAGCTCGCGGACGAGCTGCGGCGCGGGGAGCTGGTCTTCCCGGCGGGCGGGGTGCGCGAGCCGTTCGTGGATCTGCGGGATGTGGCGGAGGTGGTGGTGGCGGCGCTGACCTCGGGCGACACCTATATCCGCCGGGCGGTCGACCTGTCCGGGGGGCGGCTGCTGTCGTTCGGCGAGGCGGTCGCGGAGATCGCCGCGGCCACCGGCCGCCCGCTGACGTTCCGCTCGGTCCCGGCCCCGGCGTACCGGGAGGCGCTGACCGGGTTCGGGCTTCCGGAGGAGGAGGCCGCGTTCCTGGTGGAGGTCTTCGAGGGACTCCTGGACGGCCGCAACGCCTATCTCTCGGACGGGGTGCGGGAGGTGCTGGGCCGCGCGCCGCGCACCTTCGAGGACTTCGTCCGGGAGTCGGCGGCGGAGGGCGTCTGGAAGGGGTGATGCCGGGACGGGACAGGGGACGGAGGAGGACAGGACCGGGCCCCTCAGTGGTCCCGGTACCCCCGATGGTCCCACCGCTCCCCGTGGTCCCACCGCTCCCGCGGGTACCCCTCGCCGTACTCCCCGTACTGCTCCCCGTACTCCTCCCTGTACTGCTCCCCCGCGTGCCCGGCGCGCCCACCCTGCCCGTTCTGCCCACCCTGCCCACCTTGCTCCCCCCGCTCCCCCCGGTCCCCTTGCTCCCCCCGCTCCCCCTGATCCCCTCGCTCCCCCTGCTCCCCCTGCTTCCCCGGTGTCCTGGCGTGGGTGCGGAAGCGGGACGAGACGTCCTCGGGGGGCAGGAAGCGGGACCAGCGTTCGGGGAACTCCGAGGGCATGTCCGGGTCGTCGGGGTCGTCGGGGTGGGCCGCGCGGGCGGCCTTGGCGCGGGCCACGTACTCCTCGACCTGCGCCTCGCGCAGCCGTTCGTTGGCGGCGCGGGCGGCGGCGGTCGCGGCGGCCGGCCAGACCCGGTCGATGGCGGCGTTGACGGCGGCGCCGACCAGCACGGCGAAGGCGGACACGCCGATCCACAGGAGCACGGCGACGGCGGCGGCCAGGGAGCCGTAGATGGTGGCGCCCTCGACCGTGTTCGCCAGATAGATGCGGAGCAGGAAGCTGCCGAGCACCCACATGCCGAGCGCCACCAGCGCGCCGGGGACGTCCTCGATCCAGGGCGAACGGACCGGGACGGAGACGTGGTAGAGGGTGGTGAGGAAGGCGATCGACAGCAGGATGACGACCGGCCAGTACAGCACCTGCACCAGCGTCGTCGACCAGGGCAGCACGCGCAGGACGGCGTCCGGTCCGGCCACCATCAGCGGCAGCGCGACCGAGCCGACCAGCAGGGCGACCAGGAACAGCAGGAAGGACACCAGCCGGGTCTTGACGATGCCGCGCACCCCGTCGAGGCCGTACATCACGGTGATGGTGTCGATGAAGACGTTCACCGCGCGCGAGCCCGACCAGAGGGCGAACAGGAAGCCTATGGAGATGACGTCGGGGCGTCCGCCGCGCATCACGTCGTCCAGGATCGGTTTGGCGATCTCGGTGACGCCCTTGTCGGACAGGACCGTGCGGGACGCCTCCAGCAGATTGGTCTCCAGGCTGGAGATGGTGTTGGTGCCGGTCCAGTCGTCGACGTAGCCGAGCAGTCCGATCATGCTCAGCAGCAGCGGGGGCACGGACAGCAGGGTGAAGAACGCGGCCTCCGCGGCGAGCCCGAGGATGCGGTACTCGATACAGGAGTTGACGGTGTCCTTGACCAGCAGCCAGGCGGTCCGGCGCTTGGAGACGTTCCGGTAGAGGACGCGCGCGCGATGCAGACGGCCGGAGGAGGAAGGCGTGGGGCCCGGCGTCTTCGTGGGGTCACTTGCTGGCTGCACGACCCAAAGGTATCCGTCTGGCCAGGCATCACTCACCCAGGTGGGGGGCCGGAAGCGGAAGCCGTGTCCCCGGACCGGACGATTCCCTACCCCACGGTAAGTTCCGAAGCATGCCACGCACCACACACACCGTCGTCAACCAGCCACCTCCGCTCACCGGGTACGACGTCTACTCGGCCGACCGGGCGCTGGTCGAAGCGGTCGAACGCCATCTCGAACATCTTGAACCGGAGTCGCTCGCCGGGGTCCGTACCGAGCTGACCACCCTGGGCCGGACCGCCGGGTCCGCGCAGGCACAGGAGTGGGGCGCGCAGGCCAACGAGTTCCCACCCCGGTTGCGCACCCATGACCGCTACGGCCATCGGATCGACGAGGTGGAGTTCCATCCGGCGTGGCACCGGCTGCTGGGCAAGGGCGTCTCCGCGGGCCTGACCTCGTCCTGGACCCGGCCCGGCGGGCACGTCCGGCGGGCGGCGGCGTTCCTGGTGTGGACGCAGGTGGAGGCGGGCCACACCTGTCCGCTGTCGATGACCCACGCGGCGGTGTCCGCGCTGCGCGCCGACGGGGAACTGGCCGCCGAGTGGGAGCCGCTCCTGACGTCGGAGGTGTACGACCGGGGGCTGCGCCCGGCGCGGGAGAAGGCCGGGGCGCTGGCCGGGATGTGCCTCACGGAGAAGCAGGGCGGCACCGATGTGCGCGGGAACACCACCCGGGCACGTCCGATGGACGGGGCCGGGACCTATGAGCTGACCGGGCACAAGTGGTTCTGCTCGGCGCCGATGTCGGACGCCTTCCTGGTGCTGGCGCAGGCGCCCGAGGGGCCGACCTGTTTCCTGGTGCCGCGGGTGCTGGCAGGCGGGACCCGGAACGTGTTCCTGCTCCAGCGGCTCAAGGACAAGCTGGGCAACCGGTCCAACGCCTCCGCCGAGGTCGAGTTCGACGGCACCTGGGCGCGCCGGGTCGGCCCGGAGGGGCGCGGGGTGGCGACCATGATGCGGATGGTGACCGGGACGCGGCTGGACTGCGCGCTGGGCTCGGCGGCGCAGATGCGGCAGGCGGTGGCGCAGGCGGTGCACCACTGCGCGCACCGCTGGGCGTTCGGCGGGCCGCTGCTGGACCGGCCGCTGATGCGCAATGTGCTGGCGGATCTGGCGCTGGAGTCGGAGGCGGCGACCACGCTGGCCCTGCGGCTGGCGGCGGCCTGCGACGACGGGGGCGAGCAGGCGCGGGCGCTGCTGCGCCTCGCGGTGCCGATCGCCAAGTACTGGGTGACCAAGCGGTGTCCGCCATTGGTGGTGGAGGCCGCGGAATGCCTGGGAGGAAACGGTTATGTGGAGGAGTCGGGGCTGCCCCTGCTGGTGCGCGATGCGCCGCTGAACTCGGTGTGGGACGGGGCCGGGAACGTGCAGGCGCTGGATGTGCTGCGGGCGCTGCGCCGGGAACCGGCGGTGCTGGACGCCTATCTGCGCGAGGTGGGCCTCGCGCGGGGCGCGGATCACCGGCTGGACCGGGCGGTCAAGGACCTGCTGGGCGAACTGGCCGACCTGGAGGGCATGGAGGCGCGCGCCCGGCGGCTGACCGAGCGGCTGGCGCTGGTGCTCCAGGGGTCGCTGCTGGTGCGGTTCGCCCCGCCCTCGGTGGCCGACGCGTTCTGCGCCGCGCGGCTCGGCGGGGACGGGGGCGCGGCGTTCGGCACCCTGCCGCACAGTCTGCCGCTGAGGGAGCTGGTGGAGCGGGCGCTGCCGCACTCCTGAGACCGGCCGGGCGACCCCGGCGGACGGCGCCCGCCCGGGGTTCCCGGCGATCCGGAGGTGGCGGAGGTGGTGCTGCGCCGACACGGCACCACCCCCGCGACGGTGGCCCGGTCAACGAGCCCACGTACGCCCGCAGGGGCGACGTGGCTCAAGTTTCAGCCACCGTGCGGTGGTTCACCAGGGTTGCAGAGGGTTGCAACTTTGAACGCGTGTGGGGGCGGACTGTGCCCGTCCGTTACCGGCGGGCGGGCAGTATGGACGAACCCAGCGCGACACGGCCGGAAAGCGCGGGTGCCGGTGCCTGACATGCCGGGTTGCCGGTATCTGATATGCCGGGTTGCCGGTACCTGATGTGCCGGGTGCCCGTGCCCTACATGCCGGGTGCCGGTGCTTGACATGCCGGTGCCCGTGCTCGACATGCCGGTGCCCGTGCTTGACATGCCGGTGCCCGTGCTTGACATGCCGCGTGCCGGTGCTTGACATGCCAGGTCGCCGGTGCCTGACATGCGATGACGGACAGGGCTCTGCGGGGAGGACACCAGTGGTGAAGGCGCCGACGCACCTGAGGCAGCTCGCCGCCGTGGACGCGGCGCGCGCGGCCCGGATGCTCAGCGAGGTGCGCGACGCGCGGCTGGCCGGGCGGCGCTCCCGGGTCCCGGCCCGCCCGGTGATCGAGCAGTCCTGGGGGCGGGTGCTGCGCAGCGGCGTCGACCCCGACCACCCGGTCCGCTCCGGGCCGCTGAGCGGTGACGAGGTGCGGCGGCGCCGGGAGTCCTCGCCGCTGCGCGAGGTGCTGCCGGTGCTGCGCCAGGGCCTGCTGTCGGTCGCGGACACCGCCCGGCACATCATGGTGGTGGCCGACGAGGAGGGCCGGGTGCTGTGGCGGGAGGGCAGCGCGCCGGTGCTGCGCAGCGCCGATCTGATCGGCTTCGAGCCGGGCGCCGACTGGCGCGAGGACGTGGTCGGCACCAACGGGGTCGGCACGGTGGCGGTGGTCCGGCGTCCGGTGCAGGTGTTCGCCTCCGAGCACTTCGTCGCCACCCATGCCGAGTGGACCTGTGCCGGGGCGCCGATCACCGACCCGCGCGACGGGCGGCTGCTGGGCGTGGTCGACATCAGCGGCCCCCTGGAGACCATGCACCCGGCGACGCTCGCCTGGGTCGACTCGGTGGCCAAGCTGGCGGAGGCCCGGCTGCGCGAGCGGCACTCGGGCGAGCTGGACCACCTGCGGGCGGTGGCGGCGCCGCTGCTGGCCCGGATCGGCGGCCGGGCGGTGGCGGTGGACCGGGACGGCTGGACGGCGGCGGTCACCGGGATGCCCCATCCGGGCCGGGTCGCGCTGCCCGAGGGGTGCGGGCCGGGGCGGCGGGCGGTGCCGGGGGTCGGGGTGTGCGAGGTGGAGCCGCTGGGGAGCGGCTGGCTGCTGCGGATCGCCGACGAACCGGCCCTCCAGGAGGGTGCCCGGGTGGTGCTGGACCTCAGCCGGGCCCGCCGCTGGACGGTCGAGGTGTCCGGCGGGGCGGGCACCTGGTGCCGGGAGCTGAGCCCGCGCCACGCCGAGTTGCTCTATCTTCTGGCGACGCACCGGTCCGGCCGCAGCGCGGCGGGGCTGGCCGGGGACATGTTCGGCGACCCGGCACGCACGGTGACCGTCCGCGCGGAGGTCTCGCGGGTCCGCCGCTACCTGGGCAGCCTGCTGGAACATCGGCCGTATCGTTTCTGCGAAAACGCCGAGGTGGAGCTGCTGCTGCCCGCCGACCCCCGGGATCTGCTGCCCGTCTCCACCGCCCCCGCGGTGATCGGCGCCCGGCATTTTGCGGCGTCTTCCTCCGCGGACACCGTCACCTGACGTAGCATCCCTACGGGCCACCCCACCTGCTCCTCCGTCAACGTACGGATCATCAGGCGCAGTTGGCCCGGCCTCGGGAGGATCGATGAAGCAACGCGGCAGACACCGTCGGCGCAAGCGGGGCAGGGCGCTGCGCGCCACCCTGGCCGGAACCGCGCTGGCGCTCACCGCCACCGCCACTCTGATCAGCGCCTCCCAGGCCACCGGCGGTGACGACCCGGGCCCGCTCAAGCCGCTCGCCGCGCAGGTCACCGCCTCCCTGGGCCTCACCGAGGACCCGGTGCCCGGCGCCGCCCTGGACCGGCTCTCCGCCGGGCTCGGCGACCCGGTCGGGGTGAGCACCGTCCTGGCCGAGCCCGAGGGCGAGCTGCGCGACGCCGAGCGATGTCCGTCCGCCGACCGGGCCGCGCTGCCCGTCGCCCCGGCCGCCACCCGCGCCTACTGCTGGGACCCGGCCGACACCCGGGGCTGGACGCCCGGCGCGGTCACCACCTCCGGCGACGCCGACGACGACGGCCGCTGGGGACGGCACCGGGTGATCCTCTCCGGCTGGTCCGGCCGGGGCACCGGCCCCACCGCCGATCTCGCCCGGGTCGCCTTCGTCGACGCCGACGCCGAGACCCACCCCGCCTACTCCTGGGCCCTGCTGGTCGTCCCGGTCGACGGCGGCCGTGACTACCGGGGCCTGTTCTCCGGCATGACCGGCATGGTCTGGTACGGCGACAAGCTGGTGGTCACCACCACCGAGGGCGACGCCGACGCGCTGTACGTCTTCGACCTGGACCGCATCCACCGCGCCACCGTGGACGCGGCCGAGGTCGGCCGGGCCGGGGACGGCTGGTCGGCGGCGGGGCAGCGGTTCGTGATGCCCGCGGTCGCCACCTACCGGGCCACCGGCACCGGGGTCCGGCCCGACGCCCTCTCGCTGGACCGCAGCACCGCCCCGGACACCCTGGTCGCCGGGGAGTGGGTGCCCACCGGCACCGAGCGCGGCAGCAGGCTCTGGCGCTATCCGCTGACCCCCGAGGACTCCCTCACCGGCCCGCTGGCCACCGGCGCGGGCGGACGGGCCGCGCCCCAGGAGGCGTACCGGACCGAGGCCACCGATGTGCGCGGGGTGCTGTCCCACGGATCGGACTGGTATCTCACCCGCCCGGCCGACGCCTCCGGCGACAACGGCAGCCTCTGGCGCCAGGACGACGAGGGCGCGAAGGCCGCCGAGTGCGGCGCGGAGGAGCTGCGCGACTGCTGGAGCGGACCGGCGGCACCGCTGTCGTACTGGGAGGAGACGGGCGAGCTGTGGTCCCAGTCGGGCCGCACGCTCTACGCCCTGCCGCTGGCCTCGGTGAACAGCGCGCTGGGCTGACCCCGCCGGGTCGGTACCGGACGCGACCGGCCCGACCCCTGGACGGCGGACCCCACCGCCGCCGGACGGAGCAGCCCACCGGCAGCCGGAACAGCTCGCCGACAGGCGGAGCAGCCCACCGGCAACCTCAGCAGCTCGCCGCCGGCCGAAGCACCTCGCCGGCAGCCGCCGCAGCAGCCCGTCGGATGACAGACCCGGCCGCCGGATGATTCCCTGACCGGCATGAGCAACATCGCCGTGACCACCTGGTCCCTGGAGCAGACCGACCGCTCCGATCTGCTGCCCGCCGCCGCGCCCGAGGGCGAGGTCCGCGTCGTCCGCGCCGAGATCCCCTCCCCCGAGTTCAGCCGCTATCTCTACGCCTCCGTCGGCCAGGACATCCGCTGGACCGACCGGCTCGGCTGGACGTACGAGCAGTGGCGGGACCGGCTGGCGCAGCCGGGCGTCGAGACCTGGGTGGCCTACGACCGGGGCACCCCCGCCGGATACGTGGAACTGACCGCCGGGGACGACGGGGTCGTGGAGATCGAGTACTTCGGCCTGATCCCGGCCTTCCGGGGCCGCCGGATCGGCGGTCATCTGCTGTCGTACGGGACGGCCCGCGCCTGGGATCTCGCCGAGCGCTGGCCGGGACTGGCCGTCACCAAGCGGGTGTGGCTGCACACCTGTAGCAAGGACGGCGAGCACGCGATGGACAACTATCTGCGCCGGGGCTTCACCCTGTTCGACACCAAGGTCGAGGAGGAGCGGGTGGTGGCGACACCCGGTCCCTGGCCCGGTGCGTACCCTGTCTGACCTGCGTCGACAAGTCCCGGTACGGACCATGTGACCGATCACACCCTTGTCTCACTCTTCGGGACAAGGGTGTCCGCATCATGGATAATGCTGGACTGTGTCCAGAACGCCGTGCCACGCTTCCGTCATGTCTGGAACTGGAGTCGCCTTGGTGAGCCGACGGCACGTCGACCTCGGCCGTATGTCCAGCGCCATCTGTCCGGCGGGCTGACCGCATCAGCACCGCCGTATCCCCGCGTCACCCCTTCCTTTGCGCAAAGTCGCGCACGCCTGCCGCCTTGCGCTGGTAACGCGCAGGTCAGAGCTGCTTTCCGCCGGTCCCGAAGGACGTATTCACCATGGCCGCCACCCCCGAGAAGCCCGCCGCCTCCGCGCCCCGCCGCAAGGTGAGCCGTCACCGCGGCGAGGGCCAGTGGGCCGTCGGACATCACACCCCGCTCAATGGGAACGAGCAGTTCAAGAAGGACGACGACGGTCTCAATGTGCGGACACGTATTGAGACGATCTACTCCAAGCGCGGCTTCGACTCCATCGACCCCAACGATCTGCGCGGCCGGATGCGCTGGTGGGGCCTCTACACCCAGCGCAAGCCCGGGATCGACGGCGGCAAGACCGCGATCCTGGAGCCGGAGGAGCTGGACGACGAGTACTTCATGCTGCGGGTCCGGATCGACGGCGGCCGGCTGACCACCCGCCAGCTCCGGGTCATCGGCGAGATCTCCCAGGAGTTCGCGCGCGGCACCGCGGACCTCACCGACCGGCAGAACGTGCAGTACCACTGGATCCGGATCGAGGACGTGCCCGAGATCTGGAACCGGCTGGAGGCGGTGGGCCTGTCCACCACCGAGGCGTGCGGCGACACCCCCCGGGTGATCCTGGGGTCCCCGGTCGCGGGCATCGCGGCCGACGAGATCATCGACGGCAGCCCGGCGATCGACGAGATCCAGCGCCGCGTCATCGGGAACAAGGAATTCTCCAACCTCCCCCGCAAGTTCAAGTCCGCGATCTCCGGCTCCCCGCTGCTGGACGTGGCGCACGAGATCAACGACATCGCCTTCGTCGGCGTGGACCACCCCGAGCACGGCCCCGGTTTCGACCTCTGGGTCGGCGGCGGCCTCTCCACCAACCCCAAGATCGGCGTCCGTCTCGGCGCCTGGGTCCCGCTGGACGACATCCCCGATGTCTACGAGGGCGTCATCTCCATCTTCCGCGACTACGGCTACCGGCGGCTGCGCACCCGCGCCCGGCTGAAGTTCCTGGTCGCCGACTGGGGCCCGGAGAAGTTCCGCCAGGTGCTGGAGGACGAGTACCTCAAGCGCCCCCTGGTCGACGGACCCGCCCCCGCCCAGCCGGTCGAGCGCTGGCGCGACCACGTCGGCGCCCACCGGCAGAAGGACGGCCGCTACTACGTCGGTTTCGCGCCGCGCGTCGGCCGGGTCGACGGCGCCACCCTGACGAAGATCGCCGAGCTGGCCGAGGCCCATGGCTCGGGGCGGGTGCGGACCACCGCCGAGCAGAAGATGATCGTGCTGGACATCGAGGAGGACCAGGTCGCCTCGCTGAGCGAGGGGCTGGAGGCGCTCGACCTCACGGTCACCCCGTCCCCGTTCCGGCGCGGCACCATGGCCTGCACCGGCATCGAGTTCTGCAAGCTGGCCATCGTCGAGACCAAGGCGCGCGGCGCCTCGCTGATCGACGAACTGGAGCGCCGGATGCCGGAGTTCGCCGAGCCGGTCACCATCAACATCAACGGCTGCCCCAACGCCTGCGCCCGTATCCAGGTGGCGGACATCGGTCTCAAGGGCCAGCTCATGCTGAACGAGGCGGGCGAGCAGGTCGAGGGCTACCAGGTGCACCTGGGCGGCGCGCTCGGTCTGGAGGCCGGTTTCGGCCGCAAGGTGCGCGGACTGAAGGTCACCTCCGACGAACTGCCCGACTATGTCGAGCGGGTGCTGAAGCGGTTCGAGGCGGAGCGCGAGGACGGCGAGCGCTTCGCGACCTGGGCGGCACGGGCCTCCGAGGAGGCGCTGTCATGAGCGACGCCGGCCTCCGGGGAAGCACTGTCACGGCCCCCGCCGCGACCACGGCCGGAGGTGCCCGGTGAGCGAGCGAGCCGCGCCCTTCTACTGCCCCTACTGCGGTGACGAGGACCTGCGACCGAGCGAGGAAGGCCATGGCGCCTGGGAATGCGCGGCGTGCAGCCGTGCCTTCCAACTGAAGTTCCTCGGACTGCTGTCCCGGGGACTTCGGACCGACACCACGGGAGGGGACGGGATATGACCGCCCTGACACAAGCCCCCACGACCGACGATCTCAAAGCGCTCGCCGAGCAGGCGGGCCGCGATCTGGAGGACGCCTCCGCACTGGAGATCCTCCAGTGGGCGGCCGGTACCTTCGGCAGGCGCTTCTGTGTGACCTCCTCCATGGAGGACGCGGTGGTCGCCCACCTCGCCTCCCGCGCGATGCCCGGGGTGGACGTCGTCTTCCTCGACACCGGCTACCACTTCGAGGAGACCATCGGCACCCGGGACGCCGTCGAGGCCGTGATGGACGTCAAGGTCATCACCCTCACCCCCCGGCAGACGGTCGCCGAACAGGACGCCGAGTACGGCCCGAGGCTCCACGACCGCGATCCCGACCTGTGCTGCAAGCTGCGCAAGGTGCGCCCGCTGGAGGAGGGGCTCAAGGGCTATCAGGCGTGGGCCACCGGGCTGCGCCGCGACGAGTCCCCGACCCGGGCGAACACCCCGGTCGTCGGCTGGGACGACCGGCGCCAGAAGGTGAAGGTCTCCCCCATCGCCCGCTGGACCCAGGACGACGTGGACGCCTATGTCGCCGAGCACGGTGTGCTGACCAACCCCCTGCTGATGGACGGTTACGCCTCGGTCGGCTGCGCCCCCTGCACCCGCCGGGTACTGGCCGGCGAGGACGCGCGGGCCGGCCGCTGGGCGGGCCGCGGCAAGACCGAGTGCGGACTGCACGGCTGACCCGCCCATGACCACCTCCACGTCCCCTGCCCCGACCTCCACCACGCCCCCCGCGACCTCCCCCACCGCGTCCCTCACCACGCCCCCGCCACCCCCCACGCCTCCGACGAACCAGGAGAACCCCGTGACGACCGGAGCCACCGTATGGCTCACGGGTCTGCCGAGCGCCGGCAAGACCACCATCGCGTACGAGCTGGCCGGACAACTGCGTGCCGACGGCCACCGGGTCGAGGTGCTCGACGGCGACGAGATCCGTGAGTTCATCTCCGCGGGCCTCGGCTTCTCCCGCGAGGACCGGCACACCAACGTCCGGCGGATCGGCTACCTCGCCGAACTGCTCGCCCGCAACGGGGTGCTAGCCCTGGTCCCGGTGATCGCGCCCTACGCCGACAGCCGCGAGGCGGTCCGCAAGCGGCATCAGGAGAGCGGGACGGCGTACCTGGAGGTGCATGTGGCGACGCCGGTGGAGGTGTGCAGCGAGCGGGACGTGAAGGGGCTGTACGCCAAGCAGGCCGCCGGTGAGCTGTCCGGGCTGACCGGGGTGGACGACCCGTACGAGGCGCCCGAGGCGCCGGATCTGCGGATCGAGTCCCAGCACCAGAGCGTCGAGGAGTCGGCGGCGTCGGTGTTCACGCTGCTCAGTGAGAGGGGACTGGCATGACGACCGTGGTCAACCTCACCGAGGAGACCGGCAGTCCGTACGCGCTGTCGCATCTGGACGCGCTGGAGTCGGAGGCGGTGCACATCTTCCGCGAGGTGGCGGGCGAGTTCGAGCGGCCGGTGATCCTCTTCTCCGGCGGCAAGGACTCCATCGTCATGCTGCATCTGGCGCTGAAGGCGTTCGCCCCAGCCGCCGTCCCGTTCTCGCTGCTGCATGTCGACACCGGGCACAACTTCCCCGAGGTGCTCGACTACCGGGACCGGACCGTCGAGCGGCACGGGCTGCGGCTGCATGTGGCCTCCGTGCAGGACTACATCGACCGGGGGGTGCTGCGGGAGCGCCCGGACGGCACCCGCAATCCGCTCCAGACCGTGCCGCTGACGGAGAAGATCCAGAGCGAGAAGTTCGACGCGGTCTTCGGCGGGGGGCGCCGGGACGAGGAGAAGGCCCGGGCCAAGGAGCGGGTGTTCTCGCTGCGGGACGAGTTCTCCCAGTGGGACCCGCGCCGCCAGCGCCCCGAGCTGTGGAACCTCTACAACGGCCGCCACGCCCCCGGCGAGCACGTCCGGGTCTTCCCGCTCTCCAACTGGACCGAGCTGGATGTGTGGCAGTACATCGCCCGGGAGGGCATCGAGCTGCCGGAGATCTACTTCGCGCACGAGCGGGAGGTGTTCCGGCGGGCCGGGATGTGGCTGACCGCCGGGGAGTGGGGCGGGCCGAAGGACGGCGAGACCGTCGAGAGGCGGCTCATCCGCTACCGCACGGTCGGTGACATGTCCTGCACGGGCGCGGTCGACTCCGACGCGACCACCCTGGACGCCGTGATCGCGGAGATCGCCGCGTCCCGGCTGACCGAGCGGGGCGCGACCCGCGCCGACGACAAGCTGTCCGAGGCCGCGATGGAAGACCGCAAGCGCGAGGGGTACTTCTAGCCATGACGACCACCACATCGGCCCTGTCCGCCGAGGAACTGGCGGCCACCACCCTGCTGCGGTTCGCCACCGCCGGTTCCGTGGACGACGGCAAGTCGACCCTCGTCGGACGGCTGCTGCACGACTCCAAGTCGGTCCTCACCGACCAGTTGGAGGCGGTCGAGCGGGCCTCCGCGAGCCGGGGCCAGGAGGGCCCGGACCTCGCGCTGCTGACGGACGGGCTGCGCGCCGAGCGCGAGCAGGGCATCACCATCGACGTGGCCTACCGCTACTTCGCCACCGCCCGCCGCCGCTTCATCCTCGCCGACACGCCCGGCCATGTGCAGTACACCCGCAACATGGTCACCGGCGCCTCCACCGCCGAACTCACCGTCGTCCTGGTCGACGCCCGCAACGGCGTGGTCGAGCAGACCCGCCGGCACGCCGCCATCGCCGCCCTGCTCCGCGTTCCGCACGTGGTCCTCGCGGTGAACAAGATGGACCTGGTGGGGTACGAGGAGCGGGTCTTCGCGGCCATCGCCGAGGAGTTCACCGCGTACGCCACCGAGCTGGGCGTCCCCGAGGTCACCGCGATCCCGATCTCGGCGCTGAACGGCGACAACGTGGTGGAGCCGTCCGCGCACATGGACTGGTACGGCGGCCCGACCGTGCTGGAGCATCTGGAGACCGTGCCGGTCAGCCACGACCTGGCGCACTGCCACGCCCGGCTGCCCGTGCAGTACGTGATACGGCCGCAGACCGCCGAGTACCCGGACTACCGGGGGTACGCGGGGCAGATCGCCGCCGGTTCGTTCCGGGTCGGCGACCCGGTGACCGTGCTGCCGTCCGGGCGGACCACCACGGTGAGCGGGATCGATCTGCTCGGTGAGCCGGTGCGGGTGGCGTGGACCCCGCAGTCGGTGACGCTGCTGCTGGCCGACGACATCGACATCTCGCGCGGCGATCTCATCGTGCCCAGCTCCGATGTCCCGGCGACCAGCCAGGATGTGGAGGCGACCGTCTGCCATGTCGCCGACCAGCCGCTGACCGTCGGGCACCGGGTGCTGCTCAAGCACGGCACCCGCACGGTCAAGGCGATCGTCAAGGACATCCCGTCCCGGCTGACGCTGGACGATCTGTCGCTGCACCCGCACCCGGGGCGGCTCGTCGCCAACGACATCGGCCGGGTCAAGATCCGTACCGCCGAGCCGCTGCCCGCCGACTCCTACGCGGACTCGCGGCGCACCGGCTCCTTCATCCTGATCGACCCCGCCGACGGCACCACGCTCACCGCGGGCATGGTCGGCGAGTCGTTCGCCTCCCCCGAGCCGGTGCGGGACGCCGCCGAGGACGACGGGTGGGACTTCTGACATGAGTGGGACCGACAGACGCCGGATCGAGACGGGCGGGGGCGGCAACTGAGATGACGTCGACCGATTTCTTCTCCACGTTCGCGAAAGAGGGTGGCCGCGTCGGCAGCGGCACCCTCGGCAGCGGACAGGGCGGAGTGGCGCGATGTGCGTGAACCGCGCGACCTCCGCGATGCCCTGTCCGACCTCCACCGCACTGCGCCACGCGCCTCGCGCACGGCGAAAACCAGCCGACCTCCCGGCCACGCCCTGAAGGGGCCGTGACCGCCGGGCCACCGAGAGGAACACCTCCCGTGCCTGCCAGAATCTCCCTCCGCCGCTCGCTCGCGGCGATAGCCGCGCTCCCTCTGCTCACCCTCGCCGCCTGCGGCTATGGCTCCGAGTCCACGGACAATGACACCACCGAGGTCGCGGCCGGGGCGGAGAAGATCGACGGTCTGGACTCGGTCCGGATCGGGTACTTCGGCAATCTGACCCACGCGACCGCCCTCGTCGGCCGCGAACAGGGCATCTTCCAGGACGAACTGGGCGCCACCAAGCCCGAGTACTCCACCTTCAACGCGGGCCCCTCGGAGATCGAGGCGCTGAACTCGGGCTCGATCGACATCGGCTGGATCGGCCCCTCCCCCGCCATCAACGGCTTCACCCAGTCCGGCGGCAAGAACCTGCGGATCATCAGCGGTTCGGCGTCCGGTGGCGTGAAGCTGGTGGTCAACCCGGACAAGATCAAGACCCTGGACGACATCAAGGGCAAGAAGATCGCCACCCCGCAGCTCGGCAACACCCAGGACATCGCCTTCCTCAACTGGATCAAGGAGCAGGGCTGGAAGGTCGACGCGGAGTCCGGCAAGGGCGATGTCTCGGTGGTCCGCACCGAGAACAGCGTGGCCCCCGACGCCTACAAGTCCGGTTCCATCGACGGCGCCTGGGTGCCGGAGCCGACCGCGTCGAAGCTGGTCGCCGAGGGTGCGAAGGTGCTGCTGGACGAGGCGAGCCTGTGGCCGGACGAGAAGTTCGTGATCACCAACATCATCGTGTCGCAGAAGTTCCTGACCGAGCACCCGGCGGCCGTGGAGGCCGTGCTGCGGGCCGCGGTGAAGACCAACACGTGGATCAACGAGAACCCGGACGAGGCGAAGGCGTCCGCCAACGCCCAGTTGGAGGCGGACACCGGCAAGCCGCTGCCCGCCGAGGTGCTCGACCCGGCGTGGGAGTCCATCCAGATCACCAATGACCCGCTGGCCAGCACCCTGAACACCCAGGCGGACCACGCGGTCCAGGCCGGTCTGCTGGAGGAGCCCGAGCTGACCGGGATCTACGACCTCACGCTGCTGAACAAGGTCCTCGCCGCGGAGGGCGAGGCCACGGTGGAGGACGCCGGGCTCGGCGTCTCTTCGTAAGCCCCGATGACATCCCAGGAGGTGACGACCATGGTGACGACGACCCTTGCCAAGGCCGCCGATGCCGGCACGGCGGCGGAGCACGCCGCCCGTATCGATCATGTCTCGAAGTCCTTCGCAGGCCCCGCCGGGCAGCAGCTCGTCCTGGACGACATCACGCTCGATGTCGCCCCGGGTGAGTTCGTCACCCTCCTGGGAGCCTCGGGCTGCGGCAAGTCCACCCTGCTGAACCTGGTGGCGGGCCTGGACCGGCCCAGCGCCGGTGCCATCAGCACGGACGGCCGGCCGGCGCTGATGTTCCAGGAGCACGCGCTGTTCCCGTGGCTGACCGCGGGCAAGAACATCGAACTGGCGCTGAAGCTCGGCGGGGTGGCCAAGCCGCTGCGCCGCGAGCGCGCCGAACGACTGCTGGAGCTGGTCCGGCTCCAGGGGGCGTACGGCAAGCGGGTGCACGAGCTGTCCGGCGGGATGCGCCAGCGGGTGGCCCTGGCCCGCTCGCTGGCCCAGGACAGCAGGCTGCTGCTGATGGACGAGCCGTTCGCGGCGCTCGACGCCATCACCCGGGACGTGCTGCACGACGAGCTGACCCGGATCTGGAGCGAGACGGGCGTCTCGGTGCTGTTCGTGACGCACAACGTGCGCGAGGCGGTGCGGCTCGCCCAGCGGGTGGTGCTGCTGTCGTCCCGGCCGGGCCGGATCGCCCGCGAATGGACCGTGGACATTCCGCAGCCGCGCCGCATCGAGGACGCGGATGTCGCGGAGCTGTCCCGGGAGATCACCGAAGAACTGCGTGGGGAGATCCGCCGTCATGGCCAGCACTGACACCTCCGTCGCCAAGGACGGCCCGGAGCACCGGGAGCGCCACGATCTGGCCAGTGTCGAGGCGGGGCTCGACGCCCTGGACACCGTCCAGACGCGCCGTACGCCGTGGCGCACCACGCTGGTGCAGAAGGTCCTGCCGCCGGTCACCGCCATCGTGCTGGTGGTGGCGGTGTGGCAGGCGCTGATCACCTTCAACGTGGTCGACGACCCGAGCAGGCTGCCCTCGCCCGGGGATGTGTGGAGCGAGGTCGAGAGCGCCTGGCTCAAGGGCGATCTCATCGGCTACATCTGGACGAGTGTCTCGCGCGGTCTGCTGGGCTTCCTGCTGGCCCTCGCCATCGGCACCCCGCTGGGTCTGCTGGTGGCGCGGGTCCGGTTCGTACGGGCGGCGATCGGCCCGATCCTGTCCGGCCTCCAGTCCCTGCCGTCGGTGGCCTGGGTCCCGCCGGCCGTGATCTGGCTGGGCCTGAACAACCAGATGATGTACGCGGTCATCCTGCTCGGCGCGGTGCCGTCCATCGCGAACGGGCTGGTGTCGGGCGTGAACCAGGTGCCGCCGCTGTTTCTGCGGGCCGGGCGCACGATGGGCGCGACCGGGCTGAAGGGCACCTGGCACATCGTGATGCCGGCCGCGCTGCCGGGCTATCTCGGTGGTCTGAAGCAGGGCTGGGCGTTCTCCTGGCGGTCGCTGATGGCCGCCGAGATCATCGCCTCCTCGCCGGATCTCGGCGTCGGGCTCGGCCAGTTGCTGGAGAACGGGCGCAACACCAGCTCGATGTCCATGGTGTTCCTGGCGATCCTGCTGATCCTGACCGTCGGTATCGCCATCGACCTGCTGATCTTCAGTCCGCTGGAGCGGCGGGTGCTGCGCAGTCGCGGGCTGCTGGTGAAGAGCTGACCGCGATGTTCCCTGTGAGGGGCCGGGAGCCCGTTCTCGTCGTCGTCGCCCACGGCAGCCGCGATCCGCGGCACGCCGCGACCGTGCACGCCCTGGTGGCGCGCGTCCGGTCGCTGCGGCCGGGGCTGCGGGTCGAGACCGGGTTCCTGGACTTCAACCTCCCCTCCGTCCCGGCGGTGCTGGCCTCGCTGGCGGCGGAGGGGGTGGACGATGTGATCGCCCTGCCGCTGCTGCTGACCCGGGCGTTCCACGCCAAGGCGGACATCCCGGCGGTCCTGCGGGAGGCTCCGCCGGGGATGCGGGTCCGGCAGGCGGAGGTGCTTGGCCCGTCGCCGCTGCTGGTCGCGGGCCTGGAACGACGGCTGTACGAGGCCGGGCTGACGGACGGCGACCGGTCCTCGACGGGGGTGGTGCTGGCGTCGGCGGGGTCGACGGACCCCGAGGCCATCGCGGTGATCGGGCGACTGGCGAGGGAGTGGCGGCGGCGTGGGGGGTGGCGGGCGGTGACGCCCGCGTACGCGTCGGCGCGGCTGCCGCGGACCGAGGACGCGGTGCGGGAGCTGTTCGCGGCGGGGTGTGCGCGGGTGGTGGTGGCGCCGTATGTGCTGGCGCCGGGGTTCCTGCCGGACCGGATCGTGCGGGGGGCGGGGGCTGCGGGGGCGGATGTGGTGGGTGCGGTGCTGGGGGACGGGGTGGAGGTGGCTCGGGTGGTGCTTCAGCGGTTCGAGGGGGCTTGGGATGCTTCGGGGGCGGTGGCGGTGGGGGCTTGAGGGTGGGCTTGAGGTGGGGGGCGGGTGCGGGTCGGTGGGGGCTGGTCGCGCAGTTCCCCGCGCCCCTAAAAGCCTTTGCGGTGGCCCGGCGGGAGTATCCCGGCGTCCCTTGAAAGCCGGTTCGGTGCCGGGTGGAAGTATCCCCGGCGTCCTCTGAACGCCTTTTCGGTCAGGGGGTTGTTGTCATTTCGACCAGTTTGACGACCGTGTTCCAGTTGCGGGTCGTTGCCGTCAGGCCCTTGGTGTGGCGGGGTTTGGCGAGGGTCTCGGCGAGTTTGGAGCGGCCCAGGCCCTCGGGGGCGTAGAGGTAGAGGGCGCGGTCGCCGAGGGTGAACTCCTCGGGGAGGAACACCGCCCGGTCCAGGCCGGTGAAGCGGGAGTCGTCCACCGGGGCCGAGAAGTAGGTGACATGGAGCTGCCGGGGCTCCAGTTCGGCGGCCGGGTAGGGGCAGGCGTCGGCGACGGCCCTGAGGTAGGCGTGGTCGCGGACCAGGATGTCGACCGGGAAGCCGAAGCGCTCCTCGACCGCCGCCGCGAGTTCCGCCGCGAGGGTGTCCTCGTCCCCTCGGGTCGCGGTGAAGACGGCCTGGCCGCTCTGGAGATGGGTGCGGACCCCGAGATGACCGAGGCCCTCCATCAGGGTGCGCAGATCGGCCATCGGAAGCTTGCGGCTGCCGCCGACATTGATGCCGCGCAGCAGGGCCGCGTAGGTGGTCGTCCGGGTCGTCATCGGGTCACTGTACGCGGGCCGTCGTGCCCCGTGGGGGTGGGCACGACGGCCGCCGCGCACGGCCAAACTCTCGCCGAAGAACGGGTGCCGGATCAACCTCCGCGGCCTGCTGTGACTTGTTCAACAAGCTTGGCAAATGGCATGTGTGGGGACATCGGGGGCGTCCGGACCCTGAGCGCTGTCCCGGATACGGGGCGATAGGTGTAAGGGGCCGATGTCATCCCGGGAGGGTACGGAACGGGGGCCGAGGGGATGATCCCGGCCAGTTTCCTTTCACACGCCAGTACGACGAGATGGCTTTATCCCGCCCATACCTTCGATGCGGAGGGTGGCGGCAGCAGGCGGCCACCGATCGCGAGGGGGCAGCCCGTCATGGGGAACGGACACAGAAAAGTGCGGGGCGTCGCCGCGCGGGCCGGCGGCTGGAGTGCCCGGCACCGGTGGGCGGCGGTCGGGATCTGGGTGCTGTTCGTGGCGCTGGCGATGGGACTCGGTTCCGCGGCGGGCACGGTCGAGGTGAAGGACAGCGAGCAGCTCAAGGGGGAGACCCAGACCGCGGCCAGGATCATCGAGGACGCCGGGATCGAGGAACCGGCCGGTGAGACGGTGCTGATCCAGTCGCGGGACGGCTCGCTGACCGCCACCGACGCGCCGTTCCGGGCGGCGGTCGACGCGGTGACGTCGGCGGTCGAGGCCACGGGCGAGGTCACCGGGATCACCTCCCCCTACGACACCGGAACGGTCTCCGAGGACGGCCGCAGCGCACTGGTCCAGTTCGACATGCGGGGCGACTCCGACACCGCGGGCGAGCGGGTGCAGCCGGTGCTGGACGCGGTCGGGAAGGTGCAGTCGGAGCACGGGTCGCTGCGGATCGAGGAGATCGGCGGCGCCAGCATGATGAAGACGTTCGACGACGCGTTCGGCGACGACTTCAAGCAGGCCGAGTACTCGGCGGTGCCGGTGGCGCTCGGCATTCTGCTGATCGCGTTCGGCGCGCTGGTCGCGGCGCTGGTGCCGGTGCTGCTGGCGATCACCGCGATCATGGCGACCATGGGTCTGATGGGGCTGGTCAGCCATCTGATGCCGATGAGCGACACCGCCAACTCCGTGATGCTGCTGGTGGGTCTGGCGGTCGGGGTGGACTACTGCCTGTTCTATCTGCGCCGGGAGCGCGAGGAGCGGCAGGCCGGGCGGGACGCGCGCCGGGCGCTGGAGATCGCCGCCGCGACCAGTGGCCGGGCGATCGTGGTGTCCGGGGTGACGGTGTGCGTGGCGATGGCAGGGATGCTGTTCACCGGGATCGCCGAGTTCGAGGCGATGGGGCTGGCCTCGCTGATCGTGGTGGCGGTGGCGATGGTCGGCTCGGTGACCGTGCTGCCTGCGGTGCTGTCGCTGCTGGGCGAGCGGGTGGAGAAGGGCAGGGTGCCGTTCCTGCGCCGCCGCAGCACGGCCGGCAACAGCGGCAGTCGGTTCTGGAGCGCGGTCCTCAAGGGGGTGCTGGCCCGGCCGGTGGTGTCGGTGGTGGTCGCGGTGGGCGCGCTGCTGGCGGTGGCGGCGCCCGCGGTGGGGATGAAGACACAGGAACTCACGCTGGACCAGGAGTTCGGCGACTCGCTGCCGATCGTCCAGACGTACGAGCGGGTCAACGAGGCGTTCCCGGGCGGGTCCGAGCCCGCCGAGGTGGTGGTGAAGGCCCCCGACATCAACGCGCCCGAGGTGCGGTCGGCGCTCGCCGAGTTCCGGGAGCGGGCGGTCGGTTCGGGTGCCTCGCGCGGCCCGGTCGAGATCAAGGTGCACGACGAGCACAACATCGCCTTCGTCTACGTTCCGCTGGTCGGCGGCTCCGATCTGGACGAGGCGGGCGCCAGCCTGGACATCCTGCGCGACGAGGTGCGGCCCGCGACGCTCGGTGCGGTCGACGGGGTCGAGGCGCCGGTCACCGGTCAGGTCGCCGGGTCGAAGGACTTCAGTGATCAGTTGCTCGGGTCGGTTGTTCCGGTGTTCGTCTTCGTGATCGTGTTCGCTTTCGTTCTGATGCTGCTCTCGTTCCGCTCCCTGACCGTCGCGCTCACCTCGATCGTGCTGAACCTGCTGTCGGTCGGTGCCGCCTACGGCATCCTCGTCGCCGTCTTCCAGCACGGCTGGGGCGCGTCCCTGGTGGGCGCCGAGGGGGTCGGCGCGATCGTGAGCTGGCTGCCGCTGTTCCTGTTCGTGATCCTGTTCGGGCTGTCGATGGACTACCACGTGTTCGTGGTGTCCCGGATCCGCGAGGCACGGCTGCGGGGGCGGACGACCAAGGACGCGATCACCCACGGTGTGGTCACCACGGCCGGGGTGGTGACCAGCGCCGCGGTCATCATGGTGGCCGTGTTCGCCATCTTCGGCACGCTGTCGATGCAGTCGATGAAGCAGATGGGCGTGGGCCTGGCGGCGGCGGTCCTGATCGACGCGACGATCATCCGCGGTGTCCTGCTCCCGGCGGTGATGGCCCTGCTCGGCGAGCGCAACTGGTACTTCCCGAAGTGGCTGCGCCGCCTCCCCGACCTCACCCATGACGAGACCCCGGAGGAGCCGGGCGGCGACCGCCCGACCCGCGAGGAGGGTCAGCGGGTGGGGGTGTAGCGGCGGCCGGACGGGCCGCAGCGGCCCCGGGGCCCGTACGGGTGGGGCGGCCCTGGGGGCGGACGGGTCGGGCGGCCCGGGGCCCGGACGGGCCAGGCGACCCGGGGTGCGGACGAGGGCCCGTCGGTTCACGGGGGAACCGACGGGCCCTCGTCGCGTGCTGTCCGGTCAGGCGCTGTCCCGGCGCGCCCCGGGCAGGGCGGCCTCGATGAGGTCGGCGGCCCGGCGGGTGCCGCCCTCGTCGGCCATGGCGGCCTGGATCTCCTTGAGCCGGGCGGCGACCCGGGGGTCGCCCAGCAGCTCGGCGGCGGCGGTGCGGAGGGCGTCCGCCATGGCCCCTTCCGTGGTGGCCTCCGTCGGGACGACCTCGGCCACGCCCAGCGACCGGAGCATCTCCGCGTTGCCGAACTGGTCGACGGCCTGGGGGACGGCGATCATCGGGGTGGCCGTGGCCAGGCCCTCCTGGCTGCCGCCGGCGCCCGCGTGGGTGACGAACAGGTCGGCCCGGCGCAGGATCGCCAGTTGCGGAACCCAGGAGTGGACCTCGGTGTTCGCCGGGATCTCGCCCAGCTCGGCCGGGTCCACATGCCGGCCGATCTGGAGGACCAGCCGGACACCGGGCCGCCCGCCGAAGGCGGCCAGACACGCCCGGTAGAAGTCGGGGCGCTTGGTGAACGCCGAGCCCAGGGAGACCAGGACGACGGTCTCCGCGTCGGCCGGCCGCCGCCAGTCGCCCTGGGCCGCGCGGTCGCCCTGGCAGGCGCCGACGAAGGTGTGGACGGTGGTGTCGACGCGGTCGGCGTTCGGCTGGAGCGCCTTGGGGATCAGGACGATCGAGCGGTCGGGACGGCCGCCGAAGTCGTCGGGGTGCAGGTCGATGCCGTTCTCGCGCAGCCAGGCGGTGAACCGGGCGTAGTACGCGCGGCCCCGCTCGGTCTTCTTCGGCTCCGCCCACATCGGCTCGGCGACCTCCTGCTCGTAGCCCTCCCAGGCGACGAGGTTCGGGGAGAGGGAGATCGCGGGGACGCCCCAGCGGTGGGCGAGCACCCGGGCGGGGTAGGAGGAGATGTCCTGGAGGACCAGATCGGGTTCGTCGCCCTCGTAGGCGTCGAGGAGTTGCGGCAGGGCCTGGATCGCGTCGTCCAGGAACGGCTCCACGTTGTCGAGCAGGGTCGAACCCCACGCCTCCGGGTCCGCGTCGGGACCCGGCAGCGTGGAGTTCCAGGGCTTCACCTCGGCGCCGGTCCCGGCGACCTTCTCCGCGAAGGACGGCGGGATCGCGTACGTCACCCGGTGGCCGCGGGCCACCAGCTCGCGGATGACCTCCAGGCTGGGGTTCACGTGGCCATGGGCGGCGATCGAGAACATGGCGATGTGGGCGGGGCGTACGGCTGGAGTCGTCATGCCAGGAACCTTAAACGAGACGAGACGTCTCGTGCAACTCCAATTCCCGCAGCCCGCTCCCTCCCCCCCCTCTCCCAGGGCACCCTGCCGCGCCCTACGCGGTCAGCGCCTCGTACAGGCGGAGCCAGCGGGCCGGGGGCACCTCCCCCACCAGCGCGCCCGGGTCGATCCGGGCCGCCCGGAACGCCGTATCCACCCGGCGCCTCGGGTACGCCCGCCGCAGTGAGGCGTGCAGACTGCCGCCGACCCCGGTGAAGCCCAGTTCCACCAGGTCCCGCCAGCGCGGCAGGGCGTCGGCGGGGAGCAGCGGGGTGGGGCGGCGGTCGATGCGGATGATCCCGGCGTCCACCCTCGGCACCGGGCGGAAGCTGTACCGGCCGACCCGGGCGAGCAGCCGCCACTCGTGCCCCGGCCAGGTGCGGACGGTCAGCAGAGTCCAGCTCCCGTAGTCGCCGGTGCGCTTGCGGGCGTATGCGAGCTGGGTGAGCAGGGTCGCGCCGGTGAGCGCGGGGGCGCGCAGACACCAGTCGACGACCTCGGCGGTGCGGGAGAAGGGGACGTTCCCGGCGACCGCGAAGGGGGTGCTGGGCGGGTGGGCGGTGAGGAAGTCGCCCGCGACGACCCGTACCTGCGGGGTGTCCGTGAAGCGGGCGCGCAGTGCGGGGATCAGTCGCCGGTCGATCTCGTAGGCGCGCAGTTCCGCGCAGCGGGGGGCCAGAGGGTGGGTCAGCGCGCCCTGTCCGGCGCCGACTTCGAGGACGAGGGGGGCGGGGCCGTCGCCGGACGGGACGGCGAGGCGGGCGAGCCGTTCGGCGGCGGCTCGGTCGGTGAGGAAGTGCTGCGAGAGCGCACGCGAGGTACGCGAAGGGCGGGCCATGCCAGCGGGTCCTTGTCTTCCGTGAAAAAGGGGGAAAAGGGCAGCCGAAGGCCCTGACCGGAAGACAGATGAAGAGAGAAGGGTGGCGAAGGAAGGCCCGCGTCGGGTTCTACCGACCCTGGATCAGCGGGTGTCGCGCCCCGGCCCGGTCAGGGCTTCGGGGCAACCACGCATACGGATGTAGTGCGTGCAGCCCCGGCCGTAACCGGAGAAGAAAATCGCGTTGCAACCTGCCACGGGGGGCACGCTAGGCGGGGGTGGGGCGGGTGGCAACCGGTTTTCGGCGGGGCATTCGGCGGGGCAGCGCGGCAGTCGGCCGGGGCGAGCCCCTCCCCGAGGGCACGGGCAGGCCCTTTCCCGGGGGCACGGGCCGGCTCCTCCCCGGGGGGCCATGGGGCAGGCCCCTTCCCAGGGGGCGACCGGTCGGGGCCGGTCCCGGAAACTCCGGCCCCGCACCACGCCCCGTCATCGCTGATAGCGCGCCAGCACCAGATTGCCGTCCCGCTCCAGCCGTCGTTCCAGTTCGGCCGCGTCGATCGCGCCGCTGTAGTACTCCTGGAACGCCGGGGTCGCCACCTTGTCCTTCCACTCCGGGTAGCCCCGGACGGACTGCGCCGGGGCGGGGCGCAGTCCGGCGGCGAGGGCGGTGCCGGTGGCCCAGTCGTGCTCGGTGGTGTGCAGGGCCGGGTCGGCGAGCGCGGCCGTCCCCGTGGGGAGCATCCAGTCGCCGAGGGCGAGCCGGACCATGTTCCGCGGCTGGAGCAGGAAGTCGAGGAACGCGACGGCCTGTTCCGGGTACGGGCTGTCCGCGGCGATCGAGAGGGTCTGCGGGCTGACGCCCTGGGTGAGTCCCCCGGCCCCGGCCGGGGCGGGCAGCACCTGCCAGTCGAAGCCCTCCGGCGCCTGCTGCACGATCTGCTGCCGGTAGGAGAAGCCGAGCGGCACCATCGCGTACCGGCCGCCGAAGAAGCCGGGCAGGGTGTCGGAGCCGCCGCTGCCCAGGGTGGTCGGCGAGGCGCTGGCGTCGGGGCCGGTCTGGGCGTGGATGGTGTTCGGGACGACCGCGTCGCCGGGCTCGTAGCGGATGGTGACCTTGCCGTCGGGGTCCCGGTGGAAGAGCCTGCCGCCCGTGGAGAGGGAGAGGTTGAGGGTGGCGGAGACCGGGTCCTTCAGCGGCCAGGCGACCCCGTACCGGCCGTCGCCGGAGAGGGTCCTGGTGACCTCCCGGAACTCCGCCCAGCTCCAGGGCCGCTCCGGCGTCGGGATCCTGACCCCGGACTCCGCGAGCCGGTCGGCGTCGGCGATCAGCACCCGGGGCTCCTGGAGGAACGGCACCCCGTAGATCCCGTCCCCGAAGGTGGTGGTGCGCCAACTGCGGTCCGGGATGTCGGAGCGGAGCCGGGCGGGGAGCAGCCCGGTCAGATCGGCGAGATGGCCGCCGTAGGCGAAGTCGGCCAGGTCGTCGGAGGCGTCATGGATGATGTCGGGTGCCTCACCGCCCTCGAAGGAGGTGAGCAACTGGTCGTGCACACTGTCCCAACTGCCCTGGACGTACTCCACCCGGACCCCGGGATGCGTGGCGTTCCACTCCGCGACCAGTTCCTTGGTCACGGCCACCGACTCCTCCTGCCAGGCCAGCGACTGGAAGCGCAGGGTGATCCGCCCGTCGGCGTCCGCCGCCCGGCCCCCGCCGCCCGTGCATCCGGCCAGCAGCACGGCGAGGACGGCGACCAGGACGGCGAGCGTGCGCGGGGGCGCGGTACGGCGGCGGCGCATCAGCTCTTCACCGCCCCGGCGACCATGCCGCCGGTGATCCGGCGCTGGACGACCGCGAAGACGATCAGCGAGGGGAGGGTGGCGAGCACGGCCGCGGCGGCGAGCGGACCGAGGTCGGCGACGCCCTCCGCGCCGATGAAGCGGGTCAGGATCACCGGCAGGGTCTGTTTCTCCGGGGTCTTGAGCAGCACCAGCGCGAAGAAGAACTCGTTCCACGCCGTGATGAACGCGAACAGGGCGGTCGCCACGATGCCCGGCGCGAGCAGCGGCGCGGTCACCGACACCAGGGTCCGCAGCCGTCCCGCCCCGTCGACGGCCGCCGCCTCCTCCAGTTCCACCGGCACCGCCCGGACATACCCGGTGAGCATCCACAGCGCGAACGGCAGCGCCCACACCACGTACACCAGCACCAGCCCCGCCACGGAGTCGATCAGCCGCAGGTTCTTCAGCACCAGGAACAGCGGGATGATCACCAGGACGAAGGGGAACGCCTGGCTGACCACCACCCAGCCGCTCGCCGCCCGCGCCAGCCGGGTGCGCTGCCGGGCCATCACATAGGCCATGGGGGTGGCCACCAGGACGGCGATCAGGGCGGCGCCCACGGCGGCCAGCAGGGAGTTGAGCCCGGCCCGCAGCAGGGGCTGTTCGTCGAACGCCTGCCGGAAGTTGTCCAGCGTGGGCCGGTCCGGGATCCAGGTCGGGTGCAGGCCGGCCAGTTCGCGCGGGGGTTTGAAGGCGGTGGAGAGCAGCCAGAGGAAGGGGAGGGCGAGGAAGAGGAGGTAGCAGCACAGGGCCGCGTACTGGCCCGCGCGGGCCACGCCGGAGGACCTGGTGCGCGTTCTCATGACTCCTCGCCTCCCCTGAGCCGGCCGGCCAGGAAGACGGCGAGCACGATCGAGATCAGGGCGACCATCACACAGCCCATGGCCGCCGCGTAGCCGAACTGGCCGTAGCGGAACGCCTCTTCGTAGGCGAAGAGCATCGGCAGCCGGGTGCGTCCGCCGGGCCCGCCGCTGGTCAGGACGTAGATCAGGGCGAAGGCGTTGAAGTTCCAGATCAGATTGAGCGCGGTGATGGCGAGGGCGACGGGGCGCAGCGCGGGCCAGGTCACCGTGCGGAAGCGGCGCCAGGCTCCGGCGCCGTCCAGGGCGGCGGCCTCGTGCAGTTCGCGCGGGGTGTTCTGGAGCCCGGCGAGCAGGGCGACCGTGGTCTGCGGCATCCCGGCCCAGATCCCGACGAGGATCACCGCGGGCAGGGCGGTGCCGAGCGTGCCGAGCCAGTCGCGGCCCGCGCCCAGGCCCAGATCGCGCAGGGTCTCGTTGAGGACACCGGCGTCCGGGTGGTAGACCAGCCGCCACATCACCCCCACCACCACCTCGGGCATCGCCCACGGGACGATCGCGAGCGCGCGGGCCAGCCAGCGCAGCCGCAGCCGCTCGTTCAGCAGCAGCGCGAGGCCGAGGGCCAGCAGGAACTGCGGCACGGTCACCCCGGCCGCCCACACCAGCCCGATCCGGAACGACTCCCAGAACAGGGTGTCCTTCAGCAGATCCTGGAAATTGAGGGTGCCGATCCACCGGGTGGGTTCGGTGCGGCCGGACTGTGCGTCCGTGAACGCCAGCAGGATCCCGTAGAGCAGGGGTCCGGCGCTGAGCAGCAGGATGGGGATCAGCGCGGGCAGGACCAGGAACCAGGCGCCGGGGTCGGCGGCCCGCCGCCGGGGCCGGGGGGCGGGCGCGCGGCGGGCCGGGCGCTCGGCCTCGGTCGCCAGTGTCACGTCAGCGGCTCCTTCGCACGGTTCGTGACGTTCGGGACCCGGCGGGCCCCCGTCATGGTCGTGAACGCGACAGGGGCCGTCAAGGCACCGCGCGCCGTCGGAGATCTGTGCGAATGCGACACTGACCGGTGCGTGGCGGGAACCCGACGGCACGCCCTGGCGGTGATCACGGAGGCGGACGATGGACGAGGCACGGGCGCGGGACGTACTGGAGCGGGCGGGGGTGCTGCCCGGACCGGCGCGGGAGGCGCGGCTGCTCGCGCTGGGCGAGAACGCGGTGTTCGCGGCCGGTGAGGTGGTGGTGAAGGTCGGGCGGGACGCGGAGCTGCTGGCGCGGGCCCGGCGGGAACTGGCCGTCGCGCTGTGGCTGGCGGAGGCGGGGGTACCGGCGGTGCGGGCGGCGGAGCCGGTGGCTCGGTCGGTGGACGGGCATCCGGTGACGGTGTGGCACCGGCTGCCGGACGCGGTACGGCCCGCCGGTCCCGGCGATCTGGCCGAACTGCTGCGCCTGGTCCACACCCTCCCCGCTCCGCCCTTCCCGCTCCCGGCGCGGGAGCTGCTGGGCGGGGTGGAACGCTGGCTGCGGCTGGCGGGTGACGCAATCGACCCGGCCGACGCGGCGTTCCTGCGCGAGCGCCGGGACGGTTTCGCGGCGGCTGCGGCCGGGCTGACGCCGCATCTGACGCCGGGGCCGATCCACGGCGACGCGCTCCCCCGCAATGTCCACATCGGCCCGGACGGCCCGGTCCTCGTCGACCTGGAGACCTTCTCCGCCGATCTGCGCGAGCACGACCTGGTGGTCATGGCCCTGTCCCGGGACCGCTACGGGCTGGGGGCGGAGGCGTACGGCACCTTCAGCGCCGCGTACGGGTGGGATGTGCGGGAGTGGGAGGGCTGCGGGGTGCTGCGCGGCGCCCGGGAGACGGCGAGCTGCGCGTGGGTGGCCCAGCACGCCCCGGCCGATCCGAAGGCCCTCGCGGAGTTCCGCCGCCGGGTGGCGTCCCTGCGGGACGGGGACGAGTCGGTCCGCTGGTATCCGTTCTGACCTAGGGCGGCGGGATCGTGTACGGCCTCGCCGCCGATGAGCCGCCCAACAGGTGTCCACGAGGCACCCCACGAGGCACCCCATGAGGCGTTCATGAGGCATCCATGAGGCATCTGTGAGGCGCCCCGCGCGTGGAACAGGGGGGATGCGGTCTTGGGCCGGACCGTATCCCCCCTGGCCGATGGCCTGCCGTCAGGTCAGCAGGGCCGGTAGGAAGAGATCTTGTCGTTGATCCAACTGGGGACCTGGGCCCACCACTCGCCGCGGCCGACCTTGAACTCGAGGCCGCCGAAGTTCGCGTGCTCGTAGAAGCACATGCCGTGGTCCGTGGTGACGCCCACGGAGGAGATGCTGTCCTTCGCGATACCGGTCAGGTTCGTGACGTAGACCGGGGCGCCGGAGGGGTACACCGGGATCGAGTAGTTGTAGTTGGCGTACACGAAGACGTTGCCCTGCGCGGCGGCCGGGGTGGCGGTGGCCACGACGCCCGCCGTCGCGGCCATGGCGGCGACGGCACCGATCAGCGCGGAACGTCGCTTGTTGTTCGCGAGAAACGACATCTGTCTCTTCCTTCTTCTCGGGGACGCCCGACCGTGCAGCGGCTCATTCTCGGCGTCGTTTTCAAGCCGTGGCGTGATGCTATGAAAGACCTTTCTGCAAGCGATAGAAAGAGTTTTCATAGCTGCCCGAAAGGGCAATCCCCGTGCCCTGAAGGGCAGTTCCTGTCCTTTCGTGTTTCATCTGCGTTACCTGCGGTGAGAGCCGGTCGGCGCCGCCGGCCTCAGAGCGGCTTGCGCCATACGGAGATGTGCTTCCCTGAGTCCCGGGTGAACGGTGTCCCGTCCCAGTCCGCGACCCGGCGCTCCGGTGCGAGACCGGCGATCCGTGCCATCAGGTCCAGCTCCGCCGGCCAGGCGTACCGGTGCCGGGAGTTCTCGCGGCGGTAGCGGCCGTCGTCGCCGTCGCGGGTGAAGTGGTGCGAGACGAGCATCTGCTCGACCGGGTCGAGGGTGTCGAAGCCGAGATGACGGTCGGAGACGTCGAACGGCACCGCGACCTGACCGGGCGGCAGGAACCGCAGCGGCGGCACCCCCAGCTCGATGACGAACCGGCCGCCGGGCCCCAGATGACGGGCCGCGTTGCGGAAGCACTCGACCTGCTCGTCCTGTGTGAGCAGGTTCGTGATGGTGTTGTAGACGAGATAGACCAGGGTGAACTCGCCGGGGACGACGGTGGTCGCCATGTCGCCGATGACGACCGGCAGCGTGCTCTCGTCGACCTTGCGGCGCAGCACCGCCACCATGTGCTCGGACAGCTCGATCCCGGTCACCGGCACCCCGCGCTCGCGGAGCGGGACGCCCACACGTCCGGTTCCGATGGCGAACTCCAGTGCCCGGCCGTCCCCGGCGAGCCCGGCGAGGAAGGCGAGAGCCGGTCCGAGAGCGGCGGCGGAGGACGTGTCGGCCTCCTCGGCGTCGTAACGGTCGGCGGTCGCGCGGGTCCACACTTCACTGCTTGTCATGGACTGCACCCTGCCGGGCGCCGAAGACCACTGTCGACACGTTTTCGCTCCCCTCGGGGCCGGGTCACCCTCCGGAGCGGGGCGCTCTCCCGGGCGGGCAGCCCTTCCGGGAAGGGGCACGCCTCTGGGGTGGTGGCGCTCTTCCGGGCGGGGCACCCTCCGGGGAAGGGTCACCCCTCCGGGGGCGGTCCGGCCCGTCCCCGCGCGGTCGGTCGCGGTGAACCCCGACGGGTCACCCTCCGGGGGTCCGGCGCCGCTCACGACTTGGCGTTGACCCGCCCCGGGGGCACTGCCGACTCGCCGTCGCCCCACCCCGGGGGACACCGCCGACTATGCGTCGACCCGCTCTGGCGGGCACCGCCGACTCGCCGCCGCCCCATCCCGGGCGCACCGCCGACTCGGCCTCGCCCCGCCCAGCCCCCCCCGGAGCCCCGGCGGGAACCGCCCGCCCCTACACCCTCTCCCCGGCCGGCTCCCGTATCGGCCACACCCCGTCCACCACCGCGGCAGCGTCCCCCTTGTCCCTGAGGAACCGCTGGAAATCCGCCGCCCACTCCGCGTACCACCCCACCTGTCTGCGGTGCAGCTCCCCGGCGCCGGTGTCCCCCACCTTGGGGTGCCGGACGGCAATCGCGCAGGCGAGCCGCGCCGCCGCCGCCGCGTCCGCCGTCGCGTTGTGCGCGGCGTCCAGCACCACCCCGTACTCCGCGCAGACCGCCTCCAGATTCCGCTTGCCGCGCCGGTAGCGGTCGGCCCGGCGGTCGATGGTGTACGGGTCGATGACCGGTCCGGGTTCCGCGCCGCCGAGGCGCTCGCGCAGGGACGGCAGCCCGTGCCGCCGCAGCTCCGCGCTGAGCAGGGTCAGATCGAACGCCGCGTTGTAGGCGACGACCGGCACGCCCGCCGCCCAGTACCCCGTCAGCGCCCCCGCCAGCGCGTCGGCCACCCGGTCGGCCGGACGGCCCTCCGCCGCCGCGCGCTCCGTGCTGATGCCGTGCACCGCGACCGCGTCCGGCGGTATCGGCACCCCGGGGTCGGCCAGCCACTCCCGGTGGCCCAGGACCTGTCCGGCGCGGACCTCGACCAGGGCGCCCGTGACGATCCGCGCCTCCCGCGGGTCCGTCCCCGTCGTCTCCAGGTCGAAGCCGATCAGCAGCTCCCGGTGCCAGGCCATGGCAGGTCCCCTCTCCTCGGTGGTGCTCTCCCCCAGTGGTCTTCACCCTCGCACGCGCCACTGACAATCGGAGGATCGCGTTCCGCTCAGCCGCCGCCCTCCGGGCCCGTCAAGCCGCATATCCGGCACTTCACGACACCGGCCGCGAATCCGCCCACGACAGTTCGAACTCCTCGCGGTACGTCGGGAACAGCCCGCCCTCGTCCACCGGGTCCGCCCGGACCACCCGGCCCCCGCCGCCGCGCAGCACCAGGACCGGCGCCTCCATGCCCCGGATGCGCCGCATGTAGGACTGGACGACGGCGATGCCGTCGCTGCCGTCGCCGTCGACCAGGTACGCCGTGAAGCGCGGGGTCTCGTCGTAGACCTGGATCTCGAAGGCGCCGGGGTCGCGCAGCCGGGCGCGGACCCGGCGCATGTGGAGGATGTTCATCTCGACCGCGCGGCCCAGCTCACCGCGTTTGAGGCCGAGTTCGCGCTCCCGGCGCTTGACCGCGCTGGAGGCGGGGTTGAGGAAGAGCAGCCGGACCCGGCAGCCGGCCTCCGCGAGCCGGACCAGACGGCGGCCGGAGAAGTTCTGCACCAGCAGATTGAGGCCGATGCCGATGGCGTCCAGCCGCCGGGCGGCGCCGAAGATGTCCTCGGCCGGGAACTGCCGCAGCAGCCGCACCCGGTCGGGGTGCACGGCCACCACGTCCCCGTAGCGGTCGCCGACCAGGTCCTCCACCGCGTCCACCGGGAGCCGGCGGCCGGAGGGGACGTCACCGCCCGCGCCCAGCATCTCCAGCAGCCGTGCGGAGGCCCGCTCGGCCTGGTTCAGGACGGCCTCGGACAGGGCCCGGTTGCGGGAGACGACATTGCGGGTGACCTCCAGCTCGTCGAGGGCCAGCTCGACATCCCGGCGGTCGTCGACATACGGCTCGAAGCAGGGCCAGTGCTGGACCATCAGCTCGCGGAGCTGCGGGAGGGTGAGGAAGCTGAGGACATTGTCGTCCGCCGGGTCGAGGAGGTACCCCTTGCGACGGCTGACCTCGCGGACGGCGACCGCGCGCTGCACCCACTCCTGGCCCGCCGGTCCGGCGGCGGCGACCACCCAGTCGTCGCCGTGGACGGGTTCGTAGATCGGGCGGACCAGGGCGGAGACGACCGCGCGCAGCCGCTGTTCGACCAGATTGAGCCAGATGTAGGCGCGGCCCGCACGCTGGGCGCGGGTGCGTACCTCCTGCCAGGCCCCGGCGTCCCAGTCCAGCTCGGGCCCTATGGACCCGGTCTCCATCGGCCGGGCCAGGGACACCGCGCCGGGCTGGACCTCCGCCGTGTCGCCCTCATGACCCTCGTCACCAGGGGGCAACTCCAGCCCACCCGAGCCCACCCACGCACCGCCTTCCGCTCCCCCGAGCACTCCCCGTGTCAACGATCAAGGAAGGGTACTCCGGGAGCGGTCGGCGGTGCAGCCGGATGGACAGGACCGTTTCCCGACGGCCCCTCAGCGGCCTCTCAACGGCCGCTCCGCACATGTCCGTTCTGATCGGCCAGCTCCTTGGGCGTGAGCGGATTCATAGCCGTCACGTCCCTCGGGACCAGGGAGAAGCCCTGCCAGTGGACCGGCATGGGCTGCTGGTCCTCGTCGCGGGCGATGTGGTGGAAGCCCACATTGACCCACACCGTCGGGTTGGTCAGGGTCTGACCGTTGACCCATTTGTCGACATTCTTGGGGTGCCCGGCGCCGCAGTTGAGCGGGTTGTTGCTGGCGTACTGCTCGCACTTGTTGTACTGCGTGAAGAACACATCGCTCTTCGTGAAGCTGCGGCCCGGGTACTTGCTGGTCGCGCCCTGGGCGATCTCGTAGGAGCGGGGGTGGCCGTCCTTGTTCTTGCCCGTGTCGCTGACCACGCGCCACCAGCGCATGTTCGCGCTGTTGCCGGCCAGCTCCTTGGTGATTTTGGTGCGGGTGGTCTTGGTGGTGGGGGTCCGGCCGTTCGGGGACGCGGTCACCTTGGAGTCGTACTGCTCGACCCGGGCCTTGGAGGAGCCGTCCAGGCCGAAGTTGAGCCGCCAGAAGACATTGTGGCTGTGGCTGGTGGCGTAGTCCTTGGCGCCCTTGCCTATGGGCCAGCCGCGGCCGTCCCCGGCGTCGTAGTCCTCGGGGGCGAGGGTGCCGGTGGCGCCGACGTTCATATGGAGCGTGCCGTCGTCCGCGAAGCGCCACTCGCTGATGTACTCGTACCAGCCGACCTTGTTGACCGTGTAGACGAGGAGGTCGGTGCCCTGCTTCTGGTAGACCTTGCCCGGCGTGTCGCCCTGCATGCGGTAGGCGTGGCCCCGCGCGCGGGTGGTGGTGCACAGACCCTTGACGTTCGGGTTCTGCGGGTCCCACGCCTCGGGGACCTTCACCGTGCGGATGGTGCCGCCGGGGCACTCGCCGGGGGCCAGCGGCATCAGGCCCGCGCCGAAGAAGTAGCTGGTGAGGTCGTCGTACTCGTTCTTGCCGTCGTCGTAGGGCACATGGATCTGGCCGAGCTTGGCGCTGTTGAGGACCTTGATGGGCTTGGCCTCGCCGGGGGGCTGGTAGGAGACGTCCTCCAGGACCAGGCCGGCCTTGGCCTCGTAGCGCCAGCACATCCGCCAGGTGGTGCCGTTCGCGAGCTTCTGCTCGATGCGGTAGGCGGCGCTGCACGCCGGGGCCGGGGCGGCGGCGCGGGGCTGGGCGGTGGCGGGTCCGGCACCGGCCGTGAGCCCCCCGGCGAGGGAGGCCAGGGCGACGGCCCCCGCGGCCGTGCGGGCACGGCTGATTCGGTTCACGCGCATGAAGGAACTGCTCCCTTGGAGGAGAGGAGAGGAGAGAGAGGGGGGACGAGGAGACCCGGGATCGGGCAGCGGGCCCGTCAGGGGGTCAGGGTGCCGACCTCGCGGGTGCTCAGGTCGATCACGAAGGCGCGGGCGTCGATCCAGGGGCCGTTGACGACCTTCGGGAACAGGCGCGCGCAGCGGTGCTCCCCGCACTTGTCGACGACGGCGTCCTGCGCGCCGGGCACGGCCCGGTAGACCATGCTGGTGAGCTTGAGCTGGTCGGTGGAGGTCAGTGCCTTGCCGGTGGCGTCCTTGTAGTCCGCCTTGAGGCCCGCGCCGAGCGGGTCGGCGAGCAGCAGCTCGGCCGCCTCCAGGGTCTCCGCGTGGGTGAGCGGGGGCTGGACGCCCCGCTGGGTGCCGGTCTTCACGACCTTGCCGGTGTCGAGATCGACGGTCCGGGTGACGACGGTGTCGGTCCTGTAGTCGTAGTACGTGACGTCCGCGCGGCGGGGGGCGTTCGGCTTGTCCAGGTCGGCCGCGTCGGGTTCGGCGAGGTCGGTGCCGAGCCGCTCGGGGCCTCGCTCGCCGTCCACGCCCTCCGCGGAGCGCAGCGACTGCTGTCCGCCGCCCAGGGCGATCTGCTCGGCGCGGCTCAGTTCGTCGTCGGTGAGCGGGTCGCGGCCCGTGCCGCGCTCGCCCTGGGCCGGTGCCTCCTGGACCACTCCGGGCGCCACCGCACCCTGCTGTCCCGCCGCGCCCTGCTGTCCCGCCGTCCCCTCCTGGCCGCCCGCGCCGGTCGGCGGCTGTCCGGCCGCGGTCCGTTCGCCGCCGCCGGACGGTGTGTCGTCGGCGCCCGCCGTGCCCGGCAGGGTGACGGCCACCATCGCCGCCGTACCGGCCACGGCGATGCCCGCACCGGCCACCACCTTGCCCAGGTGGCGGCGCACTATCTCGCGCACATTTCCCCCTACTCCCCCTTCGGAACCCGGGAGTACGTGTTGCCCCATCACATTCGGCACACCGCTCCGGCGCTGGTCCGCCGCACGCTGGTCCGCGCGGCACGCAGGTCACGGCATGCCCGGTCGCCCCGTAAGAGGGGGCCAAGTCGCAGGAGGTTCCGTCACTTTCGGGGAGACTCGAACGCAAGGCGGCCCCGGGCGGGCGCCACACCTGGAAGAGTCGGGCCCATGCAGGTCTGGCCAGGAGAGGCGTATCCCCTCGGTGCCACGTACGACGGCGCCGGTACCAATTTCGCGGTCTTCACGGAGGCCGCGCACCGAGTCGAGCTGTGTCTGCTGCACGACGACGGTTCCGAGACGGCGGTGGAGCTGCGGGAGACCGACGCGTTCGTCCGGCACGCGTATCTGCCCGGGGTGATGCCGGGGCAGCGCTACGGGTTCCGGGTGCACGGCCCGTACGCGCCGGAGCGGGGGCTGCGCTGCAACGCGGCGAAGCTGCTGCTCGATCCGTACGCGCGTGCGGTCGCCGGGGACATCCGGTGGGGCGAGGAGGTGTACGGCTACCACTTCGACGCGCCCGAGCGGCGCAACGACCTGGACTCGGCGCCGCACACCATGAGCGCGGTGGTCGTCAACCCGTACTTCGACTGGGGCGACGACCGCCGCCCGCGCACCGAGTACCACCACACCGTGATCTACGAGGCCCATGTCAAGGGTCTGACGATGCGGCACCCGGGGCTGCCGGAGGAGCTGCGCGGCACCTATGCGGGGCTCGCGCACCCGGCGATCATCGGGCATCTGACCGATCTCGGGGTGACGGCCCTGGAGCTGATGCCGGTGCATCAGTTCGTCAACGACCACCGGCTGGTGGACATGGGCCTGAACAACTACTGGGGCTACAACACCATCGGCTACTTCGCCCCGCACAACGCGTACGCCTCCTGGGGCGACCGCGGGCAGCAGGTGCTGGAGTTCAAGTCGGCGGTGAAGGCGCTGCACGAGGCGGGGATCGAGGTGATCCTCGATGTGGTCTACAACCACACCGCCGAGGGCAACCATATGGGCCCCACCCTCTCCTTCCGGGGCCTGGACAACCCGTCCTACTACCGGCTGACCGCCGACCGGCGCTACTACATGGACACCACCGGGACCGGCAACAGCCTCCTGATGCGCTCCCCGCACGTGCTCCAGCTCATCATGGACTCGCTGCGGTACTGGGTGACCGAGATGCATGTCGACGGGTTCCGGTTCGATCTGGCGGCGACCCTGGCCCGGCAGTTCCACGAGGTGGACCGGCTGTCGTCGTTCTTCGACCTGGTGCAGCAGGACCCGGTGGTCTCCCAGGTGAAGCTGATCGCCGAGCCGTGGGACGTCGGCGAGGGCGGCTACCAGGTGGGCAACTTCCCGCCGCTGTGGACGGAGTGGAACGGCAAGTACCGCGACACGGTCCGGGATCTGTGGCGGGGAGAGCCGCGTGCCCTCGCCGAGTTCGCGTCCCGGCTCACCGGCTCCTCCGACCTCTACCAGGACGACGGCCGCCGCCCGCTGGCCTCCATCAACTTCGTCACCTGCCACGACGGTTTCACCCTGAACGACCTGGTGTCCTACGACGAGAAGCACAACGAGGCCAACGGCGAGGGCAACCGGGACGGCGAGAGCCACAACCGGTCCTGGAACTGCGGCGCCGAGGGGGACACCGACGACCCGGACGTCCTCGCGCTGCGGGCCCGGCAGATGCGGAACTTCGTGGCCACCCTGATGCTGTCCCAGGGCGTGCCGATGATCAGCCACGGCGACGAGTTCGCCCGCACCCAGCACGGCAACAACAACGCCTACTGCCAGGACAGCGAGCTGGCGTGGGTGGACTGGCCGGGGGCGGACGGCGGGGGCGGGGGCAACGGGGGCGGATCCGGGGGCAGCGGGGATGGGGGCGGGGGCGGCGCCGCCGGGGGTGGGCTGGCGGCCTTCACGCGGGCCATGGTGTGGCTGCGCCGGGACCATCCGGTGTTCCGGCGGCGGCGCTTCTTCCACGGGCGGCCGGTGCAGGGCACCCATGACGAGCTGTCCGACATCGCCTGGTTCACCCCGGAGGGCAAGGAGATGACCCAGCGGGACTGGGACTCGGCGCCCGCCTCCGCGCTGGCGGTGTTCCTCAACGGCAACTCGATCTCGGAGCCGGGCCCGCGCGGGGAGCCGATCACCGACGACTCGTTCTTCCTGATGTTCAACGCCTCCCCGCGTTCCCTGGAGTTCGAGGTTCCGGCCGATCACGGGCAGCAGTGGCAGGTGGTCGTGGACACCGCCCGCCCGGAGGGCGTACCGCCGGGAACCGGCCCCAAGGTACGGGCCGGGGAACGACTCACCCTGGTGGACCGCAGCCTTACGGTGCTCCAGCGTCCGTCGTGAGCGGGAGCCGGGAACCGGCTGCGGCCTCCGTCGTCGGCGGGGCCCCCGCGCGCGGGAAGGTCACGGTGATGTCCAGACCGCCTTCCGGACCCGGCTCGGTGACGATCCGGGCCCGGTGGGCGTCGGCGACGGCGGCGACGATGGACAGCCCGAGGCCGTGGCCCCGGGCCCGCGCCGCGCGGGGGCCGAGCCGCTGGAAGGGCTGGTAGAGCAGGGGGATGGCGTCGCGGGGCACCACGGGGCCGCTGTTGACGACCCGCACCCGGGGGCGGCCGTCCGCCTCGGCGGTGGTCACCCGGATCCAGCCCCCGGGGTCGGTGTAGCGCTGGGCGTTGCCGATCAGATTGCCCACCAGGCGCTCCACCAGGCTGGTGTTGCCGTCGGCGACGGCGGGGGCGAGGGCGGTGTCCAGGGTGACATCGGCGCGCCGGGCGGGCGCCAGCTCCCCGAGGACGTCCCCGACGACCTCGGCGAGGTCCAGGGGCTCGGTCCGGAAGACCCCGCCCTGGCTGCTCGCCAGCGTCAGCAGGGCCTCGATCAGCCGCTCCTGGTCCTCGCCGATGGCCAGCGCCCGTTCGCACACCGCGCGCAGCGCCGCCGCGTCCGGGTCGGGGGTGTTGAGGGCGACCTCGATCACCGTGCGCTGGAGGGTCAGGGGGGTGCGCAGTTCGTGGGAGGCGTTGGCGACGAAGCGGCGCTGGGCGTCGAAGGCCGCGTCGAGGCGGGCGAGCAGTCCGTCGAAGGTGTCGCCGAGGTTCTTCAGCTCGTCGTCCGGCGGACCGGGCATGGCGAGCCGTTCGTGCAGATTGTGCGCGGAGATCCGCCGGGCGCGGTCGGTCATCACCCGCACCGGCCGCAGCACCCGCCCGGCGACCACCCAGCCGAGCCCGCCGGAGACGCCGGTCATGATGCCGAGGGCGATCCCGGAGCGGGTGAGCAGGGTGCGCTGGGCCTTGCGCCGGGTCTCGTCGGCGACGAAGGAGATGTCCGAGCGCAGCTTCTCCCGGGTGGGGTCGTCGGACACGTTCCGGGTGACGAGCTGGGTGCCCTTGGACGCCGGGCTCTGCACGACCAGCACATAGGTGACCGCCAGCAGGGTGGCACCGGACACCAGGAACAGGGTGCCGTAGAGCAGGGTCAGGCGCAGCCGGGCCGACCAGCGGATCCGGAACCGGCCGCCGCCGCCCGGTTCAGATGCGGTAGCCGACATGGGGGACCGTCTCGATCACGGGCGGGTCGCCGAGCTTGCGGCGCAGCCTGCTGATGGTCACCTTCACGGTGTGGGTGAAGGGGTCGGTGGCGTCGTCCCAGGCCCGTTCGAGGAGTTCCTCGGCGGAGACCACCGCGCCGCGCGCGGCCAGCAGCAGCTCCAGTACGGCCATCTCCTTCGGCGACAGCTCCAGCCGCCGCCCGCCGCGCCGGGCGGTGTGCTCGGCGGGCGACAGCGACAGATCGCCATGGGTGAGCACGGGCGGTACGGCGGGGTGCGCGCGGCGGGCCAGGGCGCGGACCCGGGCGACGAGTTCGGCGAAGGCGAACGGCTTCGTCAGATAGTCGTCGGCGCCCAGGCTGAGGCCGTCGACCCGGTCGGCGATGGTGGAGGACGCGGTGAGCATCAGGATGCGGGCCCGGCAGCCGTGCGCGATCAGCGCCCGGCACACCTCGTCGCCGTGCACCAGCGGCAGGTCCCGGTCCAGCACGATCACGTCGTAGTCGTACACGGTCGCCTGTTCCAGCGCCTGACGGCCGTCCAGGGCCAGATCGACGGCCATGCCCTCCTGGCGCAGTCCGGCGGCGATCGTCTCGGCGAGTTCGAGATGGTCGTCGACAATCAGCACTCTCATACCGGCCAGCATGTCCTGACGGTGATAACAGCGGGGTAACGCGGTGTGGGGGAGGGTGGGATCACGAGGGCGGGTCCGGCTGTTCCCCGGCTGTGGTCCCGTGCCGCCGGGTCCGGCTGTTCCCCGGCTGTAACCGTCCGCCGCGTAGAAATCGCCGCATGTTCTCTCACCTTCGACGCGCCCCTGCCGGGCGCGCTTTCCTACCCGTGTCCGTGCTGCTCACCGGTGTGCTGCTGAGCGGCTGCTCCGGAGACTCCAGCGCCGCGGGCGGCTCCGGACCGTCGTCCTCCCCGGGCACGTCGTCGGGCTCCTCGGGGTCCTCCTCCGGGTCGTCCTCGGGGGCCGGTGGCCAGTTCGACCAGGCGCTGGAGTTCGCCGCGTGCATGCGCGCCAACGGTGTGCCCGACTTCCCCGACCCCCAGCAGTCGGACGGCGGTGTCCGGATGGACGCGGGCGGGGTCGACACCGAGTCGCCGGAGTTCCAGGCCGCCATGGAGGCGTGCCGCGACCAGGCGCCCCAGGCACAGGGCCAGGAGGGCGGGGAGCCCCTCGACCCGACGAAGGTCGCCGCGTGGGCGGAGTGCATCCGGGCCAACGGCGTACCGGACTTCCCCGACCCGGAGATCAACGGCGGCCAGATGACGCTGGACTTCGGCGGCACCGGGCTGAGCATGGACGACGGGGCGTTCCAGCAGGCGCGTGCCGCGTGCCAGGACAAGTGGCCCGGCGGCGGCATGATGATCCAGGGCGGCGGGGGCCGGTGAGTACGGCGGAATCGGACGGGACACAGGCCCCCGCGCGCGGGGGCCGCGGGCGCCGCCGTACGGCGCTGGTCGTGGTCGTGGCGACGGCGGTCGCCGCGGCGGCGGGGCTGGCCGCGAGCGGGTTCTTCAGCGGTGACGGGACCGCCGCCGCGTCCACCGCGCCGGACGGGCCCACCGCCACCACCGAGGTCCGGCGGCTGACGCTGACCAGCACCGAGACCGTGGACGGCACCCTGGGCCACGGCGATCCGGCGCCGGTCACCCACGCGGGCGCCGCCGGTGAGTTCCTCACCTGGGTGCCCGGCGAGGGCGACACGCTCACCCGCGGGGACACCGTGTACCGGGTCAATGAGCGCGAGGTGCCGCTGCTGTACGGGGCGGTGCCCTTCTACCGGGTCCTGGAGCCGGGGGCGGAGGGCGCGGACGTACGGCTGCTGGAGCGGAATCTGTCCGAGCTGGGCTACTCGGGGTTCGAGGCGGACGACACCTACACCTCCGGCACCGCCGACGCGGTCCGGGAGTGGCAGGACGACCTCGGCGCGTCGCGGACCGGGACCGTGCGGCCCGGGGACGCGGTGGTCGCGTCGGGCGCCCGGCGGGTCGCGCGGACGGCGTCCTCGCCGGGGGCGGTCGCCGGGGGCGAGGTCCTCACCTGGACGGGCACCGAGCGGATCGTCTCCGTGGACCTGGACCCGCGGCACGAGGATCTGGTCGAGGAGGGCTCCCGGGCCACCGTACGGCTGCCCGACGGCGGCACGGTGGCCGGTGAGATCACCGCGATCGGCACGGCGGGCTCCGGGGCGTCCGGGGCCTCCGGGTCGTCCGGTGAGGGTCAGGGCGCGGACGAGGCGACCCTGCCGGTCGAGCTGCGCGTCGAGGACCAGAAGCGGCTGGGCCGCTACCAGGCCGCCTCGGTGGACGTGATCCTTGAGGCCGACAGCCGCCGGGACGTCCTCGCGGTGCCGGTGAACGCGCTGATGGCACGGCAGGGCGGCGGCTACGCCCTGGAGGTGCCGGCGGCGGGCGGCGGCAGTGAGCTGGTGCCGGTCGAGCTGGGCATGTTCGCCGACGGCCTGGTCGAGGTGAAGGGCGCCGGTATCGAGGAGGGCATGGACGTGGGGGTGCCGGAGTGACGCCGTACGTGGTCGAGTTGCGGCAGGTCTCCCAGCGGTACGGGGAGGTGGTGGCGCTGGCCGACACGAGTCTGGCGATCGGGCGCGGGGAGCTGGTCGCCATCGTCGGTCCGTCGGGGTCGGGCAAGTCGACCCTGCTCAACATCATGGGCACGCTGAGCCGGCCCACCTCCGGTGAGGTACGGGTGGCCGGTCACACGGTGTCCGCGCTGACCGACCGCGAGCTGTCGGCGCTGCGGGCCGGGACGATCGGCTTCGTCTTCCAGCAGTTCCATCTCACCGCGGGCATCCCGGTGCTGGACAGCGTGGCCGACGGGCTGCTCTACAGCGGCACCCCGCGCGCCGGGCGGCGACGGCTCGCGGAGGCCGCGCTGCGCCGGGTGGGCCTCGGACACCGGCTCCACCACGAGCCGCACCGGCTCTCGGGGGGTGAGAAGCAGCGGGTCGCCATCGCCCGCGCGGTCCTCGGCGACCCCCCGCTCCTCCTGGCCGACGAGCCGACCGGCGCCCTGGACACCCGCTCCGGAGCGACGGTCCTGGACCTGCTGCGCGAGCTGAACGACGCCGGGACGACGGTGGTCGTCATCACCCATGACCGGGAGGTGGCGGAGGCGCTGCCGCGCCGGGTGGGGTTGCGGGACGGGAGGGTGGTGTCGGATACGGGGGGATCGGGTTCAGGGGGATTGGGTTCGGGGGGACGGCATTCGGGGGGACGGCATTCGGGGGTGGTTGCCTCGGGGGTGCTTGCCCCAGGGGGCCTTGCCTCGGGGGCGGTTGCCTCGGGGGGCCTTGATCTGGAGGGCCTCCCTCCGGGGGGATCTGCCGCGCTGGGCGATGAGGGCTCGGGGCTCGGCGGGGAGAGTTCGGCACACGGCGATGAGGGCTCCGCGCACGGCCGTGGGGACTCCGCGCTCGACGTCGGGGACTCCGCGCACCGCAGTCGGGGCTTCGGCCTTGGGGTCGGGGGCGGCAAGGCTCCGGGGGGTGGGCGATGAGCGGCGGTGGGCGCGCGGACGCGCTCGGCGGGGGTTCGCCCCGGCCCGCCCGGATGAGCCCCGCCGATGTGCTGCGGACCGGCGCGTACGGGCTGCGGGCCCGGCCCATGCGGGTGTTCCTGTCCGCGCTGGGCATCGCCATCGGGATCGCGGCGATGGTGGGCGTCGTCGGCATTTCCACGTCCAGCGCCGAGGATCTCGACCGGCGGCTGTCGGCGCTCGGCACCAATCTGCTGACCGTCACCCCGGGGCCCTCGCTCAGCGGCGAGGCGTCCCAACTGCCCACCGAGTCGGTGCGGATGGTCGGGAACGTCCCGGACGTGGAGTCGGTGAGCGCGCTCGGCAAGGTCGACGCCAAGGTCTACCGCACCGACCACATACCGGAGGCCGAGACCAGCGGTATCGCGGTCTACGCGGCGCGGAACAACCTCCCCGCGACCACCGGCGCCGAACTGACCGACGGCCGCTGGCTGAACGCGGCCAACGACCGGTACCCGTCCGTCGTCCTGGGTCCGCGCGCCGCCGCGCAGCTCGGGGTGCACCGGGCCGGGGCCGATGTGCGGGTGTGGCTGGGTGAGCGCTGGTTCACCGTGATCGGGCTGCTGGCGCCCAACGCGCTCACCCCCGAACTCGACACCCAGGCCCTGATCGGCTGGCCGTACGCGCGCGAGCACCTCGGCTTCGACGGATACCCGACCGTCCTCCATGTCCGGGCCGTCGAGGCGCGGGTCGCCGAGGTGCAGAGCGTGCTCGGGGCCACCACGAACCCGGAGAAGCCGGACGAGGTGGCGGTGTCCCGGCCGTCCGACGTGCTCGCCGCGAAGCAGGCCACGGACGACACGCTGAGCGGGCTGCTGCTGGGCCTGGGCGCGGTGGCACTGCTGGTGGGCGGGGTGGGGGTGGCCAACACCATGGTCATCTCGGTGCTGGAACGCCGCTCGGAGATCGGGCTGCGCCGGTCGCTGGGGGCCACCCGGGGGCAGATCCGCCATCAGTTCCTGTGCGAGTCGCAGTTGCTGTCCGCGCTGGGCGGGCTCGGCGGGGTGGCGCTGGGGGTCGGGGTGACCCTCGGCTACGCGGCCTCTCAGGGGTGGCCCTCGGTGGTCCCGGTGTGGGCGATGGGCGGCGGGCTGGGCGCCACCCTGGTCATCGGGGCGCTGGCCGGTTTCTATCCGGCGATGCGCGCGGCCCGGCTGCCGCCGACGGAGGCGCTGGCGGCACCCTGACCGTCCCGGCGCCGGGGAGGACGGCGTTTCGGCCCGCTGGTGGTCTGGGTGCCACCGACGGGCCGAAACGGTTCCGCGCATATGACGGAGGGTGTGGCGGGCGGCGTCACGGCGTGTCCAACCACAGAAACCAGCCAGTTGGACACCGTGGCCGACGCGCCATCCCGGTGTGCCCCTCACATGGTCGGTATGGCCCGACGGTCGGCCGGGGCGGTGGCCGGTGCTCCCGGTCCGGCCGAGGTGTGGGTCGTGGCCGGGGGCACGGGGTGCGGGGCCGGTGCGGTGGGGGGCGGATGGCCGGAGCAGGGCCCGCCCGGCGGTCGTGGCGGCGGGGGTGGCGCGTCATGGCCCTGCGCGGTGTTCCGCTCGACCCGGGACGCGACCTCCTCCCAGATGTGCGCGCACTCCCGGGCGAGATGGGCCACCGTCCCGCCCCAGTAGGGCGGCACCGTGCCGATGATGCCCTCCCACTCGTCCGCCGGGAGCATGTGCACGCTGAGCAGCCGCAGCAGTTGCCGGCCGGTCTCGTTGAGCCGCAGCGCCGGGTCCGCCTTGAGCCGGTTGACGGCCGAGAGGTCCTCGGCGAACGCGGACACCGCCGCCGAGTCGTGCCGGGCGGCGGCCTGCTCGGCGTACCCCGTCTGCGGTACGACCTTCAGCAGTTCCTCGCCCGGCGCCGCGCGGACGCCCCGGGGCCGTGGGGGCAGTAACGGTTCCTCCCCCCGGCTGAGCCGGTTGCGCACATCGCGCGCGGTCTCCGGGGAGATCCCGGCGGCCCGCGCTATCTGGCGCAGCGACAGATCGGGGTTCGCGCTGATCAGCTCGCCCGCGCGGCGGCGCCGTTCGGCCATGTCGACCGGCCGGACCCGGCCGTCCCGGCCGACCCGGGGGACGTTCACCGCCTCGGAGCCGGCCTGGGCGGCGCGGCGCAGATCCCCGACCGTGCCGGGCGAGGTGCCGGTCACCGAGGCGATCTTCCGGTCGGACCACTGCGGATGGGTGGCGATGATCCGGGTGGCGGCGCACTTGCGGTCCGGCAGCGACATCGGCAGCCCGTGCCGCACATTGGACTCGACGGCGAGCACGAAAGCGTCCTCTTCCGTGCCGTCGTAGAAGGTCACCGCGATGGTGGTCCGGCCGCGCAGTTGGGCGGCGCGCAGCCGGTGCATTCCGTCGATCACACGCATCGAGGCGCGGTGCACAATGATGGGCGGCAGCGGAACATCCAATTCCGCGAGTGTCGCCACATGGTCCGGATCTTCGCCCGCGTTTCTCGGTGATCCCTCCGCCGATAATGATCGGATATCGACATCGACGATCCTGTCATCCGTACTCCCCCGTCGCACCCACATCTCCGTTCGCTCGGCTCAACGCCTTCCTCGTGCGTCACCGCCGGGGTGACGCACATCGGCACACACCGATTCCGCTCACCGCCGCGGTGGTGGGGCCGATTTCCTGGGTCACTTCGGTTCGTAGACTGTGGAGTCCGCTCACTGCGAGGAGCCGAACCGGGGGCGCACTCGCACTATCGAACGAGGCTCCAGGCGAACAAGATTCCCTTTTTCCCTGACGCTTCACTCTAACAGCAACCCCACAGTCCAGACGGTGCCTCACCCGCGCCTTCCAGCAGGTGAAACGAACCCTCAATTCCGGCCGAACGCCCGGCACGGGGTGCGCTCGAAGCCGGAATACGCCATTCTCCTTTGCTTTCCGGCTGTTCCCCGCCCGACCCCTCACCACCCGACCCGCCCGGTCGGCACAGTGCGGGATGCGGTGGCATTGCCGGTGACAGGAAGAGCGGTCGTTCGCCCCGCCGTCCGTTCACCTGCCCGTCCGTCAATGATCCGGGCCGGGCGGGGAATTCCGCATTCGCCCGGCGGGCACGGTGTGCGGCATCCACCCCCTTCCACCTCCCTCACCCTCCCCAACGCCCGATAATCGAAATCCGTTCCCCGGTATTCGACGCAACATCCTTTCTCTCGCCGATCCCCCCGGGCCCACTCCTCGCGCGCGGGTCCGCGCCGGCACCACCTGAGGCACTCCCCCGCGCGCGTCGGCCCGGCACGCCCCCCGCGCGCGCCCGGCGGACCCGGTGAGAGGAAGACCGGCGCCGGGGGTACGTAGGTACGCATGACCTCTGCGCGCCCCGTCCCCTTGGTGCCCACCGCCACCTACCGCCTCCAGTTGCAGCCGGCGTTCCCGTTCGAGGGTGCCGCGCGGGCGGTGCCCTATCTGGCCTCGCTCGGCGTGTCGCATCTGCATCTGTCGCCGGTGCTGGAGGCCGTCCCGGGGTCGGTGCACGGCTACGACGTCACCGACCCCACCCGCGTCCGGGCCGAACTGGGCGGTGAGGAGGGGCTGCGGGCGCTGGCGGCCACCGCGCGCGAGCACGGGCTCGGGCTGGTGGCGGACGTGGTGCCGAACCACATGGCGATGGCGCCGCGCCACAGCCCGGCCCTGTGGGAGGTGCTGCGCGAGGGCCCGGAGTCGCCGTACGCGCGCTGGTTCGACATCGACTGGGAGGCGGGCGGCGGGCAGGTGCTGCTGCCGGTGCTGGGCGGCCCCCTGGGCACCCAGACGGAACACCTGGAGGTGGACGGGGACGTCCTGCGCTACCACGACCACGCCTTCCCGCTGCGGGAGGGCACGGCCGGGCTGCCGCTGCCCCAGGTGCTGGACGCCCAGTGGTACCGGCCGGTGTGGTGGCGGCTGGCCCGTACCGAGCTGAACTACCGGCGGTTCTTCAGCATCTCGGAGCTGATCGGGGTGCGGGTCGAGGACCCCGGGGTGTTCGAGGCGACCCACGCGAAGATCCTCGCCCTGCTGCACGAGGGCGTGCTCGACGGGCTGCGCGTCGACCATCCGGACGGGCTCGCCGACCCGGACGGCTATCTGGAGCGGCTGCACGAGGCGACCGGTGGGCGCTGGACGGTGGTGGAGAAGATCCTGGCGGACGGCGAGCGGCTGCCGGCCGCCTGGCCCGTCGCGGGCACCACCGGCTACGACGCCCTGCGCCGGATCGACGGCCTGTTCACCGACCCGGTCGGCGCCGGGGAGCTGCTGGGCCGCTACCGGCGCTTCGCGGCCCCGCAGACGGACCGGGGCGGGGTGTGGGAGGCGACGGTGCGGCGGGCGGCGTACCGGGTGCTGGGGCATGAGCTGGCGGCCGAGACGGACCGGCTCACCCGCGCGGCGAGCCGGGTGTGCGACCGGGCACCGGAACCGGCGCTGCGCGACCGGGCCCCCTGGGCGCTGCACACCGCCCTGCGCGAGCTGCTGGTCCGGCTGGAGGTGTACCGGCCCTACTCGTCCACCGACCCGGCCCGGGTGCTGACCGAGGAGGCGGCCCAGGACGCCAGGTCGGCCTACCTGGTCCCGGAGGAGGCCGGCGCGGTGGACGTCGTACGGGATCTGCTGCTGGGGCGGTACGGGGACGGGCCCGGGGTCGGGGAGCTGCGGGCGCGGTTCGCGCAGACGGCGTCGGCGCTGCGGGCCAAGTCGGTGGAGGACACGGCGTTCTACCGGTATGTGCCGCTGCTGTCGGCGACCGAGGTGGGCGGTGATCCGGGGGCGCCCGGCGTGTCGCCGGAGGACTTCCACGCGTACTGCGCGCGGATCCAGCGGGACTGGCCGGGGACGGGGACGGTGGTGTCCACCCACGACACCAAGCGCAGCGCCGATGTCCGGGCCGCGCTGGCGGTGCTGACCGAGTGCCCGGGGCGCTGGGCGGACGTGCTGGCGGAGGTGACGGGTGAGGACGCGGCGGCGGTGCCGGACGGGCAACTGGCGTGGGCGGCCTGGCAGACGGTGTTCGGGCTGGGCCCGGCCGATCCGGCGCGGGTGCGGGGGGCGCTGCTCAAGCATGTGCGGGAGGCGGGGCTCTACACGAGTTGGACCGAGCAGGAGCCGTCGTACGAGGAGGCGGTGGAGACGTTCGTGGCGGCGGGTCCCTGCGGGCCGCCCGGCGCGCGGGTGGCGGCCTTCCGGGCGTCCCTGGAGCCGTATGTGCGGGCCAATGTGCTCGGCACGGCCCTGGTCCATCTCACCATGCCCGGGGTACCGGATGTCTATCAAGGCACGGAGGGCGAGTACCGGGCGCTGGTGGACCCGGACAACCGGGGTGTGGCCGTCTTCCCGCCGCCGGAACCGGGCCCCAAGGACGCGGTGACGGCGGCGGCGCTGCGGCTGCGGGCGCGCCGTCCCGAGGTCTTCGGCGAGAGCGCCTCGTACGCGCCCCTCGCGGCCGAGGGGCCCGCCGCGGCCCATTGCCTGGCCTTCGTCCGCTCCGGGCGGGTGATCACTGCGGTCACCCGGCTGTCCCTGCGCCTGGCGGAGGCGGGCGGCTGGTCCGGCACCCGCCTCCCGCTGCCGCCGGGCCGCTGGACGGACGTCCTGGACCCGGCCCGGGAGTTCACCGGGGACATCGGCCTGTCGGACCTCCTGGGGGCGTCACCGGTGGCTCTGCTGGAACGGGTCGGCTAGGCCGCCGAGAGCGGCGGGGTCTGGCGGGAGGTGCGGGCCCTCGCCGGAGGTGTGGGGCCTGACCAGAGGCGTGGGGCCTGGCCGACATGGTGGGCCCTGACCGGAGTGGTAGGCCGCGACCGGCACAGTGGGCGGCCCTGACCTGAGCAACGCGCCCTGACCGGCGCAGAGGGCCCTGAGCAGCGCGGTGGCCGCTGGCTGGCGCACAGGGCCCTGGTCGGCACAGAGGTCCCCGGTCCGCACCGTGGGCCCCGGCCGGAGTGGCCGGGCCTCTGCGGAGCGGTCGGCCCGCGCACGCCGCGCCCGCTCCCGCCCCCGCCGTGCGGCGGTGTCCGCCCGCTCTCCCGCCGCTTCCGAACGCCCCCGATGCCCCCTTGCGCCTCCCCCACCGTGTCCTTGACAGCCGGGGCCGGCCGTGGGGTACTGCGGAGGCGAGGCAAGGCGGACTCGGCGACAAGGTCGGGGGGTGAGTCTGCTGCCGCAGCAGCGCTATCCCAGCGTCACCGAACTGGTGTGGTCCGCGCGGGCCCTGGCCGCCGGACATCCCGGACTGTGCACCCTGCGGCAGGTCGGCCGCTCGCGCGCGGGACGCCCGTTGCATCTGCTGTCGGTCGGCCGGGGAAGCCGGGCCGTGCTGGTCGTGGCGGGCGCGCACGCCAATGAGCCCACCGGCGGGTGCACCCTGCTGGCGCTGGCCCGGCGGGTGCTGGACGAACGGGCCCTGCGCGACGGGCTGTCCTGGCACTTCCTGCTCTGCGCCGACCCCGACGGGGCGAGTCTGCACAGCACCCCGGCGCCGCACAGCCTGCTGGACTACCACCGGGGCTTCTACCGGCCGCCCGCGCCCGAGCAGCCCGAGTGGTCCCCGGCGGCGCTGCCCCCGGACCGGCTGCCGCCCGAGACCCGCGCCCTGACCGGGGTGATCGACGAACTGCGGCCCTACCTCCAGGTGACCCTGCACGGCACCGATCTGGGCGGGAGCTGGGTGCAGCTCACCAAGGACATCCCGGGGCTCGCCGAGCCGTTCGCGCGGTCGGCGGCGGAGCTGCGCATCCCGGTGGAGGCGGGTGCCTCGGACGCCGCGGGGTGGCCGTCCGCCGGACCGGGGGTGCATGTGATGCCCCCGCCGGACGCGGACGCGGCGTACCCGAGCATGCCGGACGACGCGCGCAACAGCACCTGGTACCACGCGCACCGCTACGGCGGGCTGACCGCGGTGGTGGAGGTGCCGATGTGGGCGAGCGACCTGGTGACCGATCCGGCGCCGCACCCGGCCCCGGCGGCGGCGCTGCGCCGGCTCGCCCAGCGGCTGCTGCGCGACACGCTGGAGGTGGAGGGGGTGCTGGCCGAGGCGCTGCCCCGGCTCGGCGGGTCGGGCGGTCCCCTGCTGCGGGCCGCGCAGTGGGGCCTGGAACTGGTGCCGGGCCTGGCGGCCGACTGGGTGCAGACCGCGCCGGCCGCCTCCACGATGGCCTACGTCGGCAGTGTGGACGCCTTCGCGCGGCGGCTGCCGCTGCGGGCGGCGGCGATGCTGCTGCGGGTCCTCCAGGAGACCGACGACCGCGCGGCGCCCCGTCTGGAGCGGCTGGTGGCCACCTGGAGCGCCTCCTTCGCGGACCGCTTCCGGGCCCGCTGGGTGCCCCTGGAGGACCAGACGGAGCATCAGAGCCGTACGGTCCTCGCGGCGGCCCTGCACGCCCGGGAGCGGGCCTCCTGACCGCCCTGGAGGGGCCGCCGCGGCTCGGGCGCCGTCACGCGTCGAGCGTGAACACCTCCCCGGTGCTGCCGCGCAGCTCGCAGTCGTTGGAGTAGGTCTGCCGGAACTCGACCGTCCGGCCGCTCCACTGCCCGCGCGCGTGGGCCGTGACGGGCGCGTAGAGCATGGGGCAGGCGGTGTCGTCGACGGGGATGTTCCCGATGTCCCCGTCGGCGGAGGAGAGCTGCTCGCAGGCCGCGGTGGCGTGGGTGTGCCCCTGGGGCGGGTTGCACATCAGCAGCGTGCCGCGCGTGTCGCTGGACTGGGTGTCCCCGCGGGTGACGGTCAGATAGAACCAGTTGCCCGGCAGCGCGGGCTGGACGGCCGCCTGCGCGGGGAGCGCGGCGGCGGCCAGCAGCAGGGCCGCGAGCAGCGAGCCGCGCGCGGCTCTGCGGGGGTACGGGGATGTCGTGTGCGTCATTCCCGATGCATCGGCACGGCGGTGCCCGAACCCCACCCCGGCTCACCCGAACGGGAGGGTCGCGGCACCCGGCGCCGGGCCAGGTCGAAGGCGTGCAGCACCATCTGCGCCTGGTAGGCGACCTGCCGTTCGACGGGGATCCAGCGGGCCCCGCAGCCGTCGTGGAAGTCGGCGCACCACAGGTCGAGGAGGTGGTCCAGCTCGGGCAGCACCCCGGCCGGGTCGGTCCCGGTGGAGCGGACGAGCTGATGCAGCAGCCCGGCGGTGCGCAGCGCGATCCGGCGTCCGGCCAGCCGCAGCGCGGTGAGGTGGGCGGTGGTGAGCGGCGGCAGCCCGTGCGCGGTGTGCCGGTCGCGGGTGTCGGGGTCCCAGGCGTCGGCGAGGCCGGGGCAGACCAGGAGGTAGTCGTCGACGGGCGCGAGCAGCGGGGCGGCGTCGGGCGCGGCGGCCAGATGCGGGCGGCAGCGGGCGAGGAGCCCCTCCAGGAGCCGCATGTCGTGCCGCAGGGCGCCGCTGACGGCCCGGAGCGCGCCGTCGGGATCCGGGGGCACGGAGCCGTCCTGGACGGCCGCCACGCCCCACATGGGCGCCTCCACGACGGCGGTCACCGTGCCGTGCCGGTAGGGGTGGAACCAGGTGGAGTCGACGGCGGCCTCGGTGATCGCGGCGGCCAGGTCGCCGTGCCGGGGGTGCGGGATGCGGTAGACGGAGGGGCCGAGGGCGGGCCAGTACAGGGTGTCGTAGGGGCCGAGTTCGCGCGGTACGGCGTGCCGGGCGGCGGTGCGGGCGAGGCGGCGGGCGATGCCGGGCAGGTCGTGGGTGAGTTCGACGAAGCCGCCGCCGACGTCGACGCCGTGCAGGGAGCACTGGAGGAACGGTTTCAGCTCGTCCTGGAGGGCGAGCAGCGCGCGGGTCTCGGGCAGGACGGCGGCGTCGGGGCCGTCGGGGAGCCACTCGGGCTGCTCGCGGAAGCCGGGGCGGAAGAAGTTCCGGAAGTAGCCGCCGAGGGTGTAGGGGCCGCCCAGCCAGCGCTCGTTGCGGCGCAGTCCGTCGGGGTCGACGCAGAGCAGCAGGTCCCAGGTGGCATCGGCGCCGTCGCGCAGGGCCGGGTCGGCGAGGACCCGCTCGGCGAGGTGCAGGGCGGTGGCGCCGCCGCACGGCTCATTGGCGTGCGGTCCGGCGACGACCAGGACGTGCCGGGCGCCGTGGCCCACGGACAGCAGCCACAGGGGGGTGCCCGCGCGCGAGGTGCCGGCCCGGCGCAGCCGGGCGTGCCGGGGGCTGCGGGCGACGAGGGCCGCCGCGCGGGAGGCGAGTTCGTCGACGGTGGGGTAACGCCGGAGGGGCGGCAGGGCACACCTCCACATCGCACGGTCGCTTCACCTGCTGTACAGATCCAGACACAGTCAGTCACTCATCGGGACGGGCGTCAACACCGCGTCGTGCAAAGGGTTTCCCGTCCCGGGGTGCACCGGGTTCCGGGGTTCCCGCCCCGGAGGGGGTGGAGGGGCTACAGGGTTCCCCGTCTGTCCGGGGCCGGACAGGGCTTCAGGGGCTCACGCCCCGGCGCGGGCTGGAGGGGCTCCAGGGTTTCCCGTCCCCGGGCGCCGGGCGTCCCTCGGCGTCGGGCGTTCCCGCCCGGGGGCTGGACCCGGGGGCCGGACCCGGGTCCAGGGCGTCGGCATCAGGGTGGCTGGACCGGGCTCCGGGGGCTCCGTCCCGGGGCGGGTTGCAGGGGCTCCGGAGTTTCCCGTCCCCGGGGGCCGGACAGGGCGTCGCGATTCAGCCCAAGGGCGGGTTGGAAGGGCTCCAGGGTCCCTCGTCCCCGGGCGCAGGACCGGGCGCCAGGGTTCTGCCCCGAGGGAGTTGGGGGACCCCGGCTCCAGGATTCCCCGTCCCCGGGCCCTGGACCCGGCTCCAAGGTCCTGCCCCGGGGGAGCTGGGAGACCTCGGCTCCAGGGCTTCCGTTCCAGAGGGCTGGACCAGGCTCCGGGGTCTCCCGCTTCGGGGCGGGTTGGACGGGCTCCATGGGCTTCCCGTCCCCCCGGGGGGCTGGGACCGGGCGCCCTGGACCCCACCCCGGGAACTTGCCCCAAGGCGCCAAGGCTTCGGCGCCAGGACCCTGGGCGGGCTCCTGGCTCTCACGCACCGGGGCGGGTTGGACCAGGCTCAAGGGGCTCCCGCCCCGGAAGGGCTGGACCGGGGCTCCAGGGCCCCCGCCTTGGAGAGGCTGGACCGGGCTCAAGGGGCTCCCGCACCGCGAAGGCGGGCCCGCCTCCAGGCTTCCCGCCGCGAGGGCCGGTCAGCCCTCGGGGCATGCCGCCCCCACGGACGGATCGGCTCTCAGGGCGTCCCGCCGCCGGGGCCGGAGAGGAGGGGCCAAGGACTTCCCTCGCGACGCAGGGGCAGGGCCCAAAGACCTCCTGCCAGGAGGCCGGACCACATTCCAATGATTACCCCGCGCGATGCCGGACCAGGGAGGGTTCAAAGGCTTCCCCTCGCGAAGCCGAACCAGGAAGGAAGAACTTCCCGCCGCGAAGCCGGACCAGAGCGGGCTCACAAGCTTTCCGCCGCGAACCCGGATCAGGGGCGACCCGGAAGCTACCCCTCGGCCAGCCGGACCAGGGACGTCGCACAGGCTTCCCCACGGCCACCCGGGCCAGGAACGTCCCACAGACTTCCCCACGACCACCCGGACCAAGGACGTCCCACAGGCTTCCCCACGCGCAGTCGGACCAGGGACAGCCCCCGGACACACGTCCCGCCGCGCCGTCGGTTCAGCCCGCGGCCAGGCGGAACGCCATCGTGCCGAAGGACACCTGGTCGCCCTCGCAGACCACCACCGCGCCGATGACCCGGCGGCCGTTGACCGTGGTGCCATTGGTGGAGCCGAGGTCGCGCAGGACCCACATGCCGCCCTGGCGGGTGAGTTCGGCGTGCACGCGCGAGACCGTCTCGTGGTGGAGGCGCAGCCCGCTGGCGGGGTCGCGCCCTATGCGCAGGGCGTGTCCCGAGGCGGGGTGCGGCAGCAGCAGCTTGGGCAGCCGCTCGGCCTGCCAGGCGCGGCGCAGCCGGACCGTGAAGCCGGACACCGCCTCGACCGTGCCGAACACCGCGCGCGAGAGGCGGCTCTCGGTGGGGAGGTCGGCGGTGAGCAGGGCGAGTTCGTCGGAGCGCCGGGCGGCCAGCGCCAGTTCCATGCGGCGCACGAACGTGTCGTGCGAGAGGCGGCCCATGGCGACGCCGTCACGCAGCACCTTCAGCGCCTTGTCGCGTTCCGCGTCCGACAGCCTCGCGGGGTACGTGGGGAACTCGAAAGACGACGTCACAGTGCTGATTGTCGGTCAGTGCGCCCCCCAGTGTCCAGGAATCGGCCAAAGGGCGCCCCGGGGACGAAGGAGTCGGCCGCAAATGGAGGTATGCGCCAGCGGGCCCCGCGCGCGTCACGCACGATGGACGCGCTACATCACGGTGAACAGACGAAGGGGAACCGTCCGTGCAGTTCGAGGTGTGGGCACCGCGGGCCGACCGCGTGACGCTGGAGTGCGGGGGCGACTCGCACCCGATGGACCGCGATCCGGAGCGGGCGGGGTGGTGGACCGGGCACGCGGAGGCGGCGGACGGCACCCGCTACGGCTTCGCGCTGGACGGCGGCCCGGTGCGCCCCGACCCGCGCTCCCGACGCCAGCCGGACGGCCCCGACGGGCCCAGCGCGGTCGTCGACCACTCCCGGCACACCTGGCGCGCGCCCTGGCCGGGACGCCCGCTCCAGGGGGCCGTCCTGTACGAGCTGCATGTGGGCACGTTCACCCGCGAGGGCACCCTGGACGCCGCCGCCGAGCGCCTCGGCCATCTGGCGGAACTCGGGGTCAGCCACGTGGAATTGATGCCCCTGTGCCCCTTCCCGGGACGGCACGGCTGGGGCTACGAGGGTGTCTCCCTGTGGGCGGTCCACGAGCCGTACGGCGGTCCCGGCGCCCTGAAGCGGTTCGTGGACCGGGCGCACGGCCTCGGGCTCGGCGTGGTCCTGGACGTCGTCCACAACCATCTGGGGCCGTCCGGGAACTACCTCCCCGAGTTCGGCCCGTACTTCACGGACACCCACCACACCCCCTGGGGGTCGGCGGTGAACCTGGACGCGCCCGGGTCCGACGAGGTGCGGGCCTTCCTGCTGGGCAGCGCGCTGGCCTGGCTGCGGGACTACCGCCTGGACGGGCTGCGCCTGGACGCCGTGCACGCGCTCGCGGACACGCGCGCGTACCCCTTCCTGGAGGAGCTGTCGGCGGCGGTGGACGCGCTGGCCGTCGCGGAGGGCCGGCCGCTGTTCCTGATCGCCGAGTCCGATCTCAACGACCCCCGGCTGATCACCCCCCGCCCCGCGGGCGGGCTCGGACTGCACGCCCAGTGGAGCGACGACTTCCACCACGCCCTGCACACCGCCCTCACCGGCGAGTCGCAGGGCTACTACGCCGACTTCGCGCGCGCCCCCCTGGACGCCGTCGCCAAGACCCTCACGGGCGGCTTCTTCCACGACGGGACGTACTCGTCCTTCCGCGACCGGCATCACGGCCGCCCCCTGGACCGGACACGGGTGGCCGCGCACCGGCTGCTGGGCTACAGCCAGACCCACGACCAGATCGGCAACCGGGCCCAGGGCGACCGGCTGTCCGCGAGCCTCTCCCCCGGCCTGCTGGCCTGCGCGGCGACCCTGACGCTGGCCGGTCCCTTCACCCCGATGCTGTTCATGGGCGAGGAGTGGGCGGCGGGCACCCCGTGGCAGTTCTTCACCGACCACACCGACCCCGATCTGGCCGAGGCCGTACGGCGGGGCAGGCGACGGGAGTTCGCCGCGCACGGGTGGGCCGAGGAGGACGTCCCCGATCCGCAGGACCCGGCGACCCGGGACCGCTCCTGCCTGGACTGGTCCGAGCCGCGCGAGGAGCCCCACGCGCGCGTGCTGGCCTGGTACCGCCGGCTGATCGCCCTGCGCGGCGACCACCCCGACCTGACCGATCCCGATCTGTCCGACCTCAGGGTCACCCATGACGCCGGGGCGCGCTGGCTGGCGTTCCGCCGGGGCGACCTGCGCGTGGCCGTCAATCTCGGCGCCGCCCCCGCCGCGATCCCCCTGGGCACCCGCCGCGCGGAGATCCTCGCGGCCTGGGAGCCGACCCCCACGCCCGGCGCGGACGGGGTGCTGCGGCTGCCGGGGGAGTCGGGGGTGGTACTGATCCAGCCGTGAGGGGTGCGGGGCGTCAGGGGCCGCGTGGGGCCCCTGATCCGGCAGGGGGCGCCTTCCTGACCCGCGGGAGGCCCCTGCCTGACCCGCGGGAGGGCTCCCGACCCACCGGAGAGCCCCCGCCCCGCGCGGGAACCCCCCGACCCGGCCCGCGACGGCCGGGACCGGCAGGCTCACACCCCGTCGTCCGCCGCGTCCGCCCCGAGGTCCGTCACGCGCTCCAGGAGGATCGGCTCCCAGGCGCGGTGCAGGCGGTCCCGGAGCGGGGCCAGGGGGGTGCGGGTGCCGAGGGCGGCGGCCAGGCGCAGGACGGCGTCGCAGCGGGCCAGCCACAGGCCGCGCAGACAGGGGCGGGCCCCGTACCCGGCGAGGGTGGCGGCGCGGACGGCGGCCGGGGAGCCGACGGCGGCGGCGAGCCCCGCGATGTCCTCGGCGGGGTCGCCGAGGACGGCCTCGTCCCAGCCGAGGACGCCCCGGACCCGGCCGTCACCGCTGACGACCAGGTGCTCGGCGGTCAGCGCGTGATGGACCAGGACGGCGGGGGCCGTCTGGGCGCCGAGCTGGGCGGCGGCGGCCGGGGTGAGCTGCTGCACGCGCGCGGGATCGGACTCGTCGGCCGCGGTGAGGCGTGCGGCGGCCCGGTCGGCGGCCCGGCGCAGCGACTCCAGGGAGCGGGGCGCCCGGCGCGGCACGCCGAGCGTCTCGGCCTGGCGCACCGGCACCTCGCGCAGCCCGGTGAGGACGGCGGCGAGGTCGGCCTCGCCCACCGCGGACACGTCGTGGCGGTCGGCGGAGCCGCCGGGCACCACGGTGTCGAGGGTGTAGCCGAGGCCGGGCGCCCATTCGCCGTGCGCCACGCTGGCCGGTACGGCGACCGGGAGGTACGGGCGCACCAGGTCGCGGACGCGCAGTTCGCGGCGGCGTCCGGTGCCCGCCCCGGGGCCGGGGGCGAGGCGCAGGACGTGGCGGGTGCCGACCCACCAGGTGGCGCCGCCCGGGGAGGCGGGGCGGATCTCGGGGCCGCCGGGACGGTCCGGGTCCTCGTCCTTGAGGAGGCCGCGGACGATCCGGCGGACGGTGTCCTCGGTGGGTGCGGATGATGCCTGGGTCATGGTCGCGCGCCGTCGCTCGGGGGGTCCCTGGGGGCGGTCAGTCCACGACGACCAGTTCGCGGGTGGTGTCGTTGAGGCGGCGCCCGCCGTCCTCGGTGACGGTGACGATGTCCTCGATCCGGACGCCGAACCGGCCGGGCAGATAGACACCGGGTTCCACGGAGAAACACATACCGGGCACCAGGGGCTGTTCCTCGCCCTCGATCATGTAGGGCGGTTCATGGGTGGTGACGCCGATGCCGTGGCCGGTGCGGTGGATGAAGCGGGCGCCGTATCCGGCGGCGTCGATGACCGCGCGGGCGGCCCGGTCGACCTCCTGGCAGGCGACGCCGGGCCGGACGGCCTCGTACCCGGCCTGCTGGGCGGCGCGCACCAGGTCGTGGACCCGGCGCTCCTCGTCGGTGGGGTCGCCGACGTGGACCGTGCGGGAGGTGTCGGAGCCGTAGCCGTGGCGGAGGCCGCCGAAGTCGAGGACGACCATGTCGCCGCGCTCGATGACCCGGTCGCCCGCCTCGTGATGGGGATTGGCGCCGTTGGGGCCGGAGGCGACGATGGTGAAGTCGACCTGTTCGTGGCCGTGCCGGCGCAGCAGCGCGGCCAGGTCGGCGGCGACCTCGGACTCGCGGCGCCCGCCGAACGGCACCGCGCGGATCTCCTCGAAGGCCGCGTCGGCGGCGGCGCCCGCGGCGGCCATCAGCTCCAGCTCGGCGGCGTCCTTGACGGCGCGGAGCATGGGCAGGGCGTCGGAGAGGGCGGCGTAGGAACTCTCCGGCAGGGCCCTCTGGAGCCCGAGCAGATGCAGGGACCAGGTGCTGTCGCTGACGCCGAACCGTCCGGAGGCGGCGAGGAGGGCGGCCGTCGCGGCGTAGGGGTCCTTGCCGTCGGTCCAGTCGCGCAGGGTGATCGCGGGCGCCCCGGTGGCCCTGGCGGCGTCCGGGGCCTCCAGGGTGGGCACGACGAGCGCCGGGTCCCGGCCGGGGACGAGGACCAGCAGGGTGAGCCGTTCGGTGGCCGCGGGCGGGGCGTAGCCGGTGAGCCAGACGAGATCGGGGCCCGGGGCGACGAGCAGCCCGGCGAGCCCGGCGGCCTCGGCGTCCCGCACGGCCCGCGCCATGCGGGCCCGGTAGTCGTCGGCGGTGAAGGCCGCGCGCGTGCTGGCGGTCATCGGGTACCTCCCTGGCGGCTGGCTGACAGGGCCTGTCCGCAGCATCCTGCCCGCACGACGGGTGGGGCGCGAGCGCTCTGCACGGGTTCGCCGCGCGGCGGTGCGCCACCGGTGCCGCCCGGAGGGGGCGGGCTCTCGGGACCAGAGGGGCCGGGCCCTCGGGAGGGGACCGCAGCTTCTCCCGGTTAGCCCGCCCCACCGAGCTGGACGCGGGCCCGCGCGCTGGGGGACGGCAGCAGGGCGATCAGCTCACGCGGTGCAACGACAACGCGCGGGCCCCGGGAGCGGGGGAGGGACGGCAATCGACCCGAGGCACCCGACCGGCCCGCGCGCCGGCGGAGGGACGGCATGTCCCCCCGCCGGTACGGACCTTGGTGCACCAGCGGACCCCACGCACCGCGCGAAGCCGCAGCACGCCCCGCTACGCATCACACTCTGGTACGCGTCACACCCCGGTCCGCGTCACGTCACCAGTGCCGGTGTCACCGACAACTGCTGATACCCCCCGCTCTCATGCCGCACCGTGATCGTGACCGGTGTGCCGGGCGTGGCGGTGTCGACGGCGCGGGCGAGGTCGGCGGCGGTGTCGACGCGGGTGCCGGCGAAGGTGAGCAGGATGTCGCCGCGGACCAGACCGGCGGAGTGGCCGGGACCCGGCACATGGATGCCGACCAGCAGGGCACCCGCCCTCTCGGCGTCCACGGCCTCCACGCCGAGGGCGGCGGCCGGCGGGGCCGGGCGCGCGGGGCCGGGGGCGGCGGTCGGGGTGGTCCGGGGCTCCGGCTCGGCCTCCGTCCGCCGCTCGTGCTCGGCGAGCCGGCTCATGCCGATCACGGTGGCACCGACGGTGCCGAGGCCGACCCCGCAGAGCACCAGCACGGTACCGGCCAGCAGGCCGAGCAGCAGGGTCCGCAGCCGCCGCGTCCGGCGCCGGGCGGCATGGGGTCGCCGGACGGGCGCGGCCCTGGCCCTGCCGGGCTCCCGGCCGGGCATCGGTTTGGGACGCAACGCAGTCTGTTCCATCGGATCGCCTCCGCCCGGTGCCCTACCCGGCGCACCGGCGCCCGACGAGCCACGAACGAGTGAGACTGAACAACGGGTTTGACCCGGCGGGCGCCCCTTGGGCCCACCGCCCCCGCGCCTCCCGGACGGCCACCCGAACGGCCGCCGGACCCCCCCGCCCCCACCCCGGCGGCCGGGTGACTCCCCCACCCCGTCCCGACCGCCCGCCCCCACCGCCGATGCACCACCACCTCACCACCACCTCACCACCGCCTCACCACCGCCTCGCCCCCGTCACCCCCGCCGCCGCTCCGCCAACTCCCGCTGTCCAGACGGACGGCCGGTTCATTCGGCCCGGATTGTCAGTCCTCACTGTTACGTTCTGTGACATGACGGATAACGCGCTCCGGCTGCTGCGGCAGCACCCGCGGCTGGCCGGGCTGGCCGCGTTCCCCTTCGCCTTCGATCTGGACCGGGCCGCACAGGACCCCGGGAGCCCGGTGCGGCTCGCGTCCGGTGCGCCGCTGGAGCCCCTCGCGGGCGACGACTCGGGCGGTACGTACTTCCATTGCCCGGACGGCTCGGTGCTGTACGCGTCGGCGGACGGCGCGGCCGGGGTCATCGGCGCGTCGGTGTCCGAGGCGCTGGAGGTGGTGATCGGCCTGCCGGGCTGGGCGGAGTACGGCGATGCCGGACCCGGGGCCGGTGCGGCGGAGGTGCTGGACGCGATGACCGGGACCGGGGCCGGGATCCGCGCCCACGCGCTGGACGAGGCGCGGAGCGAGCTGCGCGCCGGTCTGGGACTGCCCGTGCGCGCCCCGGTCGAGCTGCTGGCGCTGCTGGACACGGCGCTGCGGCGCACGGAGCCGGATTTCCTGCTGCTGGCCGACCGGGACGGCCACGCCTACGCCCCGTTGCACGGCCGTCCGGGTCCCCCGCTGTGGGAGCCGGTCCTCGCGCGCGGGCGGGCCGATCTGGCGCTGCTGCGCGCCGGGGACGCGGCGGTGATGACGGCGATGCGGCAGGACGCGGTACGGCGGCGGGTGGTGCTGCGGGCGGCGCAGTTCGACCGGCGGGAGGGGGATCTCGGGCTGCTGCGGCGGCTGCTGCGGCTGGCGGCGGGCGGGTCGACGACCGGCGAACTGCGCCTGGCGGCCGTGCTGGTGGGCCGGTTCGGCCGGGCGGCGGACCTGCCGCTGCTCAACGAGGTACGGGAGACGGACGTCGGCACCGAGTGCGGGCTGGGCGAGCTGCCCGGACTGGACGCGAGCGGTACGGAGCTGGCGCGCTGGGCCCAGTGGCTGGACGAGTCGGCGTTCGGCACGGACCCGGCGGGCGAGCCCCTGCTGACCTGGACGGGCCTGGCGCTGGACCAAGGCCTGACCGAGCACGCCCGGGTGGCGCTGATCCACGAGTTGGACGCGCTCTCGCTCGACCGGTCCCGGCTCAGCCGGCCGGACGACCCCGCCCGGCTGAATCCGGCGCCGCTGGCCGCGCTGGCCCGGGAGTTCGAGCGGCTGGGCGATCTGCGGCAGGCGCTGCGCGCCCAGGGGCTGTACGCGGCGCTCCAGGAGACGGCGTGGGACCGGGTGTCGGCGCGGCTGGCCCAGGCCCGGCTGGAGCGCGAGGCGGGGCAGGCCGTGCGGGCGGCCGGGACACTGACCGCCGTCCGGGCGGTGCTGGCCGATCCGGGGGACGGTTCGCTGGCGTACTGGCGGCGGGTGAACCTGGGCCGGTTCATCGCGGAGGAGCACTACGCGCTGGCTGTCGCCCTGGCCGACGCGCGGTTGCCGCGGCAGGCGCGGGCGGTGCTGGCGGCCGGTGACGCGATACTCGGCGAGCTGTCGGACACCGCCGCGAAGGGCGTCCGGCAGCTCGCCCAGGAGACCGCCACCTGGGTGTGGGGCGTCAGTTGACCGCCTGCAAGGACGACACGCCCACCGGCAGGGACACGGACGGAATCGGGGAAACGGACGGGAACGGGGACGGGGACGGGGACAGGAACGGGGACGGGGACGGGGATGCGGACGGCAGGGACAGCCGTAGCGGCGGGAGCGGGGCCGGTGCCCGGTCCGGCAGGAAGCCATGGGTCCGTCCGGCCAGGTACTCGGCCCGGTAGCGATCCACCGTGCGGTGCCAGTGGAATATGCCGGACATCCAGTTCTCCAGGTCGGTCACATAGTCGCGCATGATCCTCCGCCCCTCGGCGGACAGCTCGAAGTCGTCGTAGACGACGGGCAGTTCATGGGCGACGACATGCTCGAACTGCTTCATCCGCTGGGTCATCAGATCGTGGACGACGCCGAGCGCGGTCGGGTAGTCGCAGCCGAAGAAGTTCTGCACCACGAGGATCGCGTTGTGGATCTCGCCCTCGTACTCGATCTCCTTCTGGTACGAGAAGACGTCGTTGAGGAGGCAGGCGTAGTCGGCGGCGGCGTTCTCCAGGGCCCGGACGGGGCCGGTGCGGTAGATCTCGTCGGGGACGGCGGGGCCGTGGCCCATCCGGCAGAGGCCGAGGGTGAGATCGGAGCCGAAGGTGTCGCGGCGCATCTCCAGATAGTCGACGGGGTCGGGGATGCGGTGCTGGACCTGGTTGACCAGTTCCCAGAGCCAGGACTCGGTCATCCGGTCGACGGCGCCCTTGAGGCGCTCGCGGTGGGCGGTGCTCATCCCGGCGGTGGTGCGGGCCCACAGGTCGATCAGACCGCGTTCCACGGCGTTGACCGGGACGGGGACGGGCTCGCCGTGCACGGGCATGCAGTCGGAGAGCCGGGCGGTGGTGAGCCGGGCACCGGCGAGGTCGCGGCGGTTGCCGTACACCAGGGGGTAGTAGTCGTCGGCGTAGGTGCCCCAGGCGAGCCAGCCCGCGCTGAGGTCGAGGGCCTCCTCGCTGCCGTCGGGGTCGATCCCGGCGGAGCACAGGGCGAGATCGGCGGCCCGGAGCTTGTCCTCGTCCCAGACGCCCTCCTGGAGGAAGCCGATGCTCCGGGACCAGTCCAGGAGGCGGGCGCGGGTGGCGTCCAGATGGGGGCTGAGACGGGGTTCGAAGGGCAGGTAGAGGTCCGGGACGAGGGACGGGCCGACCTTCGGGTACGGCACATGGGCGTACGGGCGCAGCCGTCCGGCGCGGCCGAAGTGGGTGGGGGCCGAGGCCGAGCCGCCGGCCCCGGCGACCAGATGGGCGAGGGCGGCGGCCGAGGTGCCGGGGCCGGCCGGGGCGGCCCAGGGGGCGGCGGTGGGGCGGGCGTTCTCGTTCATGTAGCGGCTGGAGCGCAGATGCCACTCGTGGCCCCCGGACTGCCAGTCCTGGAGTCCCTTGGTGTACGCGGCGACGGCGCTCACCTCGGCGGGGCCGAGGGCGCGTTCGAGGGCGAGGGCGGGGACCTCGGTGAGGGCGGTGTGCTCGAACTGGTGGAGGCGGGAGGTGAGGATGTCGTTGACGTGCTCGGCGGCCTCCTGGGTGGGGCAGCCGAAGAAGGTCTCCAGGACCAGGACGCCGTTGCTGAGTTCGCCCTCGTCCTCGACCTCGCGCTGGTAGGAGAAGAGGTCGTTGCGCAAGTGGACGCCGTCGGAGAAGGTCTCCATCAGCACCCGCAGCGGGCGGGACCCGGCGACGGCGGCCGGGACCTCGGCGGTCGCGTACTCCACCAGCCCCGCCGACCAGGGGGCGCCGCCGACCTTGCGGCGCATCTCGATGTACTCGACGGGGTTGGCGATCCGCCCCTCGTTGATGTTGGACAGCTCCCAGAGGGACTCGTTGAGCAGATGCTCGGTCGCGGTGGCGAAACGCTTCCTCCACGCGGGCGACATGGCGGGGACGGTACGGGCCCACAGATCGGCGAGCCCGGCCTCGACCGGGTTCTCCGGCTCGGGCACGGGGGTGGCGAGGTCGAGCGGCATGAACAGCGGCAGCCGGTCGAGATACGCCTTGCCGCCCGCGCGGTCCTGGGAGCGCTTGAAGGTCTCCAGGAAGTGGTCGTCGAAGAAGAAGACCCACACGTACCAGTCGGTGATCAGGGAGAGGGCGGGTCCGTCGCAGTCGGGGTGGGTGTAGGCGCAGAGCAGGCCGTAGTCGTGCGCCTCCAGATCGGCCTGGTCCCAGACCCCGGAGCCCTCCAGCATGCCCATCTGCCGCGCCCACGCGGTGGAGTGGCTCCGGGCCTCGTCCAGATGGGGATTGAGGCGGGCCGGATACGGCATGTAGAAGCGCGGGAGTTCGAACGGCTGCGTCATGGCCCCGGGCTACCCGGGTCCCTCCGGACCCATCCACCCGGAAGCAGATGATCACACCATCGCGTGAATCGAGGGCGAACCCGGGCGTTCCCGGGCCGCGGTGTGGCTCCCGCCGCGCCGCGCCGCTCCCGCCCGGCGGCGAACAACGGGGTGGACGAGCCGACCGCTCGACGGCGACCGACGGGGTAGGTGGGACGACTGCTCGGCGCCGGCCGACAGGGTGAGTGGGACGACCCGGCCGTCGGCGGCCGACGGGGCAGGTGGGGCGACCCGGTCGTCAGCGACCGACGGGGTGGGTGGGACGGCCCGGTCGTCGGCGGCCGACGGGGTGGGTGGGACAACCGCCCGGTGGCGGCCGGTCGGCTCACCCACCCCGTGGGACTACCGTGGGACAACCGGTCAGCTCAGCCCCGCCGTCTTCAGCCACTCCTGGGCCACGTCCAGCGGGTCCTTGCTCTCCAACTGCACCTGGGCGTCCAGTTCGAGCAGGGTCGCGGTGTCCAGCTTCGCGGAGACCGCGTTGAGGGCGTCCACGCCCTCCTGGGACAGCCCGGACTTGTGGACCAGCGGGGTCACATTGGCGAACCCGAAGAGGTTCTTGGGGTCCTTGAGGACCACGAACCCCTCCTTCTTGATGGTCGGGTCCGTGGTGAAGATGTCCGCCGCCTGCACGGTGTTGTCGGCCAGCGCCGCCTGGGTGAGCGGGCCGCCGGCGTCCAGCGCCTTGAAGGACTTGAACGTCAGGCCGTACTCCTCCTCAAGACCGGGCAGGCCCTGCTGGCGGGTCTGGAACTCGGGGGAGCCGCCGATGACCATCTCGGGCGCGATGTCCTTGAGGTCGTCGAGGGTCGACTCCGCGGTGAGGCCATGCTCCTCGGCCGTCTCGGCGTTGACCGACACCGAGTCCTTGTTCTCGGCCGGGGAGGACTCCAGCAGCGTCAGCTCGCTGTTGAGCTTGGCCTTGACGGCCTCGTTGACCGCGTCCGCCGACTCCTGCTCGGCCTCGGCGTCGAGGTAGGACAGCAGGGCGCCGTTGTACTCGGGCAGCACCGTGATGCTGCCGTTCTCCAGCAGCCCGTAGGTGGTCTCCCGGCTGCCGATGTTGGGCCGGTACTCGACCTCGATGCCCTTGGCCTTGAGCGCCTCGCCGTAGATGTCGGCGAGCAGGGTGCTCTCGGCGAAGTTGTTCGAGCCGACGACGACCGTGCCGGCCTCGGCCTGGTCCCCCGCGAGCGGGTCGGAGGTGTCGTCGGACGAGCCGCACCCCGCGACGAGGGCCGCCACGACGGCGAGCGCGGCGGCGGCCACGCCGGGGTGTCTCGTACGGGTCAAGCTGCTCTTCGCGGTAGAAGTCACGATGTCCGTTCCGGGCTCGGAGATGGGGTGGACCAGGTCGGTGGGCTCGATGGATCCGGGGACCCGGTGGGAGCCGATCGACGCGATGAAGTCATGAAACCGTTGGAACCGCCGGTGCTGCATGGCGTTTTCTGATCCAATCCAGCCACTTCCGGCCCAGTCAAGTGCCCCTGAGTAACCAAGCTGTTTCGAACCGTAATTATTTGTGAAGGGCGTGCGGACAACCCGCCACCGAGCCGCAGCGGGTTGTAACGGATTCTTGACTTCTGGCCGCCGGGCGATCACCGCAAGAGAAGGTAGTCTCCCCGAAGTTGGCGGACGTCACAGAGGTAAACGGGGGTCGCGTGCATGTCGCGCCCACGTCCTGCCGCCACCGGTCGTCAGTCGACCCCGAATCGGTCGGAATCGGTCTGCGGTCGTTCTGCGACAGTCATGTGAAATCTGCGCGCGACACCCTGGAGGAGGCCCGGTGGCCACTGGCGGAGGCCCGGAGTCCATGAGCGGACGGGACGACGCGCCGAACCCTCATGGGTCGTCGAGTCCTCATGGGCCGTCGAGCCCTCGTGGGGCGTCGGCCTCTCACGGGTCGTCGGCAACGCAGGGGTCGTCGGCAGCGCAGGAGGCACCGGCATCCCCGGGCGCCCCGGACACCCAGGAACCGCCCGCGTCTCCTCCTCCCCCGACCCCTCGCCGCGCGACCCGCACCCTGCCCGTGCCGCGCCGGCTGCGGGAGCTGGTCGTCCGCTGGCCCTTCCGGCGGAAGCTGAACGTCCTGGTCGGTGTCCCGCTCGCCGGGCTGGCCCTCCTGCTCTCCTATCTGATCGCCGGACAGGTCGGGCAGGCCCGGGACGCGGCCGAGGCCGCCCGGCTCGTCCGGGACAGCACCCAGGTCGCGGAGCTGGTGGACCGGGTGCAGACCGAGCACCAGCAGGCGATCCTGCTCTCGGTACGGTTCCAGGCGCTCGGCGGCGATCAGTCCGTCGCCGCCTACCGGGTGGCCCAGTCCTCGGTGGACGACCAGGTGGTGCGGGTACGGGACGCCTTCGGTGACCGGATGCCGGGGACCGCCTCCCGTGCCCTGCAAGAGATCGACAGCCTCGTCGCGCTGCGGGACACCATCGAGCGGGGCTATCTGCCCGCCGACAACATCGACCTCTCGTACACCAAGGTCGCCCAGGCCCTGATCGACGGGCTCGCGCTGGACCGCAACCCCGTCCTCGCGGCCACCTTCGTCGGCGACCTGCTGGACTCGCTGCTGCGCGCCGACGCGGCCCACGCCGTCTTCGAGACCTCCGTGCTGTCGGCGAGCACGGGCGACCCGAACACCCAGGTCGAGTTCATCAACGCGGCCGGGGCCCAGGAGCTGTACGTCCATCAGGCAGAACGTTTCGGCCGGTTCGCCACCGAGGAGCAGGTGGAGGAGCTGTCCGGGATCGTGCTCAGCGTCCCGCAGGCCGCCATCGAGCGGGACTACGCGGAGCAGAAGATCGCCCTCGGCGGCATCCAGTTCGAGACGCCGGAGGAGACCCGGGAGACGCTCGCCGAGGCCCTCGCCGCCTTCCCCACCTACCGGGAACAGGCCGAGGTGCGGCTGGAGATCACCGAGTCCCTCATCGAGCAGATCGCCGACCGCGCCGAGGCCACCTCCAACGAGGCATGGCGGAACGCGGCCTGGCTGCTGAGCGCCGCGGTGCTCGGCTACGGGCTGTGGCTCGGTCTGTCGGTGGCGGTGCGCCGCTCGGTGGTGCGCCCGGTGCTGGAGCTGACCGGCGCCGCGCAGGAGGTCGCCGACGCCGCCGCGCGCGAGCTGGCCCGGGTCGCCGACGACGACACCGAGGACGAGGGGCCGCCGCTGCTGCGGGACATGCCGGTCACCGCCCGCGACGAGATCGGCGAGCTGGCCGACGCCTTCAACCAGGTGCAGACCACCGCCGTCGCCCTGCTGGAGCGCCAGGTGCTCAGCCGCCGCAATGTCGCCGAGATGTTCGGCAACGTCGGCCGCCGGGTCAGCAACCTCACCACCCGCCAGCTCGCGCTGATCGACGCCGTCGAGCGCGGCGAGACCGACCCGGAGCTGCTGGAGCGCCTCTACCGCATCGACCACATCGCGGTCCGGCTGCGCCGCAACGCCGACAGCCTGATGCTGCTGGCCGGGCTGCGCGAGACGGTCCTCGCCGCCGGGCCGACCGCGCTCACCAATGTCGTCCGGGCCGCGCTCGGCCAGATCGAGGGCTATCAGCGGGTCGAACTGCACGCCGGTACCGAGGTGATGGTCGAGCCCGACATCATCGGCGACCTGACCCTGATGGTGGCCGAGCTGCTGGAGAACGCGGTGGCGTTCTCGCCGGTCGGCAGCCCCGTCGAGGTCACCGTCGGCACCGGCGAGGCGGGCGGCGCCCTCATCACCGTCGCCGACCACGGTCTCGGGATGAGCGCCGAGCGGCTCGCCGAGGAGAACGCCCGGCTGGTGCGCCGCGAACGCCTGGACCTGGTCCCGACGAAGGTGCTCGGGCTGTTCGTGGTCGGTACGCTCGCCCGGCGCTGGGAGATCGGCATCACCCTGGACCACACCCGGGGCGGCGGCGTCACCGCCGGGATCGACATCCCTGCCTCCCTGCTGCTGACGATGAGCGCGGTGGGCGGCGGGGGCCCGCAGGTCCCGACGATGAGCAACGGTGCGGCGGACCGGCCGGTCACCCGCGCCGGCTCCGGTCCGCGGCCCGCCGCCGCGCTGCCCGCCGGGCCCGATGACGAGGCGCCGCTGCCCCGCCGGCTACCCCGCCGCGACCCCGCCGACGACGACCGGGCCACCACCGCGCTGATCCCGAAGGCCCGGGCCGCCGAGGCGCCGTCCGCCCCCGCCCGGGGCGAGGCCGCCGCCCGCCCGCTGCGGCGCCGGGTGCGGGGCGCGACCCTGCGCACCACCGCCGCCGACACCGTCCACCGCCCCGCGACCACCGCCCCCGCCGACGCCGACGCCGTACGCGACGCGCTGGACGAGTTCGAGGCGGCGATCGAGCGGGCCCACCGGGACAGCGCGAACGGCGCCCACCGGGACGGCCTCACAGGCCCCAACGGCCCCACCGACCCCGACCCCGGCCCCGGCCCGGACGACCCGGCTACTGCCACTCCCCACACGTCCCCCGCTCCCCCCACACCCCCGACTCCCCCCACACCCACCCCACCCATCACCCGGCACGAGAAGGACCTCCCGGAAGGAGCGGAGCAGTGAGTACGTCGACAGGTGGCACTCCGGCGCGGGGCGCCACACCGGACGAACTGCGGGCCGCAGCCGCCGACTTCACCTGGCTGCTCAACCGCTTCGCGACGGAGACGGCGGGTGTCGTGGACGCCATCGCCGTCTCCTCCGACGGGCTGCTGATCGCCGTGGCCCAACTGCGCGAACGCGCCCACTCGGAGCGGCTCGCGGCGATCGTCTCCGGGCTGACCAGCCTGGCCGCCGGTGCCTCCGGCAACTACGGCCTGGGCGCGCTGAACAAGGTCATCATCGATCTGGAGGGCGGCCATGTGCTGGTCTCCGCGATCGGCAACGGAGCCGTCCTCGGCGTGGTCGCCGACAAGGAGGCCAAGCTCGGCAACATCGCCTACGAGATGACCCTGTTCGCCAACCGGGCCGGTGCCGCGCTCAGTCCGCAACTGGTGCTGGAGCTGAAGAACACGGTCGGCGCCACCTCGGCCGGCTGACCGGCCGTCCAGCGGCGATCACCGTTCGCACACGTGTGCGCGCTAGAAGAGGAAGAGACCAGTCATGGCGGACGGCCGCAGCTCCGGTGCGCCGGGTCCGGACCCGGTGGAACCGGTCGCCGCGGTACGGCCGTTCCTGGTCACCGCGGGCCGGGTGGCGGGTACGGCCACCGGCCGGACGATGCCCGTGGAGACCCAGGTGATCGCCACCGCGCAGGGGCTCGCCGCGCTCGGCCGGCTCTCCTTCGAGAACCACGACATCGTCGCCGCGTGCGCGGTGCCGCAGTCGATCGCCGAGCTGGCGTCCCGGCTCACGCTGCATCTGAACGTGGTCCGGGTCCTCGCCGAGGATCTGCGGGCCGACGCGATGCTGGCGGTGCACGTGCCCGACGCCGCCGCCACCCATGACGCATCCGTGCTGCGCAGGGTCATCGACGGCCTGCGGGCCATTCCCGACTCCCGAGGGGTACTCCGTGACACCGACTGACCGTCTCGCCGTCGGCTCGGCCGGGCAGCCGACCGTGCGCCCGCCGCTGCCGGTCAAACTGGTGATCGCGGGCGGGTTCGGGGTGGGCAAGACCACCACCGTCGGCGCGATCTCCGAGATCGAGCCGCTCACCACCGAGGCCGCGATCACCGAGGTCGCGGCGGGCGTGGACGATCTGAGCCACACCCCGCGCAAGACCACCACCACCGTCGCCATGGACTTCGGGTGCATCACCATCGACCCGACGCTCAAGCTGTATCTGTTCGGGACGCCCGGCCAGGAGCGGTTCGGGTTCATGTGGGACGACATCGTGGAGGGCGCGGTCGGCGCGCTGGTGATCGTGGACACCCGGCGGCTGGACGACTGCTATGCCGCGGTGGACTACTTCGAGCACCGGCGGATTCCGTTCGCGGTCGCGGTGAACGCATTCGACGGGTCGGTGGAGCACGCCATGGACGAGGTGCGGTGGGCGCTGGATGTCGCCGAGCGGGTTCCCGTGGTGGTGTTCGACGCCCGGGAGCGGGGGTCTGTGCGGGACGCGTTGCTGGTGGTGCTGGAGTTGGCTCTGGAGCGGGCCGAAGGGTAGGGGGCGGGCTGGGGCGCGGGTCGGTGGGGGCGGACTGGTCGCGCAGTTCCTCCCCCGGAGCCCCGGAGCCCCAGAGCCCCAGAGCCCCGGAGCCCCAGAGCCCCAGAGCCCCGGAGCCCCGGAGCCCCGGAGCCCCGGAGCCCCAAAGACCTCTCTACGTAGCGCTCTGCCTCCGCACCCCCCGGGACACCGTCACCCGGGCCGCGAGCCAGAACACCCCCAGCGTCACCAGGGCCAGCACCGCCACCAGGGTCGCGCCGCCCACCACCTTCTCGTAGTCGCGCTGGTAGAGGCCGTCCACGATGTAGCGGCCGAGGCCGCCGAAGCTGACGTACGCGGCGATGGTGGCCGTGGAGACGATCTGGATGGCCGCCGAGCGCAGGCCGCTGAGGATCAGCGGGAGGGCGACCGGGATCTCCACCCGGAAGAGGATCGCGGGTTCGGCCATGCCCATGCCCCGGGCCGCGTCCACGGGGGCCGGGTCGACGGAGCGGACGGCCTCGTAGGTGGTGACCAGGATCGGCGGGATCGCCAGCACCACCAGGGGGATCATCACGGGGGCCAGGCCCAGACCGAGGAGGACGAACATCAGGACCATCAGGCCGAAGCTGGGCAGTGCGCGGGCGGCCGTCGCGATCAGGGCCAGGGTGTTGCCGCCCCGGCCGGTGTGCCCGGTGATCAGGCCGACCGGCAGGCCCACGGCGGCGGCGATGCCGAGGGCGAGCAGGGTGTACCGGAGGTGCTCGGCGAGCCGGGTGGGGATGCCGTCGTAGCCCTTCCACTGGGCGCTGTCGCTGAAGAAGGCGTCGATGAAGCTCAGGATGTTCATGGCGTGGACTTCTCCAGGGCGGCGCCGGTACGGGAGGAGGAGCCGCCGCCGGCCGGGCGTGAGCCGCGGGGCATCCAGGGGGTGACCAGCAGCCGCAGCCCGATCAGCAGGGCGTCCACCGCGACGGCGAGCACGGCGGTGCCGAGGACGGACAGCCAGATCAGCCGGGGCTGGTTGTAGATCATGCCGCTGTTGAGGAGGTTGCCCAGCGCGCCCTGGTTGCCGATCAGCATGCCGACGCTGACCAGGGAGATGCTGGAGACGGACGCGATCCGCAGTCCGGCGATGATGGCGGGCGCGGCGATCGGCAACTGCACCTGGAGATAGCGGCGGACCGGGCCGATGCCCATGGCGGTGGCGGCGTCCAGGGTCTCGCGCGGCACCGAGCGCACCCCGTCGACGATCGCCGGGACGAACACCACCAGGCTGTAGACGGCCAGCGGGATCATCACGGTGGTCTCGCTGAGCCCGGTGTAGTCGATGAGGACGACGAAGAAGGCGAGCGAGGGGATGGCGTAGAGGACCGTCGTCACCCACAGGACCGGCGGGTACAGCCAGCGCAGCCGGACGCAGAGCTGGGCGACGGGCAGCGCGACCAGCAGGCCGATCAGCACCGGGACGAGCGCGTTGCGCAGATGCAGGCCGAGCAGGCCCCAGTAGGTGTTCTGGAGGTCGCTCGGCATGTCGAACAGGCCGTTCACGGGGCGACCTTCTCGGTCCGGGGGCCGCCCTGGGCGCCCAGGGTGGTCTTGGCGTGCTCGCCGCGGATGGTGTCGCCGATGGTGGCCTGGGAGACCACCCCGGTGGCCCGGCCCTCGGCGTCCACGGCGACGGCCCAGCCGGTGGGCGAGAGCACGGCGGCGTCCAGGGCGGCCCGCAGGGAGTCGCCGTCCGGGTGGAAGGGATGGCCGACGGGCAGCAGGCGTTCGGGGCGGATGTCACCGGCGGTGAGTTCGTCCCGGACGCCCCAGCCGAGGGGGCGGCGGTCGGCGTCGGTGACCAGGAGGTAGGGCACGTCCTCGGCCCGGCGGGCGGCGAGCTGCTCGGCGGTGGCGTCGACGGCGACGATCGGCGTGGTGAGCAGCGGGAGCCCGGCGGACGGGAAGAAGGAGAGACGGCGGACGCCCCGGTCGGCGCCGAGGAAGTCCTCCACGAAGTCGTCGGCCGGGTGGGAGAGCAGCTCGGCGGGCGGCGCGAACTGGGCGAGCCGGCCCCCGGTGCGCAGCACGGCGACCATGGTGCCGATCTTGACGGCCTCGTCGATGTCATGGGTGACGAAGACGATGGTCTTGCCCAGCTCGGCCTGGAGGCGCAGCAGTTCGTCCTGGAGGCCCTTGCGGACGATGGGGTCGACGGCGGAGAACGGCTCGTCCATCAGCAGGACGGGCGGGTCGGAGGCGAGGGCGCGGGCCACGCCGACGCGCTGCTGCTGGCCGCCGGAGAGCTGGTAGGGGAAGCGCTGGGCGAGGGCGGCGTCGAGGCCGACGCGCTCCATCAGTTCGCGGGCCCGGGAGCGGGCCTTCTCCTTGCTCCAGCCGAGGAGGCGGGGCACGGTGGCGATGTTGTCGACGATGGTGCGGTGCGGGAAGAGGCCCGCGTTCTGGATGACGTATCCCATGGAGCGGCGCAGGGTGTTGACCGGCTGCTGGGTGACGTCGACGCCGTCGATGAGGATGGTGCCCTCGCTGGGCTCGACCATCCGGTTGATCATGCGCAGGGTGGTGGTCTTGCCACAGCCCGAGGGTCCGACGAGGACGGTGATCGAGCGGTCCGGTATGTCCAGGGAGAGCCTGTCGACCGCGGTGGTGCCGTCCGGGTAGCGCTTGGTGACTGAATCTATCCGTATCAAGGTGCCGGATACCCTTCGGGGTTGGCAGGTGCTGAGCGCTTTCACACACCGTTGTGCGCGGTCTCGGCCGGTCGCGGACCGAGTCTAGACCGGTAGTGTTGCGGAAACTTGGCGTACGCACACCGTTTCCCGACCGTAATGGTCGGATTCCCGATCGGCGGGCACTGTCACACCGCGACCCGGCCCGTACGGGGACTCATGTCAGGAACCGGCCCTCGCCCCGTGCGCGGACTCACGCCGCGACCGGCAGCCCCGCGCTCCGGCGCACCCGGCGCTCCCCGTCCACCGCGAACACCTCGCAGCCCGCGCGTCCGGCGGCCCAGGCGATGCCGTCGGCGCCCAGCGCGAACGCGGCGGTGGCCGTGACGTCCGCCTCGGTCAGGGTGGGCGCCACCACGGTCAGGCTCAGCAGCCCGGTCGCGGGCCGCCCGGTCCGGCCGTCGAGGATGTGGTCGCCGCGCTCGTAGCGGGCCGAGGTGGCCACCGCGCCCTCCTCGATCTCCAGCACCACGCACACCCGGTCCGCGATCTCGGGGTGCCGCACCCCCACCCGCCACGGTCCCCCGGCGGCGATCACATCGCCCCCGGCGTTCAGACAGAACCTGCGCACCCCGGCCGCGCGCAGCAGCCCCGCCGCCCGCTGCACGGACCAGCCCTTCACCACCGCACAGGGGTCGAGCCCCCGCCCCGGCAGCCGTACGTCGAACGCGCCGCCGGTCTCGGCCCGGTACCGCTCGGACAGGAACAGCACCTCGACGAGGTCGGCGCTGATGTCGTCCGGCGCGATCTCGCCACGGTCGAGCCGGGAGACCTCGCTGTCGGGGCGGAACGGGCTGAACCGCCGGTCGACCTCGTGCAGCCACCCGAACACCGCGTCGCCGAGGCCGTCCGGCACGCTCTCGTCGTCGATCCGCAGCGAGACCGGGAACCCCATCACCTGTTCGACGCGGTGCATGTCAGACGCCCTTCGCGTCGAGCACGGCCTGGAGGGACTGCTTGTAGGCGTCGCTGGTGAGGGTGGCGCCGGAGACGGTGTCGATGTCGGCGCTCTGCGCGTCGAGGGTGTCCTCGATGAGCTGGGGCACGGCGGCGATGGTCTGCGGGTGGTTGGGCTGCTGGAGCATCCGCACGGCGCCGATGGTGTCGCCGTCGAAGGTGACCTCGACCTGGACCGGGCCCTTCTCGGTGTTCACGGTCGGCCCGGCGAGGGTCTCGCTGACGGGCTCGGGCTCGGCGGCGGGCTCGTCCGCCGGTTCACCGGAGGAGTCACCCGCGGGCGCGTCGGCGGCGGGCGCGTCGGCCCCGGCCGCGGCCTGCTCGTCCAGTACGGCCTGGAGGGACTCGCGGTAGGCGTCGCTGGTGAGGGTCGCGCCGGAGACGGTGTCGATGTCGGAACTCTGCGCCGACAGCGTCTCCTCGATCAGCGTCGGTACGGCCGCCTCGGTCTGCGGGTGGTCGGGCTGCTGGAGCATCCGCACGGCGCTGATGCGGTCCCCGTCGAAGGTGACCTCGACCTGGACCGGGCCCTTCTCGGTGTCGACGGTCGGCCCGGTGAACACGGTGCTGCCGCCGGCCGCGGTCGAGGAGGGGGCGGGTGCCGGGGCGGCCTCGACGGTCGTGCCGGTGTCGTGGGAGGGGGCGTAGCGCCACACCGGTATCAGTCCGGCCACGGTGAGGGCCAGGACGGGCAGTACTCGCTTCACGGTCGATCGTTTCCTTGTCGTCGGCGCGGTCGGTGGGGCGGCCGTCTCGGGCCGAGTGTCCCGGGTCGGGTGTCCCGGGTCGGGTGTCCCGGCTCAGCCGGCCAGGCTGAACCGCTCGAAGTGGACCTGCTCCTTCGGGACGCCCAGGGTCTTCAGATTGCCGATGACGGCGGTGGTCATCCCGGGCGGGCCGCAGACGAACACATCGCGACCGGCGATGTCCGGGACGAGCCGGGCCAGGGACTCCGGGGCCAGCGGGTCGGGCGTGATCGGGCCGGTGACGAGGTGCAGTTCGGCGCCCCGGTCCAGGGCCAGGCCGCGCAGCTCGTCGTAGAGGACGGCGTCCTTGTCGCTGGCGACCCGGTAGAGGACGACGGCGTGGCCGGGCAGTTCCTCCAGCAGGGCGCGGATCGGGGTGACACCGACGCCGCCCGCGATCAGGACCGAGTCCGGGCGGGTGCGGTGCAGGGCGGTGAAGGCGCCGTAGGGGCCCTCGGCGAAGACGCGGGTGCCGGGCTTGAGGTGGCGCAGCGAGGCGCTGCCCTCCCCGGCGGCCTTGGCGGTGAGACGCAGGGTGCGGCCGTCGGGGGCGGCGGACAGGGAGAAGGGGTTGGCCTGCCACCAGCGGTCGCGGGTGAGGAACCGCCACAGGAAGAACTGTCCGGCGCGGGCGGGCAGCCGGTCGAGGTCGCGGCCGGTCATGTAGACGGAGACGACATTGTCCGACTCGGGGACGACGGCGGTGACGACGAGCTTGTGCCGCCAGTTGCGCCACAGCGGCAGCACCGCCCGGCCGACGACGACCGCGCCGAGCGCGCCGCCCCAGACCAGGTACCAGTAGGCGGTGGCCAGGGAGGAGGAGGCGAACGAGGTGCCGGCGGCGACCTGGTGGGTGAAGGCGAGGACCACCGCGAGATAGGTGTAGAGGTGGATGAAGTGCCAGGTCTCGTAGGCGAGGCGGCGCCGGGCCCAGCGGGCGGAGACCGCGCCGACCAGGATGATCAGGGCGAGCGCGACGATGGCCCGCAGGACGCCCTCGACGGTCTCGGCGAGGTCGACGAGCTGGTTGACCGGGTCCAGACCGGCCGGCTGGGCGTAGCCGAGCACGATGAAGACGACATGGCCGAGCAGCAGCCACAGCAGGGCGAAGCCGGTCCAGCGGTGCCAGGAGGTCAGCCGGTCCATGCCGATGCGGCGGTCCAGCCAGGGCAGCCGGGCCACCAGCAGCAGTTGGAACGCCATGAGCAGGGCGCCGTACAGGCCGGTGAGGCGGCCCAGCACGATCAGCGCGTTGGAGGCGAACCCGCCCTGGACGAAGAAGTACGCCACGATCGCCGCGTTGGCGGCGAGGGCGGCGTACAGGCCGGTGCGGGCCACGACTTTCGGCCGTACACCCGAGGTGGGGGCGCGATGGGATGCGACGGTCGTCACGGAGGGCAACTCCTTGATCGGGACTCGGTATCCCGAGCTTGCCGGGCGGGAGCTGTCGATCCCCTGTCGGACCACTTTCAAGTGATTATCGATCGCCGCCGGATCATCACCGGGGTCTGGCGCGGACGGCCGGTTGCCGCAGTATGGACGGGTGGACAAAGTTCGAGTGCTGGTCGTGGACGACGACCCGCCGATCGCTGACCTGGTGGCGACCGTGGCGCGCTACGAGGGCTGGGACGCGATGACGGCCAATTCCGGCGAGGACGCGCTGCGGCTGGCCGGTGAGTTCCAGCCGGACATCGTGGTGCTGGATCTGATGCTGCCGGATGTGGACGGCTTCGGGGTGCTGGACCGGCTGCGCCGCTCCGGGACGATGGTGCCGGTGGTGTTCCTCACCGCCCGGGACGGGGTCGCCGACCGGGTCGCGGGGCTGACCCGGGGCGGGGACGACTACCTGGTCAAACCGTTCGCGGTGGAGGAGCTGATGGCCCGGCTGCGGACGGTGCTGCGGCGCAGCGCGGGCCCCGGCTTCCAGCGCTCGGTGCTGCGGGTCGGCGATCTCACCATGGACGAGGACACCCGTGAGGTGCGCCGCGGCAACCGGCAGCTCACGCTCACCCCCACCGAGTACGAGGTGCTGCGCTATCTGATGCGCCGCTCCCCCACGGTTCTCACCAAGGCGCAGATCCTGGACCATGTCTGGGAGTACGGCTTCGGAGGGCGGTCGAACGTGGTGGAACTGGTGGTCAGCAGGCTGCGCCGCAAACTGGACGACGACAGCGGCGACCCGCTGATCCACACCGTCCGCGGCTTCGGATACGTCATCAAGCAGGCCGCCGAGTGAGCCCCGCCCCGGGCGGCCGGCTGCGGCAGGTGTACGACCGGCTGCGCCTGGGCACCCGGCTGGCGCTGGGCCTGGGCGCGCTGTCGCTGGTGGTCTTCGCCGTGGTCGGCACGGTCCTGACCACCTACATGCACGACTATCTGGAGACCCAGCTCTCCGGTCAGATGGAGTCGGCGCAGGTGGTGCAGGCGGAGGACGCCATCAAGCACGGCGCGGTCCAGCGCGAGACGTACATCGGCTGGTACCAGGCGGTGTACGACGTCTCCGGCGGGCGGCCGGAGGCGCGCTCGCCGTCCGCCCTCCCGACCGACAGCAGCGCCTTCGCCGCCCTGGCCGCGCGCTTCACCGAGGACGGCGTCGAGGACCTCTACGCCACCCGCTCCATCGACGGCAAGGGCAGCTACCGGCTGCGGGCCTGCGAGGTGGAGCCGGGTGTGGTGCTGGTGACGGCGGCGCCCCGGGACGGCATCGAGAACACCGTCACCCGGCTGATCACGGTCCAGGTGATCGCGTTCGCGGTGGCGCTGCTGGCGCTGGTGGTGTTCGGGCGGCGGATGCTGCGGCGCGGGCTGAAGCCGCTGAGCGACATGGCGTCCACCGCGCACGGCATCACCTCGCACGATCTGACCGAGTCGGCGGCCCGGCTGCCGCTGCGCGCGGACCGGCGGGGCGGCGGCCCGGAGGTGGAGGAGCTGCGCACCGCGTTCAACACGATGCTGGAGCACATCGACGACTCGCTGGCGGTCCGCGCGGAGGCCGAGCAGCGGCTGCGCCGCTTCGTCGCGGACGCCTCGCACGAACTGCGCACCCCCCTGATGTCGGTCCGCGGGTACGCCGACCTCTTCCAGTACGCCCCGGCCAACGCCCCCGAGGAACGCGACAAGCATCTCTCCCGGCTGCGCGCCGAGGCCGCCCGGATGGGGGTCCTGCTGGACGATCTGCTGATGCTGGCCCGGCTGGACGCGGCGGAGGTCCAGGCGCCGGTGCGGCTGGCGCCGACGGATCTGGTGGAGCTGGTGCGGCAGGCGGCGGACGCGTTCGAGGCGACCCGCCCGGATCATCCGCTCACCGTGACGACCGGCCCGGACCCGGTCTGCCTGCCGGTGGACGCCCAGCGGCTGCGCCAGGTCCTGGACAACCTCCTCGCCAACGCGGCCGTCCACACCCCGGCGGGAACCCGGGTGGCGATAGCGGTACGGGTGACGCCCGGCGAGGCCCTGGTGACCGTCACCGACAGCGGCCCGGGGATCCCGGCCGCCGACCGGGAACGGGTCTTCGACCGCTTCTACCGCGTCGACAAGGCCCGCACCCGCGACCGCGGCGGCAGCGGGCTCGGCCTCTCGGTCGCGGGCGCCTTGGTCCGCGCCCACGGCGGCACGATCGACCTGACGAGCGCCCCCGGAGAGACGGCGTTCACGGTGCGGCTGCCGTTGCGGGGGGTTGCGGCGGGGGTGCCGGGGGGGCAAGGGGGAGGTGGGGTTCAGGAGGCGCAGGGGGCGCAGAGGGCACCGGGGGCGCCGGGGGCTCAAGGGGCACCCGGGGTTCAGGGAGCGCCGGGACGTCAAGGGGCACCCGGGGTTCAAGGAGCGCGGGGGGTTCAACAGACGCCCGGGGTTCAGGGAGCGCAGGGGGTTCAACAGGCGCCCGGGGTTCAAGGAGCGCGGGGTGCGGAGGGCACTCGGGGGGTGCACGGGGCGCCAGGGGTGCCGGATACGCCGGGGGTTCAGGGGGTGCCGGCTACGCCGGGCGCTGCGGGAGCGCCGGGCGGTCCCGGCGTTGCGGGCGCGCCGGGTGGCCCGGGCAGGCCGGTGACTGCCGGTGGTGGGCGCGGGCCGGGTGCCCAGGGCACACCGGGCGCTTCGGGCACGCCGAGTGACACGGGCGCTTCGGGGCGCCGGGCAGTTCGGGCACGCCCGTGACCGCCGGGGGTCCGCGCGGGCCGGGTGCCCAGGGCACCCCGAGTGACACAGGCACTGCGGGCACGCCAGGTGGTCCGGGCACGCCCGTGACTGCTGGTGGTGGGCGCGGGCCGGGTGCCCAGGACATTCCGGGCACGCCGGGTAGCGCGGGCGCATCGGGCACCCCAAGTGGTCCGAGCACGCCCGTCACTGCCGGTGATGCGCGCGGGCCAGGTACCCAGGGCACACCGGGCGCTACGGGCACGCCGAGTGACACAGGCACTGCGGGCACGCCGAGTGGCGCGAGGGCTGTGGGCGCCCCAAGTGGTCCGGGCACGCCCGTGACTGCCGACGGTCCACGCGGACCCGGCGCGCCCGGTGCCCAGGGCGTGTCAGTCGCACCGGACGCGCCGGGCGCTCGGGGCGTGTCGGTCGCACCGGGCGCACCACGCGCTCGGGGCGTGCCCGGCGCCCAGGGTGGTCCGGGCTCACACGGGGCGCCGGCGCCATCTGCGGAGGGCTCGGCGGAGAGTGCCGCGGGTTCCCCGCCAGGGGTATCCGGTGCGGCGCCCGCCCTCGGGACGCCCCGTGCGGCGCCCGCCCCCGGGACACCCGGCGTGGCGCCCGCCCCCGGGACGCCCGGCATGGCGCCCTCCCCCGGGGCACCCGGGGTCCCGTCGGGGCCGAGCGGCGGCCGGAGGCTCCCCCAGCCCTCCGGATCGACCTCACGCTGACCCATGGGCGGCGCGGAGCGGTCCCCGTTCCTCCCGGCGCCCGTGCGGGCTCGCCGCCAGGACGGCCACGTCGTCCTCGGCGTGGGCCGCGTCCAGGCGGGACAGGACGGTGTCGAGGACCGACTCCACGCCCTCGGTGCCGGTGAAGCGGACGGCGGCCAGGCGGTTCAGGGAGTGGTCGATGTCCTCGCCCCGGTGCTCGACCAGCCCGTCGGTGAACAGGAGCAGGGTGCGGGCCGGGTCCAGCGGGTGGGTGACCGCCTCGTAGCCGCCGAGTCCCGTGCCCAGCGGCGGGCCGACCGGCACGTCCAGCAGGGTGGTGCGGCCGTCGCCGCCGATCACGGCGGGCGGCAGATGCCCGGCGCTGGCCAGCGTGATCTGCTCGCGGACCGGATCGACCCGGGCGATCAGACAGGTGGCCGGACGCCGGTCGGGCTCACCGGCGGCGATGTCGTCGAGCTGGCGCAGCACCCGGTGCGGGGGCAGGTCGGCGGCGGCGATGACCCGCAGGGACTGCCGGTAGGCGGTCATGTCGACGGCGGCCTCCACCCCGTGCCCCATCACATCCCCGACGACCAGCAGCGTCCGCCCGAAGTGCAGCCGTACCGTCTCGCACCAGTCGCCGCCCACCAGGGCGCGTTTCCCGGCCGGGAGATGGCGGATGGCGACATCGAGGTTGGGGTGCGGGCGGCCCGGCTCGGCGAGCAGCGCGCGCTGGAGGTCGGCGACGACATGGCTGACCCGGTGGTGTTCGCGGGCGTGCCGGATATGGGAGGCGGCGCGTTCGGCGAGCAGGGCGAGGGCCTCGGCCTCGTGCCGGATGAACGGCAGCCCGGTGCGGGCGCAGACCAGGACGCCGAAGTGCTGCCCGCCGGAGGCCAGCGGCAGGCTGAGCGCGGGCCGGGCGCCCGCCCAGAACGCCCAGAACGCCCGGTGCCCGCCACCCCCGCCACCCCCGTCACTCCCGGCCCCGGCCCCGGTCCCGGTGCCGCGCGCGGCCGTCGCGGCGGCCCAGCGGGTGTCGGGCAGCACGGACGCGTCGCCGCTGACCGCCTCGTACCCGGTGCCGGTGCCGTTCTCCCCCGGGATCCGCAGGACCGCGGCCGTGCAGCCGAGGTGCGCGGCGGCGCCGCTGGTCAGTTCCTCGCAGGTGGTGATCTCGTCCAGGGTCGTCCCGATCCCGGCCATGACCACCCGCAGCACGGCGAGCCGCCCGGCCCCGACGGCACCCGGCGGCGGCCCCCCGCCTCCCGCGCACCGCCGGGCGGACGGGGGCCTTCGGACCGACCGCAGCCAGCGTGATACACCGCACACACCTAAAGGGTGGCAAATCACTTCGCGGAACGCACAGAATCCCGGCAGACCCGCACCAATGGGCCATCGGGTGTGGTGTGGCACGGCGTGCCCGCGGGGAAGACGTCCATGGCGGACACGCACGGCAGCACCATGCACGGCACCACCACGCACGGCACACGCCGGCCCGGCACTCGGGGCCACCCGGCGCCGTGTCCGCCCGTCCGCCCGCGCTTCGTCGGCTCCTGGACACCCGTCCGTCACACCGAGCGGGGACCTTTCCCTGGGGTCCCCGGCCCCGCTCCCCATCCCGGCCCCCACCGGGCCGCCCCCGTCCCCCGCCGCCCCGCTCGCCTTGCATCCGCCCGCCCCCCTCACTGCCGGGCGCGATGCGGAAGGACGACGTACGCCGTGACGCTGATGCCGCTCGACGGGCTCCCCCAGCCCGCCGCCCCCGCCGTGGACCCGGCCCCCCTCGGGCCGCCCGCTCCCACCGGCCCGCGCTCCCCCGCCGCCGCCCGAGCCGTCCGGCTCACGATCAGTCTGCTGCCGCTGCTGCTGATCGCCGGCTGGGCGGTGGTCGACCGGCGGTCCCTGTACGACGGCGTCGCCCGGCTGGCCTCCGCCGACCCCGCCTGGCTGCTGATCGCCGGTGTCCTCACCGCCCTGGGCTGGGTGGCCGCCGCCTGCGTCCGGCAGGGCGCGGTGCCCGAACGGCTGCCGCCGGGACTGCTGCTGGCCTCGCAGTTCGCCGCGGGCGCCGCCAACCACGTCCTCCCGGCGAGCATCGGCGCGCACGCCGTCACCCTGCGCTTCCTCCAGCGCCAGGGCATCCCGCTGGCCCGGGGCACCGCGTCCCTGGCGCTGTACTCGCTGGTCAAGCCGGTCGCCAAGACCGCGGTGCTGCTGGTCTTCCTGATCGCCTTCCCCGACATGCTGCACTTCGGCGATCTGCTGCCCGACACCTCGACCGTGGTGCTGATAGCCGGTGGGATCGCGGCGGCGCTCGCCGCGACCGTCGTCCTTCTCGCGGCCGTCCCGTCGCTGCGCCGCCCGGTGACCGGCTTCCTGGGCACCGCCCTGACCGACGCGCGGGTGCTGCACACCCGGCCGAGCCGCTATCTGCCGCTGTGGCTGGGCGCCGCCGCCACCCCGCTGCTCCAGGGCAGTGTGATCGCCGCGGTCGGCTTCGCGCTGGGGCTGCCGCTGTCCTGGGCGCAGGTGGTGTTCGCGCTGCTGATCGCGAGTACGGCGGTGGGCGCGGTGCCCGCGCCGGGCGGGATCGGCCCGCTGGACGCGGCGATGGTGTTCACCATGACCGCGTTCGGCGCCCCGGTCGGCCTCGCCACCGCCACGATCATCGGCTACCGCGTCCTGACGGTCTGGATCCCGCTGCTGCCGGGGGCACTGGTGCTGTCGGCCCTGGTCCAGCGAAAGGCGCTGTGAGCCGGTACCGGCACTACGCCCTGTACGGACACCGGGCCCCGTACCGACACCGTGCCCCCCGTACCAACACCGCGCCCCGTACCGGCGCACCCCGCACCGGGGATCCTCAGAACCCCGCCCCGCCCGTCCTCGCCCCCAGCCGCGCCGCCAGCACCGCCACGTCGTCCTCCGCGTCCCGGGCGTCGAGGCGGGCGAGGACCGTGTCGAGCATGTCCTCCACGCCCGTGCCGGGCGGGAAGCGCAGCCCGGTGAGCCGGGCCAGGGAGCGGTCGATGTCCTCGTCCCGGCGCTCGACCAGCCCGTCGGTGAACAGCAGCAGCGTCTGGCCGGGCGCCAGCCGGTGGGTGGCGGGTCCGTAGCCGCCGTGGCCGGTGCCGAGCGGGGGGCCGACCGGTACGTCCAGCAGGGCGACCCGGCCGTCGGCGCCGATCACGGCCGGGGGCGGATGCCCGGCGGAGGCCAGGCTCACCAGCCCCCGCACCGGGTCCGTCCGGGCGATCAGACAGGTCGCCGGACGCCGGTCCGGCTCGCGCGCGGCGAGGGCGTCGAGCTGGCGCAGCACCCGGTGCGGCGGGAGATCGGCGGAGGCGATGTAGCGCAGCGAGGAGCGGTACGCCGCCATGTCCACGGCCGCGTCCGGACCGTGCCCCATGACATCGCCGACGACCAGCAGCGTCCGCCCGAAGTGCAGCCGTACCGTCTCGCACCAGTCGCCGCCCACCAGGGCGCGCCGCCCCACCGGCAGATAGCGCAGGGCGACCTCCAGATTGGGGTGGGGGCGGCCGGGCGCGGCGAGCAGCGCGCGCTGGAGCCGGCCGGCGACGGCGCCGACGGCGTCGTACTCGCGCGCGTGCCGGATGGTCGCGGCGGCCCGCTCGGCGAGGAGGGCGGCCACCTCGGTGTCGGCACGGCCGAAGGCCGCCCCTTCCCCGGCCGCGCGGGCGCAGACCAGGAATCCGTAGCCGTGTCCCTGCGCGGTGAGCGGTACGACGAGTACGGGCCCGGAGGCGGTGGCGAGGGTCAGGGTCCCGTCGGGGGCGCTCCGGGCGGCCGGGAGGACGGCGCCGGGCCCGGGGAGCAGGTCGGGGTTGCCGCCGACGGCCGTGTACGCGGGCCCGGAGTCCTCGTGCGGGGGCAGCACTCCGGCGGCGGCGCCCAACTGCGCGGCGGCCTCCCGGGCCAGTTCGGCGCGGGTGGTCGCCTCGTCCAGAGTGGTGCCGATCCGCGCCACGACCGGGCGCAGCAGGCTGAGCGGGGGCGGTGCGCCGCCGTCCGGGGACGCACCGGGACCGGTCGGCTCCACCGTGGCCGGCCCTTGCAACGATTCGAACGATCGCGCCACGCGCCCCACTGTAGGAGCAGGGCGCGCGGACGCGGGTAACGAGGGGGTTACCACGAGGCGGCCGACGGCCCCGGCCCTCCTGCCCCCGCCGTCACCCCTCGGCCATCACCCCGCCACCGTCAGCCCTCCGGCGTCAGCCGCAGCGAGATGCTGTTGATGCAGTACCGCTGATCCGTCGGGGTCGGATACCCCTCACCCTCGAACACATGCCCGAGATGCGAGCCGCAGCGCGCACAGCGCACCTCGGTGCGCACCATCCCGTGCGAGCGGTCCTCGATCAGCTCCACGGCGTCCGTGTCCTTCGGATCGAAGAAGCTCGGCCAGCCGCAGTGCGACTCGAACTTGGTGGCGGAGGTGAACAGCTCGGCCCCGCAGGCGCGACAGGAATAGACGCCCTTGGTCTTGGTGTCGGTGTACTCCCCGGTGAACGCGGGCTCGGTACCGGCCTGGCGCAGCACCGCGTACTCCGCCGGGCTCAGCTCCGCGCGCCACTCCTCGTCCGGCTTCTCGACGTCGTACGACATGACCTTCAGCCCCTTACCTCGACTACCTCGACTGCCTCGATTACCTCGACCGCCTCGGCTGGTGCGACAGGCGGTCCAGCACGATCGGGCCCAGGTCGGTGACATCGCCCGCGCCCATGGTGAGAACGAGATCCCCCGGCTTCGCCATTCCCGCGATCACGGCCGGGGCCTCGCCCTTGTCGTGCACGGCGGTGACATCGGCACCGGCCGCGCGGGCGGCCTCGATGATCAGCTCGCTGGTGACGCCGGGGACCGGGTCCTCGCGGGCCGGGTAGATGTCCAGGACGACGGAGGCGTCGGCGAGGGCGAGGGCGTCGCCCATCTCCTTGCCGAGTTCCTGGGTGCGGGAGAACAGATGCGGCTGGAAGAGGACCAGGATCCGGCCGTCCCCGGCCGCCGCCCGCATGGCCTCCAGATCGGCGGTCATCTCGGTGGGGTGATGGGCGTAGGAGTCGATCACCTGGACGCCCGCCGCCTCGCCCTTGAGCTGGAGACGCCGCTTGACCCCGGTGTACGCGCCCAGCGCCTGCGCCAGTTCCCCGGCGGGCACCCCGAGGGCCACGCCCGCGGCCAGGGCGGCGACGGCGTTGTGCGCGTAGTGACGGCCGGGCACGGAGACGGCGAAGGTCAGCTCGGCCCCGTCGATCACCACCGTGACCTCGCTCTTCAGCCCCTGCGCCACGATCGAGGTGATCCGCACGGCGGCGTCCGCGGACTCCCCGTACGTCACCACCCGCAGATCCCGCCCGGCGACCCGGCGGGTCAGCTCCCGGGCGCCCTCCTGGTCGGCCGCGATCACCAGGGTGCCGCCGTCGGTGATCCGGTCGGCGAAGGTGACGAAGGAGTCGTGGATCTCCTCCATCGAGGCGTAGTTCGCGTGGTGGTCCAGCTCGACATTGAGGACGATGGCGACCTCGGGGGCGTACTTGTGGAAGCTGCGGTCGCTCTCGTCCGCCTCGGCCACGAAGATCTCACCGGCGCCGTGCAGCGCGTTCGAGCCGGGCGCGTCCAGATCCCCGCCGATCGCGTACGACGGCTCCAGCCCCAGCTCGGTCAGGGACACGGCCAGCATCGAGGTGGTGGTGGTCTTGCCATGGGTCCCGGCGACCGCGATCGGGCGCAGCCCGGTCATCAGCGCGGCCAGCGCGTCCGACCGGTGCACCACGGGGATGCCCAGGTGGGCGGCGCGCACCAGCTCCGGGTTGTCGGCCCGGATCGCCGACGACACGACGACGCTGCTGGCGTCGTCCGCGAGATGCCCGGCCGCGTGCCCGATGTGCACCACGGCCCCGAGCCCGCGCAGCGCCTCGGCGGTCGCCGACTCCTTGGCATCGCTCCCGGCGACGGCGGCCCCGCGCTGCGCGAGGATCTTCGCGATCCCGGACATCCCGGCCCCGCCGATCCCGATGAAGTGCGGTCGCTCCATGGCCTGCGGGATACCGGGTGCCATGCGTGTACTCCTCGTGCAGTTACGTGCGGTTACATGCGGTTACGGATGCGGAAAGCGCCCTCAGCCTATTCCAGCGGGGGCGCCCCCAACGCCCTCAGGGGCGCGGGGAACCGCGCGACCCACCACATACCACCCGCACCCGACCGGACAACCGCAAACACCCCCACATCCGCCACCCCCACCCCCACCCCTACGCCTTGCTGTGCGAGAACAGCTTCAGCACCGGCACCCCCACCTTGTGCCGCGCCCGCGACGCCCAGTCCCGGTGGAAGAACTCCTCCACATAGTGCGGATCGGTCAGCACGATCACCTCGTCCGCCCCGATCTCCTCCACCAGCCGCTTCAGCTCGTCCAGCGGATGGTTCTCGATCAGCCGCCCCTGCGCCCCGCTCCCCGAGGCCCGCAGCGCCTGGAGGGAGACATCCAGCGCCTGCTGCCCCTCGCCCCGCGCCCGCGCCCCCTCCGGGGTCTCCCGCTCCCGCGCCGCCTCGTCGAGTTCGCCGAGCGCGAGGTCGTCGATGGCCCGCAGCAGCCGGTCCGCCTGATCACCCCGCGGCTGGAGGAGGACGTGGAAGGCGACCGACTCGTCCCCGTGCAGGGTCGTGACGAACTCCACGTCGGCGGACGTCAGGGCCTTCTCGATCATCAAAACGCTTGTGAACACCAGACGCCCCTTCTGTTCGAGGGCTCGAAGCCCTCCGTCCCGCCTGGGCCGCTCCGGGCCCTGCGGAAACCATCCTGCCCCGTGATCGCACGGGTACTGCCTGTCTAGTGTGCCCACCGGAAGGTAAACGGAACGGCAGATTCCGCTGATTTACGGCCGACGGTAGCGCCCGAACAAAAACCCGGCCTCCTCCAGCAGGGACACCAGTTCGAAACGGGCCGGTACGGCCACCCCGGGCCCGCCGGCGATCCGCTGCGCGTCCCCCGCGGTGAGCAGCGGCGCCACGGTGAGGCACAGCTCGTCCAGCACCCCGGCGGCCACGAACTGCCCCAGCAGCCGGGGTCCGCCCTCGGTCAGCAGCCGCCGGTACCCCCGCTCGGCCAGCGCCGCCACGGCCCGCGCGGGCTCCACCCCGGCCCCGTCCCCGGCGATCACCACCAGGGCGCCCGCCCGCTCCGCCGCCGCGATCCGCTCCGCCGGGGCGGCGGACCCGGTGAGCACCAGGGTGGGCACCAGCGGCGCGGTGAACAGCGGCAGCGAGAAGTCCAGGTCGAGACCGGCCGAGACCACGGCGATGGCGGGCACCGGCGCCTGTCCGGCGGCGGCCCGCCGGGCCGCGAACTCCACCCGCGCGCGGGCCGGGCGGTACTGCTCCTGGCGTACCGTTTCTGCGCCGACGACCACGGCATCCGCCAGGGCCCGCAGGGTGCCGAAGATCCGCATGTCGGCGGGGTGGGAGATCGGCTGGGAGCGGCCCCCGTGGTGGGCGGCACCGTCGAGGGTGGACACCATGTTGGCCCGCAGCCAGACGGGGGGTTCCGGGTCCTTCGGGTACGCGAGGCCCTCCGGGCGGGCAGGGCCCGCGAGGCCCTCCGGGTGCTCGGAGCCCTCCAAGCCCTCCAGGTGCTCCGGGTGCTCCAGGCGCTCCAGGTGCTCCAGGTGCTCCGGGTGCTCCGGGTGCTCCGGGTGCTCCGGGTGCTCCGGATAGGCATACGCGTCGGCGAGGGCGTCGAGGCTCCACTCGCCGGTCCCCCCGTCCGCCCCCTCCCCGGGGGCGCCGCCCCGCGCGGCGGTCGGTGTCTGGTCGGTCACAGGGAACAGGCGTCGCATGCCGAGCAGTGTTCCACGCCGCCTACCATGGTGAACCGTGTCGTCCTCCCCCGCCGCACCCTCCCCCGGCCCCGGTCCGATAGCCGACGCGGCCCCGCTGTCGCTGTGCGCCCGTGAGCCGCGCGTCCCCGCGGACCGACTGGTCGCCGAGATGGTCCCGCCACCCCGCTTCGACTCGGTGCGGTTCGCGACCTATCTCCCCGACCCGGACCAGCCCAGCCAGACCGAGGCCGTCCAGGTGCTGGAGAGGTTCGCGGCGGGGCTCACCGGGCCCCCCGGGACCGGGACCGGCGCCCGCCGCGGCTTCCTCGGCTTCGGCCGGGCCAAGGGCGCCCGGCGACCGGCCGACGGCGGCGGCCCGCGCGGGGTGTACCTCGACGGCGGCTACGGCGTCGGCAAGACCCATCTGCTGGCCTCCCTCTGGCACGCCACCCCGGCCGAGCCCGCCCGCAAAGCGTTCGGCACCTTCGTGGAGCTGACGAACCTGGTGGGCGCGCTGGGCTTCCAGCAGACCGTGCAGACGCTCTCCGGCCACCGCCTGCTCTGCATCGACGAGTTCGAACTCGACGACCCGGGCGACACCGTCCTCGTCTCCACCCTGCTGGGCAAGCTGGTGGACGCGGGCGTCGCGCTCGCCGCCACCTCCAACACCCTGCCCGGCAGGCTCGGCGAGGGCCGGTTCGCCGCCGCCGACTTCCTGCGCGAGATCCAGGGCCTGTCGGCGCACTTCCGCGCCCTGCGCATCGACGGCGAGGACTACCGCCACCGCGGTCTGCCCGAGGCCCCGGCGCCGTACTCCGACGAGGTCGTCACCAAGACGGCGTACGCCACGCCGGGTGCCTCCCTCGACGCCTTCCCCGGTCTGCTGGACCATCTCGCCAGGGTGCACCCCAGCCGCTACGGCGCGCTGACGGACGGCGTGGCGGTGGTCTGCCTGACGGATGTCCGGCCGGTGCCCGACCAGTCGACGGCGCTGCGCCTAGTGGTCCTCGCCGACCGGCTGTACGACCGGGAGGTGCCGGTGCTGGCGTCGGGGCTGCCGTTCGACCAGTTGTTCAACGACGAGATGCTCAGCGGCGGTTACCGCAAGAAGTACTTCCGGGCGATCTCCCGGCTCACCGCGCTGGCCCGTGACGGCCGCGCCCTCACCACGGCGGGCTGAACCCTCACCACGACGGGCTGAACCCTCACCACGACGGGCTGAAGCCTCACCACTGCGGACTGAAGCCTCACCACGACGGGCTGAACCCTCGCCCGTCCGTTCGGAATTCCGCCCGCGACACGCGATCAAGGGCGGGTTCACGCCAGCCGACCCGCACTTTTGAGGCTCTCTCCAAGCCGAAACATCGAGTTAACCCTGCAAACAACTTCGCAGGGTTAACGTGTTTCTTGACCAGCCATTGACCAACCGTTGGTCTGTGTATGGGGCGCGTAAAGGGGCGTAAGTGCGAGGTAAGACGGGTGGTGCGGCACAGTCGCCGGGCTCCGTCGCGCCCTGTGCGCCCCGACTCTCCGCGTTCGCGGTGAGATTCGCGACCGTGCACACGGTGTGTCATACCAAGGCCAACGCCTGGCCCGGCGACCGTTCGAGACGGTCGCCGATACCGAGTTCACCGAACTGACCGGGTTCACCGAACCCACCCGGCCGCTGAGCGGAACCCAACCCCGCCCACCGGCCGAGAGGGACCCTCCCGCACTCCCCCTCCCTTCGTGAGGGCGCGGGCGGACGCCCCTCTCCCCCCGTCCCGCAAGCCCGACGCGCACCCCCCACACAGCGCGCGCCAGGAGGAGACACGACCATGCAGCCCCTCATCGACAACGCCCGTACGTTCGGACAACGCCCTGAGGAGTTCGCCGAGCTGGCCCAAGGCCAGTCCCCCCAGGTGCTGTTCATCACCTGCTCCGATTCCCGGGTCGTCCCGGCCCTGATCACGGGCGCCCGCCCCGGCGAGCTGTTCGAGCTGCGCACCGCGGGCAACATCGTCCCGCCGTACGCCTCCGAGCGGCCCACCGGCGAGGCGGCCACCATCGAGTACGCGGTCCAGGTGCTCGGCGTCCGCGACCTGGTGGTGTGCGGCCACTCCCACTGCGGCGCGGTCGGCGCCCTGGTGCGCGGCGACGACCTGGACGCCGTACCCGCCGTCCGCGACTGGCTCGGGCACGCCGCCGGTGAACCGCGCTCCGGCGACCCGGCCGACCCCACCGTCGCCGACGCCGTGCAGCACCATGTGCTGGCCCAGTTGCTGCGGCTGCGCTCCTATCCGTGTGTGGAGAGCGGGCTGGCCGAGGGCCGGCTGACCCTGCACGGCTGGTACTACGAGGTGCACACCGGTGCCGTGCGGACCCACCGCGCGGACACCGACACCTTCGAGGCCCTGTGAGCCCTGTGATGACCCCGACCACCCCTCACACGTCCTCCCGTCCCCCCTCCCTTTCGGCCAAGTACCCCCACCTCAAGCAGGACTTCGCGGCCTCCCTGGTCGTGTTCCTGGTCGCGCTGCCGCTCTGCGTCGGCGTGGCCGTCGCCTCCGGTGTCCCGGCCGAGCTGGGCCTGATCACCGGCATCGTCGGCGGCATCGTCACCGGCATGATGCGGGGCAGCAGCCTCCAGGTGTCCGGCCCCGCGGCCGGTCTGACCGTGCTGGTCTTCGAGGCCGTCCAGGAGTTCGGGCTGGCGGCGCTCGGCGCGATCGTGCTCGCGTCGGGCGCCCTCCAGCTCCTCATGGGCGCCCTGAAGCTGGGGCGCTGGTTCCGGGCCATCTCGGTCTCCGTCGTGGAGGGCATGCTCGCCGGGATCGGCCTGGTGATCATCGCCGGGCAGCTCTACGCGGCGGCCGGGATGCCCGCCCCGGCCTCCGGCCTCGACAAGCTCACCGGCCTCCCGGAGGCCGTCGTCGAGGCCCTGGGCAGCACCACCGCCCTGACCTCGCTCGCCATCGGCGCGGGCACGATCGCCGTGCTGGTGCTGTGGCGGCGGGTCCCGGCCAGGGCGCGGGCCCTGCCGGGCGCGCTCGCCGCCGTCCTGCTCGCGACTCTGGTCACCCTGGTGCTGGATCTGCCGGTGGCGACGGTCGAGGTGCGCGGCTTGCTGGACTCGGTCCAGCCCCCGGGGCTGGACGCGCTGGGCGGCCTGGCCACCCCGGCGGTGCTGGGCACAGTGCTGGCGTTCACCCTGATCGCCTCCGCCGAGAGCCTGTTCAGCGCGGCGGCCGTGGACCGGCTGCACACCGGGCCGCGCACCCGCTACGACCAGGAGCTGATGGCCCAGGGCGCGGGCAACGCGCTGTGCGGGGCGCTGGGCGCGCTGCCCATGACCGCCGTGATCGTGCGCAGTTCCGCCAATGTCCAGGCGGGCGCGAAGACCAAGGCGTCCCGGGTGCTGCACGGCGTCTGGCTGCTGCTCTTCGCGGCGCTGCTGCCGCAGGCGCTGGCCCTGATTCCGATACCCGCCCTGGCCGGTGTCCTGGTCCACGCCGGCTGGAAGCTGATCCCGTTCCGGCAGATCGGCTCGCTGTGGCGGGAGCACCGGGGCGAGGCCCTGATCCTGGTGGTCACGGCGGTGTCGATCGTCGCCGTGAACATGTTCGAGGGGGTGCTGATCGGGCTGGCGCTGTCCGTGGTCAAGACCGCCTGGGAGGCGTCCCACCTGAAGCTGGAGGTCGTCGACAAGGGCGCCGGACCGGTCCAGGCGTATCTGGCGGGCAACGCGACCTTCCTTCGGCTGCCGAAGATCCTCGACAGTCTGGAGGCCCTGCCCCAGGACCGCCCGGTGGAGCTGGACCTCTCCGGGGTGCACCATCTGGACCACGCCTGCCGCACCGCCCTGGAGAACTGGGCGGAACGGCACAGCGCGGCGGGGACGGAGCCGGTGAAGGTGAAGGCCAAGGCGAAGGCGGCTGCGCGGTGAGCCCGCGCTGACCCGGTCCGGCGGTGCCGCTGGCCCGTCCGGCAGTGCCGCTGGGCCGTCCGGCGGTGTCCCTGGCCCCGTCCGGCAGGGTCGCTGCCCCTGTCCGGCGGTGTCGCTGCCGCTGTCCGGGCGGTGCCGGAGTGTCCGGCCCGGGGCCTGAGCGCCCTCGGGCCGGACACGCGCGCTTCCGCCGCCCTTACCCCTCCCCCACCTCTCGGGCATATCGTTGAAGAAACGGCGAAAACGGACCTCTGTATCTCGGTGGCTCTGCTCGTACGAGGAGGTCGAGATGCTCGAAGCACTCCTGGTGACCCTCGCGACCGTCGGTTCGGTGGGGGTCGTCTACCTCGCCTCGGCCGCCCGGGTGGTCAAGCAGTACGAACGCGGTGTGGTGCTGCGGCTCGGGCGGCTGCGCGGCGGGGTGCGGGGGCCGGGGCTGACGATGATCGTCCCGGTCGTGGACCGGCTGCACCGGGTGAACATGCAGATCGTGACCATGCCGATCCCCGCCCAGGAGGGCATCACCCGGGACAACGTCACGGTGCGCGTGGACGCGGTCGTGTACTTCAGGGTCGTCGACGCGCCGAGCGCGCTCATCACGGTCGAGGACTACAAGTTCGCGGTGTCCCAGATGGCCCAGACCTCCCTGCGGTCGATCATCGGCAAGAGCGAGCTGGACGATCTGCTCTCCAACCGGGAGAAGCTCAACCAGGGCCTGGAGCTGATGATCGACAGCCCGGCCGTCGGCTGGGGGGTGCAGATCGACCGGGTCGAGATCAAGGACGTCTCCCTGCCGGAGACGATGAAGCGGTCCATGGCCCGCCAGGCCGAGGCCGACCGCGAGCGCCGCGCCCGGGTCATCAACGCCGACGCGGAACTCCAGGCGTCCAGGAAACTCGCCGAGGCCGCCCAGCAGATGGAGGCCACCCCGGCGGCCCTCCAGCTCCGGCTGCTCCAGACAGTGGTCGCGGTGGCGGCGGAGAAGAACTCGACGCTGGTCCTGCCGTTCCCGGTGGAACTCCTGCGCTTCCTGGAGAAGGCCCAGCAGCCGGCAGAACCCCCGAGGAACCCGCAGCAGAACCCGCCGCAGAGCCCGGAACCCGACGCTTAGCCCGATCGGCCCGCACCCCTCCCTCCCCACACCTCCCACACCCCCCACAATGCGCAGTTTGTCGTATTTATAACGTTACGTTCGTCGGGTGATCCTCCCCGCCCGACGCGCCCCGCGCGTACGACGCCCCCTCGCGGCCTGTGTCCTGGCCGCCGCCCTGCTCGCCTCCCTCGCCGCCTGCGGCGGTCCCGCCCCGAAGGCACACCCCACGCACCCCACCCCTTCCGCCCCCTCCCGTCCGCCCACCCTGGCCCCCGGCCCCGGCGGGCTGACCCCCGTCTTCCACAGCGCCGCCCGCGCCCGCGACAAGACCGTCGCCCTCACCTTCGACGCCGACATGACCGCCGATCAGGGCGACCGCGCGGCCTCCGGCGAGCACTTCGACAACCCGGAACTGATCACCACCCTGCGCCGCCTCAAGGTGCCGTCGACCGTCTTCATGACCGGACGCTGGGCCGAGGAGTACCCGGCGCAGGCCCGCGCCATCGGCCGGGACCCCCTGTTCGAGGTGGCCAACCACTCCTACAGCCACTACGCCTTCACCGGCGACTGCTACGGCCTGCCGACCGTCGCCCCGGACCGGATGGCGGCGGACGTGGAGCGGGCGTTCACGGCGTTCCGCGCGGCCGGGGTGCCGGATCCGATGCCGTACTTCCGTTTCCCGGGCGGCTGCTACGACCAGCGGGCGCTGCGGGCGCTCGGCGCCACCGGGGTGACGGCGGTGCAGTGGGACGTGGTGAGCGGTGACGCCTTCGCGACGGACGCGGACGCGGTGGCCCGGCAGGTGCTGGACGGTGTACGGGCCGGGTCGGTGGTGGTCATGCACTGCACGCGCAGCGCGGCGCCGGTGACCGAGGAGGCGATCCGGACGATCGTGCCGGAGCTGCGCGCCAAGGGCTTCCGGTTCGTGAAGGTGTCCGAGCTGATCGGCTCCGGCCCGGCCGGTTCCTGACGGTCCTACGGTCCTACGCTGGAGGCATGAGCGAGGACCGCACCGGCGCCGACGACCGCGACTACTGCCTCATCGACACGGCCCGCCCGCCGAAGGCCGACGGGCCGCCGTTCGCGGAGTGCGTGCTGTGCCGGGAGCCGACCGAGTACCCGAAGGCGTACAGGGGCGTCACGCTGTGCCCGGTGTGCGAGTGGCAGGAGGCGCAGCGGACGGCCTGCTCGGGCTGACCGGGAGGCGCTGGCGTACCCTGCGGTCCGTGAGCGAGAGCCCTTTCCGGACAGAGCCCGGTGACCGTGACACGGCACGGCAGTTCGTGCTGCCGCTGGTCGTGCGGATCGAGCGGGGCGCGCCGCCGTCGCGCACGGACGCGCTGGAGACGGCGGCCCGCGCGGTGCTGGTGATGCTCGCCGACCCGCGCGCGCTGGACGACGGGGAGTGGGCCGGGGCGATGCGGGACTGGCAGGACGCCCGGATCCGCAAGGTGGTGCGGCGGGCCCGGGGTGCCGAGTGGCGCCGCGCGGAGGCCCTTCCCGGCATCACGGTGCCGGGCAAGGCGGCGGAGGTACGGGTCTTCCCGCCCGTTCCGCTGGACGGCTGGCCCAAGGATCTGGCCCGGCTCCAGGTCTCCGGCACGGATCTGGACGACCCGGAGCCGCCGCCGGTCGCGGACCGGGGGGCGCCGGTGCTGTGGCTGAGCCCGGAGGTGGAGATGTCGGCGGGCAAGGCGATGGCCCAGGCGGGCCATGGCGCCCAACTGGCCTGGTGGGACCTGCCGGACGCGGAGCGAGCGGCCTGGCGGGACGCCGGTTTCCCGCTGGCGGTGCGCACGGCGGAGGCGGCGGAGTGGCGGACCCTGACGAGCAGCGGTCTGCCGGTGGTCCGGGACGCCGGTTTCACGGAGATCGCCCCGGGTTCCTGCACGGTGGTGGCGGACCACCCGGCCCTGCGCCGCGCCTCCGGCGGCTGAGAACGCCGGGCACCGGCCGGGGCGCGGCCGGAACATCTGGGCCTCGTGGAAGTCGGCGTGGTCGCGTCCGCCCCACCCCCACCGCGCCCGCCCGTCCCGAACCTCAAATGTTGCTCTGAACCAGCGCCCCGCGGGGTTCACGGCGCTCCGGCGGGGCCATACCCCGACTCACCGGGATCGTGAGATGCCGCAGGAGGAGGGGGACATGGGGGCAGCACAGGCGGAACGGGCCATCCGGGGAACGGCGCTGGTCCTGGGCGCGGGGATCGGGTGGCGGCCGGAGATCGCCGGTGCCGTGGAGCGGATGCCGGGGATCGACTGGGTGGAGGTCGTCGCCGAGAACGTCTGTCCCGGGCATCTGCCGGAGTCGCTGGTGCGGCTGCGCAAGCGCGGGGTGACGGTGGTGCCGCACGGGGTGGCGCTGGGGCTGGGCGGGGCCGAGCGGCCCGACGCGGGGCGGCTCGCGGCGCTGGCCGAGCGGGTGGCGGCCCTGGGGGCGCCGCTGGTCACCGAGCACATCGCGTTCGTCCGGGCGGGCGGGCCGCTCACCGCGTCGCCGCCGCTGGAGGCCGGTCATCTGCTGCCGGTGCCCCGTACCCGGGACGCGCTGGACGTGCTCTGCGCCAACGTCCGGATCGCCCAGGACGCGCTGCCGGTACCGCTCGCCGTCGAGAACATCGCCGCCCTGCTGTCCTGGCCCGGCGACGAGATGACCGAGGGGCAGTTCCTGTACGACCTCGCGGACCGGACCGGTGTACGGCTGCTGATCGATGTGGCCAATCTGCACACCAACCATGTCAACAGCGGTGCCGATCCGGGCCAGGCGCTGGCCGAACTGCCCCTGGAGGCGCTCGCGTACGTCCATGTGGCGGGCGGTTTCGAGCGGGACGGCGTCTGGCACGACAGTCACGCCCACCCGGTGCCGCGCCCGGTCCTCGATCTGCTCACCGACCTCGCCTCCCGGGTCGCCCCGCCGGGGGTGCTGCTGGAGCGGGACGACAACTTCCCGGCACAGGAGGAACTGGAGCGGGAGGTGGAGAGCATCCGGGCGGCCGTCGCCCAGGGGCGGCGCAAGGGGGTCGCGGCGGTGGCGCCGGTCTGGGGGACGCGGATCGACGAGGAGGTCCCGGCGGCGGACGGGGCCCGGCAGCGGGTGGGGCTGTCGCAGACCGCGCTGCTGTCCGCGCTGGTCGCGGGGACACCCGTGCCCGAGGGGTTCGACCGGGCCCGGCTGCGGGTGCAGTCGCGGGCGCTCGCCGGGAAGCGGGCGGACGTGGTGGCCAAGGTGGCGCCCGAACTGCCGGAGATCCTCGGGAGCGCGTACCGGGATGCCTTCCTGGCGTACGCCCATCGCCGCCCGATGGCGGAGGGCTACCGGCGGGACGCGCTGGACTTCGTACGGCATCTGCTGCGGGAGGGGGAGGGGGCGGGCGAGGCCCGGGAGTTGCGGGAGTGGCTGCTGGACCGGTCCGGGCCCGCGCCGCGGACGCCGGGGCCCGGGGCGCGCCTCGCACGGGCCACCCGGCGGGTGCTGCCGGGGCGTTGAGAGGGCCGTCCCTTTCGAGCCCTTCCGATCCGTCGGCGTCGTCCTGTCCGGATAGTGAACACGGCATGGCGTTCTTGAGTCCGCCAGCATAGAAACACGGCATGTTCTGGGTGGTTCTCCTGCTCCTGGCCTGGGCCGTCGCCGGTGCGGCGTGCACCCGGCTGTGTCTGTCCGCCGTCCGCGCGGCGGCCACCGACCCCGACGCCGGGCGGGGGCACGATCTGACGCTGTACGAGGCGGCCTTCCTGTCCGGCGGCCCGGCGCGGGTCGCCGAACTGACCCTGGTGTCCATGGCCCGCCAGCGCCGGCTGCTGCTCGCCCGCACCGGGTGGGCCACGGTCGTCGATCCGCGCGGACGGGACGAGATGGAGCGCACGGTGATCGGCGCGATCGGGCCCGGGGGACAGTCGCCGATAGCGCCGGTGCGGACCGCGACGGCCGCCGCCGATCCGGTGCGCGGTCTCGCCGACGGGCTCGTCCGGGCCGGTCTCGCGGTGCCGGACGGCACCGGGTCCACGGTCGCGGCGGGGGTGCGACAGGTGCGGGGCGCGGCGGTGATCGTGGCCGCGCTCGGGGCGGTCGCGCTGCTGATGCCGGGGCCGACGGAACTGCCGCGCCCGCTGGTGGCGCTGTGGTTCGCGCTGCCGCTCACCCTCACCCTGAGCTGTCTGGTGCTGGCCCGGATCGAGGTCCATCCCTACGCGCACTGGGCGTCCCCGGCCGGGCAGCGCCGGCTCGGCGCCCTGGCCCGGCACACCGGCCGCTCCGCTGCCGGGGACGACCGGGCGTTTCTGACCTCGGTGGCGGTGCTCGGGGTGCACGCGGTGGGCGAGCCGGATCTGCGGGCGGCGTTCGCCCACCGGGAGCGCCACCTCGACCCCGGGTCGGGTCAGGGCCGCGAGCCGGATCACTAGAGCCTGTCGGGGGGCGTGTCGGGCCTGTCGGGGGGGGCGCGTCGGGGCTTGTCAGGGGGCGCATCGGCGTATTGGCCCGCGCCACGCGCCCTCGGTGCTTGCCTTCCTCCCACCTCACACCAAACATCCCTTTTGTCAGCAGGTGGTCGCCACCATGCCCCGAAGGGATCCCTCGTATGCGAGCCGTCGCGCTCTCCTCGGCCGTCGGGGCGCTGCTGCTCGGCGCCCTGACCGCCGCCCCGGCCGGTGCCGCAGCCCCCGGGCTCCCCGTCCTCCCCACCGCCCCCGGACTCGCCGGGCTCCCCGGACTTCCCGCAGCCCCAGGGCTCCCCGGACTCCCCGGTGCCGCCGAGGTGTCCGGCACCCGGGTCGCCGCCGAGCGGGCCCGCGCGGCCGGGGTCGCCTTCGGACCCTGCGCGGACGCCCAGGACCTGCCCGGCGCCATGGAGTGCGGCACGGTCTCCGTCCCGCTCGACTACGCCGACCCCGACGGCACCCGGATCGAGCTGGCCGTCAGCCGGGTCGCGGCCACCCGCACCGACCCCGGCAACAGCAAGCACAAGGTGCCCCGGCAGGGCGCCCTCGTCTACAACCCGGGCGGCCCCGGCGGCTCGGGCCGCTACTTCCCGCTGATCGGCATGCTCCCCGAGTGGAAGCGCATCGCCGCCGCCTACGACCTCGTCGGCTACGACCCGCGCGGGGTCGGCGGTTCGGCGCCGCTCTCCTGCCAGGACCCGGCCCGGTTCTTCAAGGGCCCCAGCCAGGCCCCCACCCACCCCTCGGCGGCGTACAAGAAGGAGCGGATCGCGCAGGCGCGGAGCTATGCGCGGGGCTGCGCCGAGCGGTCCGGGAGCGCCCTGCGGCACTACCACTCCCTCAACAACGCCCGCGATCTCGATGTGATCCGCGCCGCGCTGGGCGAGGAGAAGCTGACCTTCATGGGGTCGTCGTACGGCACCTACTTCGGCGCGGTGTACGCCACGCTGTTCCCCACCCATGTACGGCGGATGGTGTTCGACTCGGCGGTCGATCCGGACCCGGCGAGTGTCTGGTACCGCAACAACCTCGCCCAGTCCGCCGCGTTCGAGGGCCGCTGGGCCGACTTCCGGGCCTGGGCCGCCCGGCACGACACGGTGTACGGCCTCGGTGCGACGGCGGACGCGGTGCAGGCGAGCTACGAGAAGGCGCGGGCGCAACTGGCCGCCGAACCGGCGGGCGGGAAGGTGGGCCCCGGCCAGCTCCAGGGGATGTTCCTGGAGGCCGGGTACTACGACGACCACTGGCCCTACCGCGCCGAGGCGCTGTCGGCGTACCTCAAGGGCGATCCGCAGCCGCTGATCGACATCGCGGCGCCGGTCGAGGAGGCGGCGGTGGAGGCGGAGAACGCCAGCGCCGTCTACACGGCCGTGGAGTGCAACGACGCGCCCTGGCCGACGGACTTCGCGGTGTGGGACCGGGACAACACCCGGCTGGCCCGGTCGGCGCCCTTCGAGACCTGGGACAACGTCTGGATGAATCTGCCGTGCGCCTACTGGGAGGGGCCCCGGCAGTCGCCGGTCGATGTCCGGACCGGGCCCGGTGAGCTGCCGCCGACGCTGATCGTGGCCGCCGAGCGGGACGCCGCCGCGCCCTACGAGGGGGCGGTGGAGCTGCACCGGCGGCTGACGGGGTCGGTGCTGGTGACCGAGCGGGACGCGGGCTCGCACGGGCTGGCCGGCGGGCCGAACGCCTGTGTCAACGGATATGTGGACGCGTATCTGCTGGAAGGGCGGCTTCCGGTGCGGCGCGCCGCCTGCGCACCGCACCGCGAGCCGACCCCCGCCAAGGCGAAGTGACGCCTGCGCGAGGCAACGCCTGCGAAGCGACCCCTACGAGGTCGCTCCTACACGGTGGCATCTACGTGGTGGCACCTGCGCGGTGGCGCCTACGCCAGCCCGGCGACCAGGTCCGCGACCGACTTGCGGCGGCCGGTGTAGAACGGGACCTCCTCGCGGACGTGCATCCGGGCCTCGGAGGCACGCAGATGGCGCATGAGGTCGACGATGCGGTGCAGCTCGTCGGCCTCGAAGGCGAGGATCCACTCGTAGTCCCCGAGGGAGAACGAGGCGACCGTGTTGGCGCGGACGTCGGGGTAGCCGCGGGCCATCTTGCCGTGGTCGGCGAGCATCCGGCGGCGGTCCTCGTCGGGCAGCAGATACCAGTCGTACGAGCGCACGAACGGGTACACGCTGATGTAGTCGCGCGCGTTCTCGTCGGCGAGGAAGGCCGGGATGTGCGAGCGGTTGAACTCGGCGGGGCGGTGCAGCGCCATGTTCGACCAGACCGGCGTCAGCGCGCGGCCGAGGCGGGTGCGGCGGAAGAGGTTGTACGCCTCCTGGAGCTGGTCGGCGGTCTCGGCGTGCCACCAGATCAGCAGATCGGCGTCGGCGCGCAGGCCGGACACGTCGTAGGTGCCGCGGACGGTGATGTCCTTGGCGGCGAGCTGGTCGAACAGCTCCTGGACCTCTTCGGCGTACCCCGCGCGGTCCTCGGGCAGGGCGTCCTTCAGCCGGAAGACGGACCACAGCGTGTAGCGGATGACCTCGTTGAGGTCCTTCGCCAGCTTGCCCTTGTTCGGAATCCGGTCGGTGGTGGGGGCGTCGTCACTCATGCGGCTATTCTCCCGCTCCGCCGTGCAGGCTCCGCACCGGGGCCGCCATGAGCCCGCGCACGCCCTCCGGGCCGCCGTCCAGCAGGTCCACGGCCGCGTGGGCGCTCGCGACACAGGCCGGGACACCGACCCCGTCGTAGACCGCGCCGCAGACGGCGAGGCCGGGCAGGGCGGCGATCCGCTCGCGGATCCGGGCCACGCGCGCGTGGTGGCCGACGGGGTACTGGGGCAGGCCGTCCGCCCAGCGGGTCACCGCCGTGGCGACCGGTTCGGCGGCCAGTCCGGTGGCCGCCCGCAGATCGTGCCGGGCGACGGCGACCAGGTCGGGGTCGGGGCGGTCCAGGACCGCCGTCTCCCCGTACCGGCCGACCGAGGCGCGCAGCACCACCGTGTCCGGGTCCTCGGCGGCGATCCAGGCCCACTTCTGGGAGGCGAACGTCGACGCCTTGATGGTGTGGCCGTCGACCGGCGGGACCAGGAAGCCGCTGCCCCCGGGCAGCCGGACGTCCGCGCGGCGGTAGGCCAGGGTGATCAGCGCCATCGACGCGTAGGCGACGGCCGCGAGGTCGGCGGCGGCGGCCGGGGCCTCGGCGCGCAGCAGCGCGGCGGCGGCCGGTGCGGGCAGGGCCACCACCACGGCGTCCGCGCGCAGCGCCCGCCCGCCGGTGACGACCCGCCAGCCGTCCGGCGCCCGCCGCAGGTCCGTGACGGCCGTGCCGGTGACGATCTCGCCGCCCCGCGCGCGGACCGCCTCGGCCACCGCGAGCGGCAGGGTGCCCACCCCGCCCTCGATGCCCATGAAGACCGGCCCGGCCGCTGCCGCGCCCGCCGCCCTCGCCTGGAGGGCGCGGACCGCCTCCGTCAGCGAGCTGTGGGTCTGGGCCGCCTCGAACAACTGGGGCACCGCCGAGCGCATCGACAGTTGGTAGGCGTCGCCCGCGTAGACCCCGCCGAGGAGCGGCTCCACCAGCCGGTCGACGACCTCGCGCCCGACCCGGCGGGCCACGAACTCGCCCACCGCCACATCCTCCCCGACCTCGGTGCGCGGCAGGTCGGCGTCCGCCTCGATCCGCCGCAGGCCGTCCTCGGAGAGCACGCCGGACAGCGCCTGCGCCGTGCCCGGCACGCCCATCACATGCCCCTTGGGCATCGGCCGGAGCGCGCCCCGCGTCCACAGCGACGCGGACGCGGTGGCGGGCGGCTGGAGCCGGTCGGCGAGACCCACCTCGCGGGCCAGGGCGACGGCCTCGGGGCGCCGGGCGAGCAGCGACTCGGCGCCCAGGTCGACCCGGACCCCGGCGATCTCGCCCGCCAGCAGCTTGCCGCCCACTCTGTCCGCCGCCTCCAGGACCGTCACCGAGGCGCCGCGCGCGAGCAGCCGGTGGGCGGCGGCGAGCCCGGCGATCCCGGCCCCGATGACGACGACATGCCTGGTGCGGACGGCCGCGGTGCTGGTCATGGCTCCAGCCTCTCAGACCCCACTGACACTCCGGCCCACGGACCCCTCAAGACCGTGCCGGGCCCTCCGGGCCCCGTGCCACGCCCCTCCGGCACCTCCTACCCCGGCCCTCCGGCGCCCCGTGCCCCGTCCGAGTCCCGACCGTGACCGCATCGGGACCGGCCGCCCCCAACGTCCCGGGCCCCTCGGGCGTCGAAGGAGCATCTGTTCATCACGATCCCCGGGGGGCGCACATGCGCACGCTGCCAGCACCGCACACCCATCGACCGGACCGGGCCGTACGGCCGTCCGCGCGGCGCCCGGTCCGGCTGCTGGCGGGCGTCCTGCTCGCCGCCGCGCTCGGGCTCGCCGGATGCGGCGGGAACGACTCGGCGGACAGCATGGCCGACTCCGCCTCGGGCGGCGACAACAAGGCGGTGGCCGGGGCGGCGCCCGGAGCCGAGGACGCCGGCGCCGAGGACGCCGGTTCCGGGGAGGCCCGCGCCGACGAGGGCGCCGGGGCGGAGGGGGCCGACGAGTCCGCCCCCGACCTCCCGGCCACCCACATCATCCGCACCGCCTCCCTGACCGTGCAGGTCAAGGATGTGCCCAGGGCGCTGCGCGAGGCCCGGTCGGCGGTGGAGGGAGCGGGCGGCCACATCGGCGAGGAGCACACCACGCGCGACGAGGACGACGCCGAGTACACCGATGTCACCCTACGGGTGCCCGCCGACGCCTACGACAAGATCCTCGGCGAGCTGGAGGGCGTCGGCTCGGGCAAGCTCCTGGAACGGTCCACCAAGGCGGAGGACGTCACCGACCAGGTGGTGGACGTCGAGAGCCGGATCCAGTCGCAGCGGGCCAGCGTGACCCGGATCCGGGAGCTGATGGACCGGGCCGAGCGGCTCAGCGATGTCGTCACCCTGGAGGGCGAACTGAGCCGGCGTCAGGCCGACCTGGAGGCCCTGCTCGCCCGCCAGGCGTCCCTGGAGGACCGCACCACCCTGGCGACCATCACCCTCACCCTCACCGAGACCCCGGTCGACCGGGACGCCAAGGACGACGACCCCGGGTTCCTGGACGCGCTGTCCGGGGGCTGGGACGCGTTCGTGGCGGTGCTGCGCTGGCTGCTGGTCGCGGTGGGCGCGGTCCTGCCGTTCGCGGCGACGCTGGCGGTGCTGCTCCTGGTCTGGCTGCGGCTCGTACGGCCCCGGCTGCCGCGCCGCGCGCAGCCCGCGCCCGCCCCCGCCCCCGTGCCCGCCCCGGCGACCACGGGCACGCTGCCGCACGCCCGGCCGGTGACGGCGGACGGCAGCGCCGGGCAGGCCCCCGGGGCGGGCACCCCGGAGGGCACCGAGGAGGACTGACGGGGCGGCCGGGAGTCCCGCCGCCGGGGCCCGTAGCGTGGAGGGCATGAGCAGCAACGGGGCGCGGGACGCGCGGGAACGACTGGTCGTGATCGGCGGAGACGCCGCGGGGATGTCCGCGGCGTCCCAGGCCCGGCGGCAGCGGGGCCCCGGCGAACTGGAGATCGTCGCCTTCGAACGGGGCCACTTCAGCTCCTACTCGGCGTGCGGGATCCCCTACTGGGTCGGCGGGGACGTGCCCGAGCGGGACGATCTGATCGCCCGCACCCCGCAGGAGCACCGGGACCGGTCCATCGATCTGCGGATGCGGACCGAGGTGACGGAGATCGACGTGGCGGGCGGGCGGGTCCGCGCGCGGGACGTGGATTCCGGGGCCGAGTCCTGGACGTCGTACGACAAGCTCGTCATCGCCACCGGGGCGCGGCCGGTGCGGCCCGAGCTGCCCGGGATGGACGCGCCCGGGGTCCACGGGGTGCAGACCCTGGACGACGGACAGGCCCTCCTGGACACCCTCGCGGCGACCCGCGGGCGGCGTGCCGTGGTCGTCGGTGCCGGGTACATCGGCGTGGAGATGGCCGAGGCGATGATCAACCGCGGGTACGAGGTGACGGTCGTCAACCGGGGCGCCGAGCCGATGGCGACCCTGGACCCCGACATGGGGCGGCTGGTGCACGAGGCCATGGAGGGGCTCGGCGTCACCATGGTCAATGACGCCGAGGTGACCGGGATCCTCACCGGGGCCGACGGGCGGGCGTGCGGGGTGGCGACGGCGTCCGCCGAGTACCCGGCGGATGTGGTGGTCCTCGGGATCGGGGTCCGGCCGGAGACCTCGCTCGCCCGCGCGGCCGGGCTGCCGCTCGGCGAGCACGGCGGGCTGCTCACCGACCTCGCCCTGCGGGTGCGCGGGCACGAGAACATCTGGGCCGGCGGGGACTGTGTCGAGGTGCTCGACCTGGTCTCCGGGCAGCAGCGGTACATCCCGCTCGGGACGCACGCCAACAAGCACGGGCAGGTCATCGGGGCGAACGCGGGCGGGGGTTACGCCACGTTCCCGGGGGTGGTGGGGACCGCGGTCAGCAAGGTGTGCGATCTGGAGATCGCGCGGACCGGGCTGCGGGAGAAGGACGCGCGGCGGGTGGGGCTGCGGTACGAGTCGGTGGTGATCGAGTCGACGAGCCGGGCGGGGTACTACCCGGGGGCGGCCCTGATGACGGTGAAGATGCTCGCCGAGCGGCGCACGGGACGGCTGCTGGGTGTGCAGATCGTGGGGCGGGAGGGGGCGGGGAAGCGGGTGGATGTGGCGGCGGTGGCGTTGACCGCCGGGCTGAGTGTGGAGCAGATGACGATGCTGGATCTGGGGTACGCGCCGCCGTTCTCTCCGGTGTGGGATCCGGTGCTTGTTGCTGCGCGCAAGGCGGTGAGCCGGGTTCGGGGTGCGGGGTGAGGGGTGGCTGTTGGGTGCCGGGTGCGGGTGGGTTGTGGCTGGTCGCGCAGTTCCCCGCGCCCCTGGAGGGGGTGGGTGGGGGCGGGGATTTCAGGGGGCTGCGCGTTGTGGCGTGGGGCGGGTGCGGGCTCGTGGGTGGCTGGGCGCGCGATTCCCCGCGCCCCTTGGGGGCGTTGCCCCGCCCGGTATTGAGCGGGGAGCGAACGTCCGGTGTCAGCGGGTGGTCTGCGTGTGGACGTACTCCACCAGGCGGGTGAGGGCGTCCGGGTCCGTGGAGGGCATGACTCCGTGGCCGAGGTTGAAGATGTGGCCCTCCAGGGTGGCCGCCGTGTCCAGGACCTCGCGTGCCTTGGTCTCGACGGCCTGCTGGGGGGCGAAGAGCACGGTCGGGTCCAGGTTGCCCTGGAGCGCCTTGCCGGGGCCGACCCGGCGGGCCGCCTCGTCCAGCGGGACCCGCCAGTCGACGCCGACGACATCCGCTCCGGCCTCGCCCATCAGGCCCAGCAGCTCACCGGTGCCGACCCCGAAGTGGATGCGCGGGACGCCGTACCCCTCGACCGCGCGGAACACCTTCGCGGAGTGGGGCAGCACCGAGCGCCGGTAGTCGGCGGGGGCGAGGGCGCCGGCCCAGGAGTCGAAGAGCTGGACGGCGCTGGCGCCCGCCTCGATCTGCACCTTCAGGAACGCCGCCGTGATCTCCGCGAGGCGGTCCAGCAGGTCGGCCCAGAGTTCCGGGTCGCCGTACATGATCGCCTTGGCGTTCTCGTACGTGCGGGACGGGCCGCCCTCCACGAGATAGCTCGCGAGGGTGAACGGGGCCCCGGCGAAGCCGATCAGGGGGGTCGCGCCCAGTTCGGCGGTGAGCAGGCCGATGGCCTCGGTGACGTAGGGGACGTCGTCCGGGGTCAGATCGCGGAGCTGGGCGAGGTCGGCGCGGGTGCGGATCGGGCGCTCGACGACCGGGCCGACGCCGGGCTTGATGTCGAGGTCGATACCGATCGCCTTGAGAGGGACGACGATGTCGCTGAAGTAGATCGCCGCGTCGACGTCGTGGCGCCGGACCGGCTGGAGGGTGATCTCCGTGACCAGGTCGGGCCGCATGCACGAGTCCAGCATGGCGACGCCCTCACGGACCTTGCGGTACTCCGGCAGCGAACGCCCGGCCTGGCGCATGAACCACACCGGGGTGTGCGGCACCGGCTCCCGCCTGCACGCCCTCAGGAAGGCGGAGTCATGGGGGGTGGCTGTCGGGGGCTGGCCCGTGGGGCGTCCGTTGGCACTCACGGGGCCAGTGTCCCATGGGGGGTGGGGGGCTTCCGCCGAGGGGACGCGGGGCGCCGCCCGGCCCGGTGGGGCACGGTGGCCGGGGTGTCTTGCCCTGCGCTCGGGCCCCGTTCCGCTTAATCTTCCCCGCATGGCTGCGGCTCAGGGACGACTGTCGGACGGCGCTGGCGGAATGGACGAACCGAAGGACAACGGGGAGGGCTCACGGAATCCGGACGGCACGGCCCCGCCGCCCTTCACGGCCGCGGTCGACGCGCTGCGCTCCGCGCGGCTGCGCCCGCACCTGGAGATCGAGACGGTCCCGGCGCCGAAGCGGCTGGCTCCGTTCGCGTACGCGATGGAGGCCACGGTGGTGGACGGCGAGCAGGACCTCGCCGACGGCCGGTTGGTGCTGCTGCACGATCCCGACGGGCACGACGCCTGGCGCGGCACGTTCCGGCTGGTGACGCTGGTGCGGGCGGAGCTGGAGCCGGAGATGGCGGTGGATCCGCTGCTGCCGGATGTGTGCTGGTCCTGGCTGACCGGTGCGCTCCAGGCCCGCGGGCTGACGTACGGCGAGGCGAGCGGGACGGTCACGCGCGCCGGTTCGCACTACTTCGGCGGGCTCTCCGCGCGGCCCGCCGTCTCCCAGATCGAGATCCGCGCGTCCTGGACGCCGCGCGAGGGGCTGGGCGGGGTGCCGGACACGGGTGCGCATCTGGCCGCCTGGAGCGATCTGCTGGCGCAGGTGGCGGGGCTGCCGCCGGCCGGCCCGGGGGACGCCTCGGTGGTGACGCTTCCGCAGCGGCGGGGGCCGCAGTCCCGGTGAGTGGTCGATGAGTGAGCAGTCGATGAGTGAGCAGTCGATGAGCGCGGCACGCTGACGCCGGGCAGCACGACCGAGGGACATAAGAGGCACGAGGGGCACGAGGGGCACGTCCGGCGGGCGTGCCCCTCACGCATGCCCGGCCCCCGCCGGCGGCCTCTCCCCCGCCATCCCTCCCGCATCGCCCGAACGCCGGGTTTCTATGCCGTCACTTTGTCGATTCGGCCACTTTGCGCCACTCAATCGGCTCCGACCGATCCGATTCGATCTTCGGACGATCGACCGCGTGTCCGAATTGCACGGATTGTTACTCACTGGATCGTGATCATTCTCTAAAGGACCACGGGTTTGCTGCCGAAGACCTCAGTGACCTTGAAAGCACGGTTCGTACCGGCTTCATCCCCACGAGCCGGCCCCGTCCCGCACCCCAGGAGGCCTGGTGTCCGTTCTTCTTGAGCAGCCCGCAAGCCTGGTCGCCTACCGTCCGAACAAGCCCACCGCGATGGTGGTCGTGGCCGATCCGCGCGTCCGTTCCACCGTCACCCGGCATCTGTGGGCGCTCGGCGTCCGCGATGTCATCGAGGCGTCGTCGGTGGCCGAGGCGCGTCCCCGGATCGGCAACCCGCGCGACATCTGCGTCGCGGACGTCCACCTGCCGGACGGTTCCGGCCTCACGCTCCTTTCGGAGACCCGCGCCGCGGGCTGGCCCAACGGCCTCGCCCTGTCCGCCGCCGACGACATCGGCGCGGTGCGCAACGCCCTGGCGGGCGGTGTGAAGGGCTATGTCGTCACCGGCACCCGCACCAACGTCGGGCTCCCCACCCGTCCCGGTGCCGCCCCCATCGGAGCCGCCGCCGCCCGGCTGCACCGCCGTCCCCCGGGTGCCCCGAGCCACCCGGGCGGCTACCGCGAGCTGTCCGGCCGCGAGGTCGAGGTGCTGCGGCTGGTCGCGGAGGGCCAGTCGAACAAGGCGATCGGCGTCTCCATGGGCCTGTCCGCCCTGACCGTCAAGAGCCACCTCGCCCGGATCGCCCGCAAGCTGGGCACCGGCGACCGCGCCGGGATGGTGGCCGTCGCCCTGCGCACCGGCATCATCCACTGACCCCCCGCACCCCCTCCCGTCCCCATGTCCCTGTCATCCACCCCCCGCCATCGCCGTGAACCCGGCCTTTCACCGACATGACTGGTTTACGACCCCCGCGCGCCCGTCGACGGAACGTTCCGTCGGCGGGCGCCGTCCGTACACGGATACCCTTGACAGGTGACCGACGCCCAAGACACCGCAGCAGCCAGTTCACTGCGAACCACCGGGGGCGCCCCTCCGGACGACGGCGGTACCACTGCTCCTGGGGCGCCGACACCGCTGCTCGAACCGCGTGAGGGCATTCCGCCGGTGATCGCGGACGCCGACTCCCTCGCCGCCGTGATCGCCGCGTTCGCGGCCGGGTCGGGACCCGTCGCCGTGGACGCCGAGCGGGCCTCCGGATACCGCTACGGGCAGCGGGCGTATCTGGTGCAGTTGCGCCGCGAGGGCGCGGGCACCGCGCTCATCGACCCCGTCGCCTGTCCGGATCTGTCGGGCCTGGGCGAGGCGCTCTCCGGGGTGGAGTGGGTGCTGCACGCCGCCACCCAGGACCTCCCGTGCCTGCGCGAGATAGGCATGCTGCCCAGCACGCTCTTCGACACCGAGCTGGCCGGGCGGCTGGCCGGGTTCCCGCGGGTGGGGCTCGGCGCGATGGTCGAGAGCGTGCTCGGATTCGTGCTGGAGAAGGGGCACAGCGCGGTCGACTGGTCCACCCGCCCCCTCCCCGAGCCCTGGCTGCGCTACGCGGCGCTGGACGTGGAGCTGCTGGTCGATCTGCGGGACGCGCTGGAGAAGGAGCTGGACCGGCAGGGCAAGCTTGACTGGGCCCGCCAGGAGTTCGCGGCCATCGCCGCCGCGCCGCCCGCCGAACCGCGCAAGGACCCCTGGCGGCGGACGTCCGGGATGCACAAGGTGCGGCGTCGGCGGCAGCTCGCCGTGGTGCGCGAGCTGTGGCAGACCCGGGACCGGATCGCCCAGCGGCGGGACGTCTCGCCGGGCAAGGTGCTGTCCGACGCGGCGATCGTGGAGGCCGCGCTCGCGGTGCCGACCACCGTCCAGGCGCTGGGCGCGCTGAACGGCTTCGGGCCGCGGACCGGGCGGCGCCAGTTGGAGCAGTGGCAGGCGGCGGTGGACCGGGCCCGTGCGCTGCCGGAGTCCCGGCTGCCGCAGCCGGGGCAGACGGTGGCGGGGCCGCCGCCGCCCCGGGCCTGGGCGGACAAGGACCCGGAGGCGGCGGCACGGCTGTCGGCGGCGCGGGCGGGGGTCACGGCGCTGGCGGAGCGGCTGGGGCTGCCGCAGGAGAATCTGATCACGCCGGACACGGTGCGGCGGGTGTGCTGGGAGCCGCCCGCTGCCGCGGATGTGGGGGGGGTGAGTGCGGCGCTGGGGGCGTTGGGGGCTCGGGAGTGGCAGGTTGAGTTGGTGGCGCCGGTTTTGGTGAGTGCGTTTTCCGCCAAAGCGGGGGGCAGCGAGGGGTAGGGGGCGGGTGCGGGTTGTGGGGGGTCTCGCGCAGTTCCCCGCGCCCCTGGGGGGAGTGGGGGGCTAGGAGGGGGGCGAGTGCGGGTCGTGGTCGGTTTTTTGCGCAGTTCCCCGCGCCCCTGAAGGGGGGATCAGGGTTCGGGGGGAGTGGCGGGTGCGGGTTGTGGTCGGATTTTTGCGCAGTTCCCCGCGCCCCTTCAGTGGTGGGGGTGGGCAGCTACGTTACTGGCAAGTAGCATGGTGGTGAGCAAGCGCTCAGCGTCCGCATCTCTGGATCTCTGGAGGAGTGCCATCGTGCCTCGTAACGTCAGGGACGTCGTCTTCGTCGACGGCGTCCGTACCCCGTTCGGCAAGGCGGGCCCGAAGGGCATCTACCACGAGACCCGCGCCGACGACCTCGTCGTGAAGTCCATCCGGGAGCTGCTGCGGCGCAACCCGAACCTGGACCCCGCGAAGATCGACGAGGTCGCCATCGCCGCGACCACGCAGATCGGTGACCAGGGGCTGACCCTGGGCCGGACGGCCGGGATCCTGGCGGGGCTGCCACAGTCCGTGCCGGGCTACTCCATCGACCGGATGTGCGCGGGCGCGCTGACCGCCGTCACCACCACCGCCGGGTCCATCGCCTTCGGGGCGTACGACGCCGTCATCGCCGGTGGGGTCGAGCACATGGGGCGGCATCCGATGGGTGAGGGCGTCGACCCCCACCCGCGGTTCGTGAGCGAGAAGCTGGTGGACGAGTCGGCCCTGTTCATGGGCATGACCGCGGAGAACCTGCACGACCGCTACCCGGGCATCACCAAGCGGCGCGCGGACGAGTACGCGGTGCGGTCGCAGGAGAAGGCCGCCAAGGCGTACGCCAACGGGAAGATCCAGCAGGACCTGGTGCCGATCTCGGTGCGCAACACCAACCCGGAGGTGGGCGAGACGGGGTGGGGGCTGGTCACCGCCGACGAGCCGATGCGGCCGGGGACGACGCTGGAGAACCTGGCCGGGCTGAAGACGCCGTTCCGGGTGCACGGGCGGGTCACGGCCGGGAACGCGGCCGGGCTGAACGACGGGGCCACCGCCTCGATCATCGCCGCCGAGGACTTCGCCCGCGAGCACGGCCTGCCGGTGCGGATGCGGCTGGTGTCGTACGCCTTCGCCGGGGTCGAGCCGGAGGTGATGGGCTACGGGCCGATCCCGGCGACCGAGAAGGCCCTCGCGCAGGCGGGGCTGTCCATCTCGGACATCGGGCTGTTCGAGATCAACGAGGCGTTCGCCGTGCAGGTGCTGGCCTTCCTGGAGCACTACGGCATCGCGGACGACGACGCGCGCGTCAACCAGTACGGCGGCGCCATCGCCTACGGCCACCCGCTGGCCTCCTCCGGGGTGCGGCTGATGACCCAGCTCGCCCGGCAGTTCGAGGAGCAGCCCGAGGTCCGCTACGGCCTCACCACCATGTGCGTCGGCTTCGGCATGGGCGCCACCGTCGTCTGGGAGAACCCGCACTTCGAGGGGGACAAGTGAGCACCACCACCGCAGAGCTGTTGAAGGGCGCGGCCGAGCTGTTCCCCGACGAGGTCGTGACGCAGGCGCACGTACGGCATCTGGAACTGCCGTCCGGGGCCGGGCGGTTCGCCCTGATCACCCTCGACAACGGGTTCGACCACACCAAGCCGACCACCTTCGGACCGGCGTCCCTGGCCAACCTCGCCGCCGCCCTCGACCAGGTCGAGAAGGAGGCCGCGGCCGGGGAGATCACCGGGGTCGGCATCACGGGCAAGCCGTTCATCTTCGCCGTCGGCGCCGACCTCAAGGGCGTCGAACTGGTCAAGGAGCACGCCGACGCGTTCGCCATCGCCAAGGGCGGCCACGACGTCTTCAAGCGCCTCTCCGGCCTCGCCGTGCCGACCTTCGCCTACTACAACGGCGCCGCCATGGGCGGGGGCGTCGAGGTCGGGCTGCACTGCACGTACCGGACCGTCTCCAGGGCGGTGCCCGCGTTCTCGCTGCCCGAGGTCTTCCTCGGCCTGGTCCCCGGCTGGGGCGGCTGCACCCTGCTGCCGAACCTGATCGGCCCCGAGAACGCGATCTCGGTCATCGTCGAGAACAGCCTCAACCAGAACCGGCAGCTCAAGGGGCAGCAGGTCCACGATCTCGGGATCGCCGACGCGCTGTTCGAGGGCGCCGACTTCCTGGAGCAGTCGCTGATCTGGACCGCCCAGGTGCTCAAGGGCGACCTCACCGTGGAGCGGCCCGCGATCGACCGGGGTGAGGGCTGGGACGCGGCCGTCGCCCACGGCCGCCGTCTCGCCGACGGCAAGGTGCACGGCGCCGCCCCGGCCGCCTACCGGGCCCTGGACATCATCGCCGCCGTCAAGGACGGCGACCTCCAGAAGGGCTTCGACGCCGAGGACAGCGCCCTCGCCGACCTCATCATGGGCGGCGAACTGCGCTCCGGGATCTACGCCTTCAACCTGGTCCAGAAGCGTGCCAAGCGGCCCGCCGGAGCGCCCGACAAGAGCCTCGCCCGGCCGGTCACCAAGGTCGGTGTCGTCGGCGCCGGACTGATGGCCTCCCAGCTCGCGCTGCTCTTCCTGCGCCGCCTGGAGGTGCCGGTCGTGCTGACCGACATCGACCAGGAGCGGATCGACAAGGGGGTCGGCTATGTCCACGCCGAGATCGACAAGCTGCTCGGCAAGGGGCGGATCAACCAGGACCAGGCCAATCGCCTCAAGGGTCTGGTGACCGGCGTCCTGGACAAGGCCGAGGGCTTCTCCGACGCGGACTTCGTGATCGAGGCCGTGTTCGAGGAGATCGGCGTCAAGCAGCAGGTGTTCGCGGAGGTCGAGGCGGTCGCCCCGGCGCACGCGATCCTCGCCACCAACACCTCCTCGCTGTCCGTCACCGAGATGGCCTCGCGGCTCAAGCACCCCGAGCGGGTCGTCGGCTTCCACTTCTTCAACCCGGTCGCCGTGCTGCCGCTGCTGGAGATCGTGCGCGGCGAGCGGACCGACGACGCCTCGCTGGCCACCGCGTTCGCCGTGGCGCGCAAGCTGAGGAAGACGGCCGTCCTCGTCAAGGACGCCCCCGCGTTCGTCGTCAACCGGATCCTGACCCGCTTCATGGGCGAGATCCAGAACGTCATCGACGAGGGCACCCCGGTCCCGGTCGCCGAGAAGGCGGTCGAGCCGCTGGGGCTGCCGATGTCCCCGCTGGTGCTGCTGGAGCTGGTCGGCCCGGCGATCGGCCTGCATGTCTCCGAGACCCTGCACCGCGCCTTCCCCGACCGCTTCACCGTCTCCCCCAACCTCAAGGCGGTCGTCGAGGCGGGCAAGCGCGGGTTCTACGTCTACGACAGCGGGGCACCCGTGCTGGATCCCGAGGTCGCGGGGCTGCTCCGGCAGGGGGACGCCGTGCTGACGGAGGAGCAGGTGCGGGAGCGGGTGCTGGACGCTGTCGCGCAGGAGATCGGGCTGATGCTGGCGGACGGGGTCGTCGCCGAGGCGCAGGACATCGACCTGTGTCTGATCACCGGGGCGGGGTGGCCGTTCCATCTGGGCGGGATCACGCCGTATCTGGATCGGGAAGGGGTGTCCGAGCGGGTGAATGGGGCGCGGTTCCTGGCGGCCGGGGTGGCGAGCGTGCCGGTCGCGTAGCGGTGTTACGCCGGTTCCCTGTACGTGGGTTGTACGGGGGGCCGGCGTTTTCGTTTGTCGCCATAGTGCGGGTGGGTGGGGGCTGGTCGCGCAGTTCCTCCCCCAGAGGGGGTATCCCCAGCGCCCCTAAATGCCCTTTACAGGTGCTACGGGATTTCCTGCCAGGCCGCCAGGGCCAGGCCCGGTTCGTCCTTCTGGCGGGAAACTCGCAGCACACCCTCCGGGGTCGCCGTCGCCGCCACCACCCTGCCCTCCGCGTCCGTGGTGAGGGACACCCTGGTGTCCGTGGGGAGTTGGGGGCCCGACTCGGTCCACCACAGGCCCGCGGACTCCTGTTCGGTGGGGTAGGCGGCGAAGGCGATCCTGCCGGAGGCCGAGCGCTGGGCGAGGATCGTGCAGTCGTGGCCGTCGAGGTCGCAGCGCAGGGTGGCGACCGGGCCGGGGCCCGCCGCCGGGAGCAGGGGGACCGGGTCCTCGCCGGGCCGCCAGGCGTGCAGGGTGCCCTCGGGGTCGGTGTAGTACAGGGTGGTGTGCTCCTTGGAGGTGGGCAGGGCGCTGAGCGTGCCCGGTTCCACCGATGTCCGCAGGGGGTCGCCCGGTACCGGGCGGGCACCGGCCTCCTCCTGGTGCCAGCGCAGGATGCCGTCGGGGTTGGTGGCGTACACCGCGACGAGGCCCGACTCGGCGGTGACGGCGACGAGGTGCTCGTGCACCTTGGAGCCGCGCAGGTCGTGCCAGGCGTTCCAGCCGCCGAGCGACTTCTGGTTGACGGTGTGCACGCCGAGGCCCCGGTTGCGGACGAAGACATAGGCGCGCCCGGCCTCGTCGACGGCCACGGCGGGGTCCCCGGTGCGCGCGCCCTGCCGGTTGGGGTGGCCGACGGGCAACCAGTCCAGCGGGGCGAGCAGCGGGCGGAAGTGCGTGGAGTGGAGCAGGCCGTGCTCCTCGCCCCGGGTCGGCCGCCAGGCGGCCAGATGGGTGTAGCCGTCGGCGCCACGGGCGAGCGCGAAACCACCGTGCAGGCGCTGTGCGCCGCCGACTCGGCGCACCGGGCCCCAGGGGCCGCCGGGGGCGCTCTCGGCGCGGCACAGGACCGCCTCGTCGGTGGAGAGGTAGACGCTGAGCCGGCCGTCTCGGCCGCGTATGAGCCAGTCGCCGTTCACTGTACGGACCATTGACACGACCCCACCTTAATGCGGTCGCGGGGTGAAGCCCCGCGCGGGTCGTGCGACCCTGACCTCATGAGTGACGGCCTGCTGGTGATCGTGGACGCGGCGAACGTGGTCGGGTCGGTGCCCGACGGGTGGTGGCGGGACCGGCGGGGGGCGGCGGAGCGGTTGCGGGACCGACTGGCGGCGGACGGGGTGCCGGGGCGTCAGGGGCCGGTGGAGATCGTGCTGGTGGTGGAGGGGGCGGCGAAGGGGGTCGCGTCGGTGGCGGGGGTGCGGGTGGAGGACGCGCCGGGCAGTGGGGACGACCACATGGTGACGCTGGTGGCGGCGGCTGCGGGCCGGGAGGTGCTGGTGGTGACGGCGGACCGGGAGCTGCGGCGGCGGGTGGGGGAACTGGGGGCGGAGGTGGCGGGGCCCCGGTCGGTGCGGGGGTAGTGCCTTTTGGGTTGGGGGCGGAGGTGGCGGGGTGTCGGTCGGGGCGGGGACAGGGCCCCTGTGGTCGGGGGCGGAGGCGGCGGGACCCCGTCGGTGCGCGGGTGGCGCGTGCCCGTGTCGTGGGTCAGGGGACGCGGGCGTAGAGGATCGCTCCGTCGATGCGTTCGACCTCCTGGTAGTGGGCGGTGAGCAGGCGGCGCAGGGTCGGGACGCGGTGCGGGGCGTAGGGCTTGCCGCGGGAGTCGTCGACGATCAGGGCGGGGGGACGGGTGGTGAGTTCGGCGCGGAAGACGGGGAGGGTGCCGGGGACCGCGTACGCCTCGCCGACCCGGGGGCCGTCCCGGCCGCCGCTGTAGTTGGTGAGGAGTCCGGCGGTGAGGTAGCGGCTGGCGGGGGTGCGGTGGGCGAGCCAGTAGGTCTCGGGGTGCATGCCCCAGATCAGGACGGTGTCGCTGGGGGTGGTGCGGCGGGCGGTGGCGTCGGCGAGGCGCTGGGTGTGGGCGAGTTCGGGGCGGGGGGCCAGCAGGCCCCAGGTGAGGAAGAGGGCGGTGCAGCAGGCGGTGCCGATCAGGGCGCGGGCGGGGCGGTGGCGGAGGGCGGCGGTGGCCAGCAGGGCGAGCGGGGGCAGGAGTTGCAGGTAGTAGTGGCCGAAGAAGTGGAAGCCGGCGCAGACGGCGGCGGCGGAGGCGGCGAGCCACAGCCACAGGTCGCGGGTGGCGGGGCCGCCCCGGGTGCGGGCGAGGGCGGGGAGCAGGGCGGCGCAGGCGGTGGCGAGGAGGGCCGCGTTGCCCAGGGCGCGGGCCAGGACGTGGAGTTCGGAGCCGGTGAGGGAGGCGTAGGCGCCGGAGCCGGTGACGGTCCAGAAGAGGAAGCCGCCGGGGTCGGTGAGCAGGGCGGCGGCGAGGATGGGCGGGACGGCCCCGGCGGTGAGGGCGAGCAGGGCGCGGCGGTCGGCGGCGGTGGCGCGGTGCCAGTGCCACAGCACCGGCAGCAGCACCGCTCCCCCGGTCTGCTTGACCAGGAACGCGGCGGCGACGGCGAGCCCCGCGAGGGTCCAGCGGCGGCGGTCGGCGCACCACAGGGCGGCGGCCGTGCAGGGCAGCATGAACACCTCGAACCCGGCGGCCTGGGCGTCCTCGGGGTTCACGCCGATGGAGAGGAGCAGGTAGAGGATTCCGGCGGTGCGTCCGGCGCGGTCGCCCCAGCGGCGGCGGGCCAGGGACACCAGCAGGACGGCGGTGAGGAGGTGGGCGCCGACGGCGAGGACGCGGACGCCGGTGAGGGTGTCGGAGCCGGTGAGGGCGAAGGCGCCTTGGTAGAGGAGGGGGACGAGGGGGGGTTTGCGGTCGACGACCGTCTCGTAGAGGGTGCCGCCGTGGGCGAGGAGGCGGGCCTGGACGGCGAGATAGCCCTCGTCGGGGCTCCACAGGGGGTGGATGAACGAGGGCAGGCGGGTGAGGCAGGCCAGCGCGGTGAGGAGCGGCAGCAGCCGGGTCCAGTAGCGGCCCGTCCGCGCGGGGGACGGAGTCGCCGAGAGGTCGGGGATCGCGGGGGCGGCACACACGCTGCGTACGCTATCCGGCCCCGTAGGTCCCGCTGAAGCAGGACATACGGGGCCGGGAGGGATCGGGGAGCGTTACTGCGTGTCACCTGTGGGTGGGGTGGCGGGCTCGTCCTCGCCGCGGGCCAGGCGGCTGTGGGTGCGGCTGTAGAGGAAGTAGACGACCACCCCGAGGAGCATCCAGCCGCCGAACCGGATCCAGGTCTCGGCGGGCAGGTTCAGCATCAGCCACAGGGACGCGGCGACCGAGATGATCGGCAGCCAGGGCACCCAGGGGGTGCGGAAGGCGCGGGGCAGGTCGGGGCGGGTGCGGCGCAGCACGACGACGCCGATGGCGACGACCACGAAGGCGAACAGGGTGCCGATGTTGACCAGCTCGGCGAGTTCGCTGAGCGGGGTGAACCCGGCGACGATGGCGATGATCACGCCGAGCAGGATGGTCGGCCGGTACGGGGTCTTGAAGCGGGGGTGGACGTAGGAGAAGAAGCGGGGCAGGAGGCCGTCCCGGCTCATGGCGAAGAAGACCCGGGTCTGGCCCAGCAGCAGGATCATGCAGACGGTGGTGAGGCCGACGGCGGCGCCGAAGCTGATGAGTCCGGCGTACCAGGGATGGCCGGTGGCCTTGAAGGCGTCGGCGAGGGGGGCGGTGACGGACAGTTCGCTGTAGTGCTGCATACCGGTGACGACGATGGACACCGCCACGTACAGGATGGTGCAGATGAGGAGGGAGCCGAGGATGCCCCGGGGCATGTCGCGCTGGGGGTTGCGGGTCTCCTCGGCGGCGGTGGCGACGACGTCGAAGCCGATGAACGCGAAGAACACCACGGACGCGGCGGTGAAGATGCCCATCACCCCGAAGTTGGAGGGCGCCCAGCCCACCATGAGCTGGATCAGCGGCGCCCGGAGGTCGCCGCCCGCCGGGACCGGCTGGGACTCGGGGATGAACGGGTCGTAGTTGCTGCCGGTGATGAAGAAGGACCCGGCGATGATCACGATCAGGACCACGGCCACCTTGATGGCGACGACGATGGAGGTGATCCGCGCGGACAGCTTCATGCCGAGGACGAGGACGAAGGTGAGGACCAGCACCAGGGCGGCGGCGAGGATGTCGAAGCCGAAGCCCGTCGCCCCGTCGCGGGAGCCCAGTACCGCGGGGAGTTCCCAGCCCGCGTTGGAGAGCAGCGAGGCGATGTAGCCGGACCAGCCGACCGCGACCACCGCCGTGCCGAGCGCGAACTCCAGGACCAGGTCCCAGCCGATGATCCAGGCCGGGAGTTCGCCGAGCGAGGCGTAGGAGAAGGTGTAGGCGGACCCGGCCACCGGGACCGTGGAGGCGAACTCGGCGTAGCAGAGCGCGGCGAGCGCGCAGACCACACCGGCCACCACGAAGGCGAGGGCGACGGCGGGTCCGGCGTTGTTCTTGGCGACCGTGCCGGTGAGGACGAAGATGCCGGTGCCGATGATCACGCCGACGCCGAAGACCGTCAGATCCAGCGCGGAGAGGGACTTTCTCAGCGCGTGTTCCGGCTCCTCGGTGTCGCGGATGGACTGCTCGACCTTCTTCGTCCGGAAGAGGGTGCTGCTCACGGGTGTACCTCCCACGCTTGCCGTCCCCGACATGATCGAGAGGGGGTGCCCCGCGCATGCCCCGGCACGAGCGGCGTCACGCGAATGGGCCGGTTCCACCACCCGTGTCGGGGAGGGAACCGGCCCATTCGGGCGTCCGTACGGCGTGCCGTCTGGACAGGGGGCGCGGGGTCAGTCGCGGGCGGCCTCGATCGCGCTGGTGGCGGTCTGCCCGTACTTGCCGTCCAGCTTGGCGACCAGGCCGGTGACCTGCCGGGCGATGTCCGGCGCGGTCAGCCCGATCTCGGCCATCACCTCGGCGCGCGAGGCATGGTCGAGGAAGCGCGGCGGGATGCCGAAGTCGCGCAGCGGAACATCCACCCCGGCGTCCCGGAGGGCCTGGGCGACGGCGGAGCCGACCCCGCCGACCCGGGAGTTGTCCTCGACGGTGACGACCACGCGGTGCCGCTCGGCGAGCGGGGCGAGGGCCTCGTCCACCGGCTTGACCCAGCGCGGGTCGACGACGGTGGCGGAGATGCCCTGGCGGTCCAGCAGGGTGGCGATGTCCAGGCACATCGGGGCGAGGGCGCCCACGGAGACCAGCAGCACATCGGGGGTGTCGGTGCCGGGCTCGCGCAGTACGTCCATGCCGCCGATCCGGCCGACGGCGGGGACGGCGGGGCCGACGACGCCCTTGGAGTAGCGCAGCACGGTCGGCGCGTCCTCGACGGTCACGGCCTCCCGAAGCTGGCTGCGGAGCTGCTCGGCGTCGCGCGGGGCGGCGATCCGGAGCCCCGGCACCACCTGGAGCATGGACATGTCCCACATGCCGTTGTGCGAGGCACCGTCGTCGCCGGTGACACCCGCCCGGTCCAGCACGAACGTCACGCCGCACTTGTGCAGGGCGACATCCATCAGGACCTGGTCGAAGGCGCGGTTGAGGAAGGTGGCGTACACCGCGAAGACGGGATGGACGCCGCCGGTGGCGAGACCGGCCGCGGAGACGGCGGCGTGCTGCTCGGCGATGCCGACGTCGTAGATCCGGTCGGGGAACTCCTCGGCGAACTTCTTCAGGCCGACCGGCTGGAGCATGGCGGCGGTGATGGCGACGATGTCGTCGCGCTCCTTGCCGAGGCGGACCATCTCGTCGCCGAAGACGGAGGTCCAGCTCGCGGCGGACGCCTTGATGGGCAGGCCGGTGTCGGGGTGGATGGGGCCGATGCCGTGGAAGCGGTCGGCCTCGTCCTGCTCGGCGGGCTCGTAGCCGCGGCCCTTCTCGGTGAGGCAGTGCACGATGACCGGGCCGCCGAACCGTTTGGCCCGGTTCAGCGCGGACTCCAGGGCCTCGATGTCGTGCCCGTCGATCGGGCCGACGTACTTCAGGCCGAGGTCCTCGAACATGCCCTGCGGGGCGATGAAGTCCTTGAGGCCCTTCTTGGCGCCGTGCAGGGTGTCGTACAGGGGCCGTCCGACGACCGGGGTGCGCTCCAGCAGGTCCTTGCCGCGGGCGAGGAACCGCTCGTAGCCGTCGGTGGTCCTGAGGGTCGCCAGATGGTTGGCGAGGCCGCCGATGGTGGGCGCGTACGACCGTTCGTTGTCGTTGACGACGATGACCAGGGGGCGGTCCCCGTCGGCGATGTTGTTGAGGGCCTCCCAGGCCATTCCGCCGGTCAGCGCCCCGTCGCCGATCACGGCGACGACATGGTCGTCCTTCTTCAGGAGCTGGTTGGCCTTGGCGAGGCCGTCGGCCCAGCCGAGGACGGTGGAGGCGTGGCTGTTCTCGATCACGTCGTGGTCGGACTCGGCGCGCGAGGGGTAGCCGGAGAGCCCGCCCTTGGCGCGCAGCCGGCCGAAGTCCTGGCGCCCGGTGATCAGCTTGTGGACATACGCCTGGTGGCCGGTGTCCCAGAGCACCCGGTCCTTGGGCGATTCGAACACCCGGTGCAGCGCGAGGGTCAGCTCGACCACGCCGAGGTTGGGGCCGAGGTGGCCGCCGGTCTTGGCGACGGCGTCGACCAGGAAGCTCCGGATCTCCCCGGCCAACTGGTCCAGCTCCTCCGGGCTGAGCCGGTCCAGATCGCGCGGTCCCCTGATGCGGGTCAGCAGCGGCACCCGTGCCTCCTTGCAGTAGAGCTGTTCGAGCTGTTGCCGGGCTCGTCGAGTCTAATCTTCCGCCCCGAGCGGCGGCGCCCGGAGAGTGGGTCATACATCACGCGATCGGCTCTACCCATGAGCAGCCTTCCGTATGACATACAGAATCCCCGGCACCGTGTTCGATGCCGGGGACTGTATGCGCCCAAGGGGCGCGGGGAACTGCGCGAAGAGCGACCACGACGCGCACTCGCTCCCCTGGGATCAGGCCCTGCCCGCCGTCTTCTGCGTACGCCGGGTGACGGAGTCGATCACCACGGTCGTGAGGAGCACACCGGCCGTGATCATGTACTTCACCGGCTCCGCGATCGACTCCAACTGCAACCCGTACTGGATGGAGACGATCACCAGCACACCCAGCAGCGCGTTCCAGGTCCGGCCGCGCCCGCCGAAGAGCGAGGTGCCGCCGATCACGGCCGCCGCGATGGCGTTCATCAGCAGGTCGCCCGCGCCCGCGCTCTGGTTGGCGGAGGCGATCTTCGACGCCAGGAAGAGACCGCCGATCGCCGCGAACCCGCCGGAGATCGCGAACACCGAGATCCGCACCGCGGTGACATTGATACCGGCCCGGCGGGACGCCTCGACGCTGCCGCCGAGCGCGAACACCTTGCGCCCGTAGGAGGTGCGCCGCAGCACGAAGTCCGTGGCGACCAGGAACACCAGGAAGATCACGGTGGCCAGCGGCAGCCCCTTGTACTGGTTGTACATGAAGGCCGCGGCGAACGAGATCACCGCGAGCAGCACGGTCCGCAGCAGGGTGTCGCTCATCGGCCGGGACGGCACCCCCGCGGCCTCCCGGCGCCGGTTCCCGAGGAACGACGTCACGAAGAACACGCCGGTGACGACCGCGGCCAGTCCGTAGGCGGCGGCGACATCGGTGAAGAAGTACGTGGTGAGGTTGCCGATGAAGCCGTCACTGTCGAGGTTGATCGTGCCGTTCTCGCCCAGCGTCTGGAGCATGAAGCCGAGCCAGAACAGCAGCCCGGCCAGGGTGACCGCGAAGGCGGGGGCGCCGAGGACCGCGAAGAAGAAGCCGTGCGCCGCGCCGATCAGCGCGCCCGCGCCGATCGCGAAGAGCACCGCGAGCCACTCGGGCCAGCCCTGGTTGACGGCGAGGACGGCCGCGATGGCGCTGGCGGCGCCGCTGACCGAGCCGACGGAGAGGTCGATCTCGCCGAGCAGCAGCACGAAGACGATGCCGACGGAGATCATGCCCGTGCCGACCATGGTGACGGTGATGTCACTGATGTTCTGCGCGGACAGGAACGCGGAGTTCATGCTCTGGAAGACGACGCAGATCACGATCAGACCGATGATCACCGGGATGGAGCCCAGCTCACCGGCGCGGATCTTCCGCTTGAACTCGCCGAGGTACCCGGCGAGGCCCTGCTCGCGGACCAGCAGCCGGGGGTCGACGGCGGTCACCGCCGCGGCGGCGGCCTCCGGGTTCTCCACGGCCGTGGGCGCCGGCTCGGGCGTCTTGTCGAGGCTGGTCACTTCGCTCCCTCCCCGGTCGTGCGCGCCGCACGGCGGGTCACGGCATTGTCGGTGGCGCCGGTGATGGCGGAGATGATCTCCTCCTGCGAGGTCGTCTTGACCTCGAAGACGCCGTTGTTGCGGCCCAGGCGCAGGACCGCCACCTTGTCGGCGACCGCCTTGACATCGGCCATGTTGTGGCTGATCAGCAGGACGGCGAGGCCGCGCTCGCGCAGCCGCTCCACCAGGTCGAGCACCTGGGCGGTCTGCTCGACGCCGAGGGCCGCGGTGGGCTCGTCCAGGATGACCAGCTTGGGCGCGCCGAGCATGGAGCGGGCGATGGCCACGGTCTGGCGCTGACCGCCGGAGAGCGAGGCGATCGGGATACGGACGCTGGGGATGCGGATCGACAGCGTCTGGAGCAGCTCGCGCGAGCGGCGCTCCATCTCGACCTCGTCCAGGACGCCGAAGCGTTTCAGCTCGCGGCCGAGGAAGAGGTTGCCCACGACATCGATGTTGTCGCAGAGGGCGAGGTCCTGGTAGACGGTGGCGATGCCCAGGTGCTGGGCGTCGTGCGGCCGGTTGATGGAGACGGACCGGCCGTCCCACTCGATGGCACCCTCGTCGATGGGGTGGACACCGGCGATCGTCTTGACCAGGGTGGATTTTCCGGCGCCGTTGTCGCCGACCAGGGCGACCACCTCACCGGCGTGGACCTCAAGCTCGACATCGGTGAGCGCCTGGACGGCACCGAATCGCTTGGAGACCCCGCGCAACGCCAGCACGGGCGTAGCGGTCACGTGAACCATCTCCTTCGCCGCCTGACCCGGCGGAAGGTTTGTGCGAAGACTGGGGGTATGGGGGGAAATGTTCCGTCCGGCGCCCCGCACTGGCTTTGCGGGGCTGGAAGCGGGGCGCCGGAGGAGTCCGGTGGCGGCGGCCCCTGCGGGACCGCCGTGCCGTGCGGGGAGGGTCAGCCGCCGATACCGGCCGCGTCGCAGGCGGCCTTGTACTTGTCGGTGCAGATCTCGGCCGCGGTGTAGACGCCGTCCTTGATGACGGTGTCGTTGATGTTCTCCTGGGTCAGCGAGGTGACCGGGACCAGGACGGACGGGACGTCGGTGGCGCTGTCGCTGGAGACCTTGTCCTTGGCGATGGCGGTGAGGTCCTCGCCCTTGGCGAGCGCTACGGCCATCTCGGCGGCGGCGTCGGCCTCGGGGGCGTACGGCTTGTAGACGCTCATGAACTGCTCACCGGCGACGATCCGCTGCACGGCGGCCAGCTCGGCGTCCTGGCCGGTGACCGGGACATCGATCCCGGCGGCCTTCAGGGCGGTGATGATGCCGCCGGCCATGCCGTCGTTGGCGGAGTAGACACCGACGATGTTGTCCTTGCCGATCGCCGAGATCGCCGCCTCCATGTTGGCGTTGGCGTTGTCCGGCGACCACTCCTTGGTGTCGTACTCCTTGCCGACCTTCACCTTGCCGTCGAGGACGGAGTGGGCGCCCTCCTTGAACATGGCGGCGTTCGGGTCGGTGACGGAGCCGTTCATCATGACGATCTCGCCGTCACCGGCCTTGTCGCCCAGCTCGGCGAGGAGGGCCTCGCCCTGGGTCTTGCCGACCTCGACGTTGTCGAAGGAGGTGTAGGCGCTGATCGGGCCCTCGGCGAGGCGGTCGTAGGCGACGACCTCGATCCCGGCGTCGACGGCCTTCTGCACCGAGTTCTTGATCGCCTTGGCGTCCACGGCGTCCAGGATCAGCACGTCCACCTTGTTGGTGATCATCGTGTCGACCTGCTGGGCCTGGAGGTTGGCGTCCTGGCGGGCGTTGTTGTACTGGATCTCCGCCTTGTTGTTCGTCAGCTCCTTGATCTTCTTCTCGATCAGGGGCCGGTCGAACTTCTCGTAGCGCGCGGTCTTGTTCTCCGGGAGGAGAAGACCGACCTTGATGTCATCACCCTTGGCCGCGGCGGAGCTGCTGGAGTCGCTGCTGCCGCCGTCCGCCTCCTCGGCGCTGCCACAGGCGGCGAGCGAGACGGCCATCGCACCTGCTGCGACGGCTACGGCGGCACGACGCATACGCGTGTTCACTTCAGAAACCTCCCTGACGAGGCCGCGTCGTTGCGGCCGAGGTGGCTGGAAGTCAACTCGGCCACACGTACGACGTCAAGAAGTAAATCCTTAACGAGATGGCAACGGTGCCATACGTTATCTAAGTGAAGGCAGGCGCGGCGCCGGCCAGGGAGCCGTCCAAAAGCGCCGAATCGCCCATCTCGCCGAGGGCGAGGGCGAGCGCCCCGAGCACCTCCGCCCGGCCGCCGAGTGCCCCGGGGAACAAGGAGAGTTGGCGGGCGGCGCTGGGGATGGCGTAGCGGCCGACGGACTCGCGGATGGGGCCGAGGACCAGCTCACCGGCCTCGGCGAGATCGCCGCCGAGCACGACCCGGCTGGGGTTGAGCAGATTGCAGAGGCTGGCGACCCCGCTGCCGATGTGCCGTCCGACATCGGCGATCACCCGGCGGCAGCCCGGGTCGCCGTCCCGGGCGAGGCGGACCACGGTCTCCATGGAGAGATCGCCGCCATGGCTGGAGTGCAGCAGCGGCAGGACATAGCGGGCGGCGGCGAAGGTCTCCAGACAGCCCCGGTTGCCGCAGCGGCAGACCGGGCCGGACTCGTCGAGGGTGATGTGCCCGATCTCCCCGGCGGTGCCGCCGGGCCCCCGGTAGATCTTCCCGTCGATCACCAGACCGGCGCCGACACCGCTGCTGACCTTGATGTACGCCAGATCGCGGACGCCTTTTCCGGCGCCCCAGACCAGTTCCCCGAGGGCGCCGAGATTGGCGTCGTTGTCGATGTGCACGGGGACGCCCAGCCGGCCGCGCAGTTCCTCGGCGGGGCGGGTGCCGGTCCAGCCGGGCAGGATGGCGGTGGAGCCGAGCGTGCCGGACTCCACATCGAGCGGCCCGGGGACCCCGAGCCCGATCCCGGCGATCTTCGAACGGTCCACTCCGGTGGCCGCGATCAGCCGGTTGACCAGGGCTTCCGCCGCGTCGAAGCCCTGCGCCGCGGAGGCGTCCACATCGAGCGGCTCGGCCTCCTCGGCGAGCACCTGGTGGGCGAGGTTGCCGACGGCGACCCTGAGGTGGCTGTGCCCGAAGTCGACACCGATCACGATCCCGGCGTCGCCGCTCAGCGAGACGCTGCGGGCCCGGCGGCCCCCGGCCGAGGTGGGGGTGACCTCGACGGTGCCGCCCTCCTTGAGTTCACGCACGATGTTGGAGACGGTGGCGGCGGACAGGCCGGTGGTCCGGGCGATCTCCGCCTGCGTGAGTGATCCGGCCAGCCGTACGGCCCGTACGACCCGCTCCAGGTTGGCTCGGTGCAGCGACGACTGCGACCCCGGAGTCTCCACGACGACCTCCCGCGCACGGGGCCGCGCCGATGGGGCCCCGTCTATGTCCAACTAGTGAACTATTAGCTGACCTGTTTTGGTCACCTCCCGTCAAGAGGTTGAACTTGATCCCCGATCCCGGACATGCCTGACACGCCGCTGCCCTGGACGGGGAGCGGCGTGTCATGAACCGTTTGCGGAGTGTCACTTCATGGCGTTACCAGCGGGTCACTTCAGGGCGCCCGCGGTGAGCCCCTGGACGACCTGGCGCTGGAAGACGATGTACGCGGCCAGCACCGGCAGCATCGCCATCACCAGCCCGGCGAACAGCCCCGACCAGTCGCCCTTGTACCCCTGGCTGACGGCCAGTTGCACCAGGCCCTGGGTGAGGACCCGCTTGTCGGGGTCGGTGTTGAGGACCGTGGGCAGCATGTACTGATTCCACTGGCCCAGGAAGTTGAAGATCCCGACGCTCACCAGCCCCGGCTTGGCCATCGGCAGCATGATCTGGAAGAACGTGCGCGAGTGCGACGCGCCGTCGACGAAGGCGGCTTCCGCGATCGAGGTCGGCAGGGTGCGGAAGAACGCGGTCAGGAAGAACACCGTGAAGGGCAGCGAGTAGGCGATGTAGACCAGGATCAGCCCGTGGATGGTGTTCAGCAGGCCCATGTTGTTGACCACGTAGAACAGCGGGACCAGGGCCAGCATGATGGGGAAGCTCATCCCGCCGACGAACAGGTAGTAGAGGAACCGGTTGCCGGGGAACTCGAAGCGGGCCAGCACATAGGCGGCCATGGAGCCGAGCAGCAGGGTGCCGATGAGTGAACCCCCCACCACCAGGACGGTGTTGAGGAAGTAGTCGCTCATATTGGCCTCGGTCCAGGCCCGCGACCAGTTGTCGAAGCGCAGTCTGTCGGGGAGGGACCAGGGCGAGGAGAAGATCGAGCGGTCGTCCTTGAAGGAGGTCATCACCGCCCACAGCAGCGGCATCACCACCATGATCGCCCAGATGATCAGGACGCCGTGCGAGAAGACATTGAGGACGGAGCCGTCCTTCTTCTTCTCCTCCTGGGGTACCGGGGCGGTGGTCCCGGTCTTGGTGAGGGTCACCGTGCCGGACCCGGTGGGCTCGGCGGGGGGCCCGGCAGCGGGGCTCTGGGTCGTCTTCATCTCTCAGTACTCCAGCCGCTCGCGCCGGCCCAGCCGCATCACGGCGGCGGCGAACACCAGGGTGACGACGAGCAGGGCGACGCCGATGGTGGTGGCGTAGGCGGCCTGACCGTCCCGGAACGCCTTCTGGTAGACGTACAGGACCATCACGGTGGTCGAGTAGTCGGGGCCGCCGGGGCCGACCGTCATGATCTGCACGACGGCGAAGGACTCGGCGCCCAGGGCGAGGATGCCCATATAGACCCAGCCGGACTGCACGGTGTCCCACAGCAGCGGCAGGGTCACCTTGAAGAAGGTGGTGGCCCGGCCGGCGCCGTCCAGCAGCGCCGCCTCGTACATCTCGGTGGGGATGGAGGCCATGCCCGCGGAGAACAGCACCACGAAGAACCCGACCGTGGACCAGACCAGCACCGCCATCACGGCCCACAGCGCCAGATTGGGGTCACCGAGCCAGAGTGGCTGGATGCCGTCCAGCCCGATCCCCCGCAGGACGGAGTTGATGGCGCCGCTGTCCGGGTTGTACGCGAAGGCGAACAGCAGGGCCACGATCGCGATGGACAGCACCTGCGGGAAGAAGTACACGATCTTGTAGAAGGACGAGCCCCGCACGCCCGTGATCGCGGGGCCGCCCTTCCGCTTCCGTCCGCCCACATTGATCATGAAGGCGAAGAACAGCGCCAGGCCGATCGTCACCAGCGGCACCAGCAGCGCGAACAGCAGGCTGTGCTGCAACGACTTCCAGAAGATCTCGTCGTCGAGCATTCTTTCGTAGTTGTCGAAGCCGACCATCTTGAAGTCGGGACTCAGTCCCGTCCAGTCCGTGAACGAGTAGTAGATGGACTGGAGGAACGGCCAGACGACGAAGAGGGCGTACAGCCCGAGGGGGACCGCGAGGAACCCCACGATGAAGCGGTACTTGCCGTGCTGCATTGCTACCGACCCCGATCTGTGCGCGGGTGGAGCCGCTGGTGACGGATCCTCACCTGATCACTACCGCCCTACTGGTGCTTGTAGTGCTTGATGGAGTCGTCCTTGGCGGCCTCGTCGGCATACCCCTGGATCTTGTTGATCGCCTCCGTCGGGGTGAGCCGCCCCGCCATCATCTCGCCGAGCCCGCCGACCCCGATCTGCTCCTTCTGGAGCTTCACGTACCAGTCCTGGAGTCGCGGGTTCACCACGTTGTCCCCGGCGAGGTCCAGCGCGGCCACACCCGACTTCAGCCCCGGGGTCAGCTCGATCCCGTCGGTACCGCCGTCGAAGGCCGTCAGCGACTTCACCTTGCTGGTGAAGTTCTTGGACGACGCCTCACTGAGCATGATCCGGAGCTGCTCCATACCGCCCGGGGCGTTCTTCGCCTGCGCCGGGACGATGAAGGGCTCACCGCCGGACGCCCAGATGGTGCCGAAGGGCATCTTGTCGGAGCTGTCGATCCCGGTCGGCGCGGAGACGGCGAGGTTGAAGTCGGCGGGGATGACGTTCGCCGACTCGTTCTCCACCCAGGAGCCGTTCGGCAGGAACAGCGCCTTGCCCTCGGCCCACGCGGTCTGCGACTGGATGTGGTCGAGCCCCGGGGTGCCCTTGAGCACATACCCCTTGGCCTGAAGCTCGTAGTACGCCTCGAAACAGGTCTTGACGGCCGGGTGCTTCCAGGCGTTCGGCTCCAGGTTGTCGATGGCGTCCAGCACCTCGCGCCCACCGACCTTGCCGATCATCGGGTACAGCGAGAACGGGATGTAGTACGGGTACTTGCCCGCGTACGTCCAGCCCGCGATGCCCTTCTTCTTGGCGGCGGCGCAGACGGCGAGCATCTCGTCCCAGGTCTGCGGGTACTCGACCTCCAGCGAGTCCAGCGCCTTCTGCGAGTACCAGACGCCGTACACCGTGTAGGCGTAGTACAGGATCCACACCGGGTCGCCGTCGAACTGCCCCATCTCCACGATGCCGGGGCGCAGGGTGTCGCGGACCTTCTTGGCCGGGTCGTCGTACGAGGCGGCGTCCAGCAGCGGGGTGAGATCGGTGAGCTGGTTCTTGCCGACGAGCACACCCATGTCCATCTGCTCGGCACCCGAGTTGTCGATCAGGTCCGGCGGGCTGCCCTGGTTGAAGCGGGGCTGGAGGGTGGACTGGATCTTCTGGGTGGCGGAGAACTTGACACTGGCCTCGGGGAAGGCGGTCTCGTAGATCTTGACCGCGTCCTCGGCGTACTCCTTGCCGAAACCGCCGTCGAAGAGGACGAACTCCATCCCGGCGGAGTTGTTGACGCCGAGCGGGTTCTTGTCGGTCTTCTCACCGGCGTCGGCCTTGTCCTGACTGTCCCCGCCGCCCCCGCTGGCACAGGCGGACAGGAAACTCATCGTGGGGACGCTGATCAGGCCGAGCGCGGCGGAGCGCTTGATGAGGTTGCGCCGCCCGAGGCCGCGCACTCCGCTCTGCTGCTCGTTCTGGCTCTCGCTGTGGTTCTCGCTGTGGTTCTCGTTCACGCCGGAAAGGGATCCCATGCTCAAGTCCTCGCCTTCTCCAGGACTCAGGCGGTGAACCGGATCACTTGCCGGCACCGCGATCGGGTCGAGCTGGTTCGTGCACGAAGGTGGTGCGAAAAATGGGGGGTGGGCAGGGCTTACGGGCTTGCGGGGCGTACGGGCCGTGCGTGGTCGTTCTCGTGGTCGTTCTCGTGCTTCGAGGGTCGTACGAGACGCACCGAAACAGTGCGTGACATGCCGCGTTCCCCAGGACGAACACCGCCTGGTGGCCGACAGGTATAGTCCATTTCCCGGGGGCGGAGCAAGATCGAGCGCAGGGTTGGGCGGCGGTCTTTTCCGAGTTGAGACCTCCCCGACATGTGCGATCACTGTGAATGATCCGAGCCCGTCCGGGCCGGGTTCCGTTCCGCTTCGCCATCCGAGTCGGGCCCGTCCCGGTGGAGCGGGCCTCGGGTTCCACTGGATCCGGAGTCACCGGCCAGCGGGTTCCGGTCTCCGGCCATCGGACTCCGAGGACATCCGGCCACAGGGGAGCAAGCTGGCAAACGCCTGTGAACCGGCCCACTTCCCTCACAGAAAGCCGGACTACCTTCAAGCGGAGAAAGTTATCCATTTACTTCGCAGGAGGCTCATCCATGTCCGCATCCATCGCGGCCAGGAACATCGCCGGAGTCGTACTTCTCGGACTGGGGCTCGCGGTCGGCTCCACCGGCGCCCCGGCCGTGGCGGCCACCACCGTGCACACCGGCGTCGCGACACAGCTCGGCCCCTGCCCGACACCGACCGAGGCACCGGGCACCGAGCCGATCCCGTTCCCGCTCACCAGCTCGGTGAAGCCGACGGACACCAGCACCAGCACGGTGATCGTCCCGGATGGGCCGCAGATGCAGTGCAGCACCACCGCGCCGACGCTGTACGAGGACATCACGTACTCCTCGCCCACCACCGGGGGCGTCGAGACGGACCTCAAGCTGGATCTCCAGATCCCGGACACCCCGGGTGACAAGCCGCTCGTCATCTACATCACCGGCGGCGGCTTCATCACCGCCGACAAGTCCGCCAACCTGGGTCAGCGCACCTATGTGGCGGACCAGGGCTACGCGGTCGCCAGCATCGAGTACCGCACCCAGCTCACCGGGGCCACCTACGAGGACGGCCTCGCCGATGTGAAGTCCGCCGTCCGCTATCTGCGGGCCCACGCCGACGAGTACGGCATCGACGCCAGCCAGGTCGCCGTCTGGGGGCAGTCGGCGGGCGGCTACCTCGCGGCCATGGCCGGGGCCACGAACGGGATCAAGCGGTTCGACATCGGCGAGAACCTGAACCAGAGCAGCTCCGTGCAGGCCGTCGTGGACGAGTTCGGCGCGAGTGACCTGGCGGGCATGGCCGACGACTACGACGCCGCGACGCAGACGGCCTACATGGCGCCGGGCAGCTTCATCAACAACTATGTCTTCGGGCCCGGTTCGACACGCACCGTCGCGACCGACGCCCGCGCGAACCGTGCCGCCAACCCCGCGACCTATCTGCGCCGGGGAGTCTCGGCGCCGGTCGTCATGCTCCACGGCGACCAGGACCAGATCGTCTCGCCCAGCCAGACCCTCACCTACCTCAACGCGCTCAAGGCGAAGGGCGTCGAGGGCACCCGCTATGTCGTCCAGGGCGCCAACCACGGGGACATGTCCTTCCTCGGCGACCCGGACGCCGGGCTGCTGTGGTCCACGCAGAAGGTGATGGACGTGATCACCGGGTTCCTGGACCAGAAGATCGGCAGCTAACAGCGCTCCGCTCACCGGCCGTGGGCCAGGACCACGGCCATCACGAAAGCGAAGACGGAGGACCAGACGAGGAGCATGAGGAGCCCGCTCCAGAGATGACTGTCCGAGGGGGAGTTCCCGGTGCACCGGGGCTCCTCCTCGGCGGTCGTGGGCCGTTCAGTCACGGACGAGCCCTGTGGGCGGGGCGGGGACGAGGCCCACCGGGAGGTGGGTGAGGCGGGCGAGGCGGGCCCGGATCAGCCGGTCCCGCTCCGGGCGGCGGATGTTGTCGGGGTCGGCGGTCCAGGGCCGGCCGGGCTCCAGCGGGCGCAGGAGGTAGCCGACGACCTCACCGATGCCGTCGGTGGCGAGGTCGAGGACGGCTTCGCCGGTGACGGGGCGGTGGGCGGGGACGCCGGGCGGGTTGCGCAGGTCGAGGGCGGCGCGGAGGGCCCGGTTGAGCCGGAGCACGTCGGCGACGCCGAGGCGGCCGATGAGGATGGGGGCGGATTCTTCTTCGGTGGCCCAGTCGACGCGGGCGTGGGTGGGGATGATGCCGAGGCGGGTGAGGAGGTCCAGGAGGGATTCGTAGGCGTCTTGGGAGGGGTTGGCTCCGCTGGGGTTGGGCATGGTGGGGCTCCTGTTTCAGCCATAGGTCACTGTGTGTGCATCACCCTGGACTGAATGTGAGTAGCCTGAGAAGGGTTCAGCGACCCGACCTAGATTCTGGGCGCGTTGGCATATGTCTGAGCTTCTGACCAAGGAAAAGAGAGGGGTGCAAGTCGGTGACCATCGGTACGGGCAAAGGAGGTGAGACCGGCGAGTTGAGCGCAGGGGACTCCCGCCGCCGGTTCGGCGAGGAGTTGCGAAGCCACAGAGAGCTGTACGGGCCGGGCCCTCTGACGCAGACAGAACTGGGTCGGCTGGTGCGCACATCGAAGTCGACCATCAGCCGGTTGGAATCAACGGACTCACCCATTCCCCCTGGGCTGCCCGAGCTGTTTGATCAACTCTTCGCCACAAAGGGACTGTTCAAGTCGCTCTACGAGGACTGCGTTGCCGCCACCTTCCCCGCGATGTATCGACGTCGAATGAGGTGGGAGCGCCAAGCGGAAGCGATCTGGGATTGGTCACCAACCATTGTCCCTGGCCTCTTCCAGACAGCGGCCTACGCGCACGCTCTTCTGTCGAAGGGCGCGCCACGAGCGACCGCCGCCCAGATCGAGGCAGACGTCGCCAAGCGTTTGGCCAGGCAAGTCGTTCTCAGGTCGACCGCGCCACCAGACGTACGTGTGGTGCTCTGCGAATCGGTCCTCATGCGTCGGATCGCTGGTGCGGAAGTGATGCGGGAGCAGTTGACGGCACTCCTCGATCACGGCACGCATCCGACGACACAGGTGAACATCCTGCCGCTCTCCGCAGAGGCGCACCTTCTCATTGACAACGCCATCTCGGTGCTCACCTTGCCAAATCACGTCACCAAGGTGTGTGTTGAGGCGTTCCGCACGGCAGGGATCATTGAGGAACCCGAAGACGTCAGGGTGGCCGTACGTGCCTACACTGACCTACTCAGCGAGGCACTGTCAGCACAGCAGAGCGCAAGCCTCATCGCCGAGCACTTGGAGAAGCTGTGAACCCTAACGACCACTTGGCCCCAGTCAGATGGGTCAAGTCGAGCTACAGCAGCCCGGAGGGCGGGAACTGCCTGGTGGCGGCCCCTCACACCGCCGCCACCCTCGGAGTCGTCCCCGTCCGTGACTCCAAGGTGCCCGGCGGCCCCGTGGTCATGGTGACTGCGCCCGCCTGGTCAACCTTCATAGACCACATAGAACGCAGCGCATGACGATCTACTTCTACGGCGCCGACGAAGTCCCCTACGGCTGCTTCTCCAACTTCTCCGCGCACGGCATGGAACTCGACGGGCACATGTGGCCCACCTCGGAGCACTACTTCCAGGCCCAGAAGTTCCTCGGCACCCGCCACGCCGATCTCATCCGCCGTGCCCGCACGCCGCTGCGCGCCGCCGAGTTGGGCCGTGATCCGTCCCGGCCCCTGCGGCGGGACTGGGAGCGGGTCAAGGACGACGTGATGCGCCGTGCCGTGGGGGCCAAGTTCCGCGCGCACGCGGACATCCGGGACGTCCTGCTGGCCACCGCCGACGAGGAGATCGTCGAGGACACCGGCACCGACCACTACTGGGGCCGCGGCCGGACCGGGACCGGCAAGAACATGCTGGGCCGGATCCTGATGCGCACCCGCAGCCAGCTTCGCGCCGAAGGCCGGGGTCACTCGCGATAGCGCGTGGTCATGACCGGCCACGCCCCCCGCCCCACCAGATCCAGCACCAGCGCAGCGATGTTCCACGCGTCGTCCTCGCCCCGGTGGTGGCGTCCCTCCAGGGGCAACCCGGCGATCCGGAGTGCCTCGTCCATCCCGGGCTTCTTGCGGAGCCCATACGCCTGCGCGAACACCGCCTTCGCGTTGGTGTGGGTGCGTTCCGTCGGGTAGCCGAACGGGTAGGCCACCCCGTCCGCCTGGCTCTGCCGGGCGAACTGCCGACGGTCGTACTCACCCCAGCTCGCCCACGGCCGCTCCCCGCCCCCGTACTCCCGGACCAGGGCCCCGCACGCCTCGGCGAAGGAGACACCCCGGTCCACCTCGGCCTGGGTCAGTCCGGTCAGTTCGGTGCAGAAGTCACTCACCCTCGACCGGACGGGGCGGACCAGGATCCGGTGCCGTGACACCCGCCGCGCCGCCGTGACGTCCACCACCGTGAGCCCGATCTCGATGATCTCGCTCACCGCACCCGGCGGCGGCTGCCCGTCCCAGCAGGTGGCTTCCACATCGATGACGTTCAGGAGGGTGGGCTCGGGGTGCATGGGGCGAGGGTAGGGACGCCCGGCGGATCCAGGCATCTCAATTTTGACGGGCCGTGCGCCAGGGCGGTCGGCCAAGCCGTGCAGCGAACGGGAAACCCGGTGGTAGCCATCCAGTTTCATGCGGGATGCTCACGAAGTGAGGGGGCGAGAGGCTGTGACGATGGCCCCTGACTCGCCGACGGAGGGCCCTTGTTCGTTTTCGTTTGTCGGGGATGCGGCGCGGAGCTGACCGCCCCGCTGTCCCGAGTCGCCCTGCCCGCACACACTCGACAGAAGTACGGGAACGGGCATCAGCTCCCGGTGCTCATGGAGTCGGGCACGTTCGCCGAGGACCCCGAGCCCTGGGGGCCGCCGTGGCGCAGAGGGGACGAGATCCAGCCGGGCGAGGCGCTGGCCCGCGGCATCCACGCGCCGGTCCAGGTGCTCTCGGACGGTGCCCCCGGCTCGATCGTCATCGCACCCGGTGACGCCCGCGGCACCGTACTGATCCCGGAGCGGGCCGGCGGCTACTGCTGCGGCCTCGACGGCGCGGACGGCCCCAACATGGCCTGCGCGGTGTGCGGCCTGCACGTGGCGAGCCGGATCGACGACTGCTCGCTCTGGCAGGCGGTACGGCTCGCGCCCGACGCCGTGCGCCGCCTGACCGTCGACGGCTCCGACTCCGACTCCGACTCCGAACCGCTGACCTGGGCCGAGCTGTTGGAGGGCGGGAAGTCCACGCCTCCGTTCGAGCCGATCGCCAGATGGGGGAACCGGCTCGGGCCGGACCACTTCTGGTCGTGGAGCCCCCAGTGGGAGGCCGCGGTCGGCCAGGCCCTCGCCCATCTGCTGGCCGCCTCGCACGGTCAGCCGGTGACTGTTCCCGACGGTCTGGCCAAGGAAGTCTTCCAACGCGCCCTCGACGCCCTGCTGCCCCCGGGTCCGCCGGCCCGGCGCGCCGTTCTCGCCGGGCCGGGACGGCCCGCCACCGACGCGGACATCGTCCTCGTACCGACGCATCCAGAGACGGGACAGATGTGGACGCCGGGTAGTCCGGGCAGTCCGGCCCGCCCGGTGCCTCTGCCGTTCGGGGTGTGGCTGTGGCTGGCCTTTCCCAAGCCGCACCTGCCGCCTCCCGCCTCGGGCGGCCTGCCCGACGGCGTCCTCCGCGACGACCCGTCCGCGCCGCGGCCCCGTTACTTGTTCCGGGCCGACGCGGGCGCCTTCCACCACGCCCTGGTCCGGTTGCCCGCCGTCCGCAGTCCGTGGTTGCGCGCGATCTCCGAGGACCTCGTCCCGTACAAGCGTGCCGGGCTCTTCTGACCACCGGTCCAAGGCGGCGACACCCGGTCGCCCCAGCCAACACCCTTGACATCCCTCACCCCTTGCACCCCTACTAATCCTTACGAGCAGAAGCTGACAACGTTGTCCAGCATGGGAGGGTGGTGCTCGCGCATGGAGCACAGAACGCGGCTCTTGGTCCGGTACAGATGGAGTCCGGCGGTCGTTGTCTCGGCCGCCTTCGCGCTGGTGGCGGGTGGGCAGGGCGCTGCCGTCGCGCTGCCCGGCGCCGCCGACGCGGTCGCCGCCGAGCGGGAGTTCTCGTCCTCGTTCGAGTCCGGTGAGCCGGCGCCCGACTGGCTCAACACCGTCGACACCGGCCCGGGTGGGGTCAAGCGGTCGGGCGGGGTCGACGGGGGCTACACGACCGGTATCCCGGGCAACATCACCGACCATGTGACCGATGTCCGGGCCAGTGCGGAGAACACCGGTGGCGGGGAGGTCAAGGAGAATCTGATCGACGGTGAGCCGGTCACCAAGTGGCTGGCGTTCGCGCCCACCGCGTGGCTGGAGTTCGACCTCGACAAGCCCGCGAAGGTCGTGACGTACGCGCTGACGTCCGCAAACGACTACGACGAGCGCGATCCGGAGAACTGGACGCTCAAGGGGTCCGCCGACGGGAAGGACTGGACGACTGTCGACAGTCGTGAGGGGCAGTCCTTCGGGGAGCGGTTCCAGACGAAGTCGTACGATCTCGCCGAGGCCGCCGAGTACCGGCACTTCCGGCTGGAGATCACCCGGAACAACGGGGGGCCGATCACCCAACTCGCCGATGTGCAGTTCTCCACCGGCGGGACCGACAATCCCGTGCCGCAGGACATGCTGTCGCTGGTGGACACCGGGCCCGTCGGGTCTGCGACCGCGAAGGCGCGGGCCGGGTTCACGGGGTTGCGGGCGCTGCGGTACGCGGGGCGTCATCTCGCGGACGGGCGGGCGTACTCGTACAACAAGGTCTTCGATGTGCAGGTGGGTGTCGAGCGGGACACCCAGTTGTCGTACAAGGTCTTTCCGTCCATGGCGGATGGGGATCTGGATTATGACGCCACGAATGTCGCGGTGGATCTCGTCTTCACGGACGGGAGTTATCTGAGCGATCTGCGGGCGACCGATCAGCACGGGTTCCCGCTCACGCCCCGGGGTCAGGGTGACTCCAAGGTGCTGTATGTGAATCAGTGGAACAGTGTGGTGTCGGGGATCGGGTCGGTCGCGGCGGGGAAGACCATTGACCGGGTGCTCGTCGGGTACGACTCGCCCAAGGGGCCCGCGAAGTTCCGGGGGTGGTTGGATGATGTGGTGATCGAGCGGGTGAAGCCTGAGAAGCCGAAGGCTCATCTGTCGGATTATGCGGTGACTACGCGGGGGACGAATTCTTCCGGGGGGTTCTCCCGGGGGAACAATTTCCCGGCCACCGCCGTCCCCCATGGGTTCAACTTCTGGACGCCCGTCACCAATGCCGGGTCGCTGAGCTGGCTGTACGACTACGCTCGCGCCAACAACGCCGACAATCTGCCGACGATCCAGGCATTCAGCGCCAGTCATGAGCCGAGTCCCTGGATGGGCGACCGGCAGACGTTCCAGTTGATGCCGTCGGTGGCGAGTGGCACGCCGGATCTGGGGCGGAGTGCCCGTGCGCTGCCGTTCAAGCACGAGAACGAGACGGCCCGGCCCTACTACTACGGGGTCACCTTCGAGAACGGGCTCAAGACCGAGATCGCGCCCACCGACCACGCCGCCGTCATGCGCTTCACCTACCCCGGCGACGACACCAGTGTTCTGTTCGACAACGTCACCGATCAGGCCGGGCTCACGCTCGACAAGGAGAACGGGGTCGTGACCGGGTACTCGGATGTCAGGTCCGGGCTGTCGGCGGGTGCGACGCGGTTGTTCGTCTACGGGGTCTTCGACAAGCCGGTGACGGAGGGGTCGGCTAGTGGGGTGAAGGGGTATCTGCGGTTCGATGCCGGGGAAGAGCGGCAGGTGACGCTGCGGCTCGCCACCTCGCTCATCAGCATCGACCAGGCCAAGGACAATCTGCGCCAGGAGGCCCCGGAGGGGACCTCGTTCGAGAGTGTGAAGCGGAAGGCGCAGAAGCTGTGGGACGACATTCTCGGGAAGGTGGAGGTCGAGGGGGCCACGGCGGATCAGCTCACCACCCTGTATTCCAGCCTCTACCGGCTGTATCTGTACCCGAACTCCGGGTTCGAGAAGGTCGACGGGACGTACAAGTACGCCTCGCCGTTCTCGCCCATGCCGGGGCCCGACACTCCGACCCATACCGGGGCGAAGATCGTCGAGGGCAAGGTGTATGTCAACAACGGGTTCTGGGATACCTATCGGACGACCTGGCCCGCCTATTCGCTGCTCTCGCCCTCGCAGGCCGGGGAGATGGTGGATGGGTTTGTGCAGCAGTACAAGGACGGGGGGTGGACCTCTCGGTGGTCGTCGCCGGGGTATGCGGATCTGATGACCGGTACATCGTCGGATGTGGCGTTCGCCGACGCGTATGTGAAGGGGGTCGACTTCGATGCGGAGGCGGCCTATGACGCGGCGGTGAAGAACGCGACCGTCGTGCCGCCGATGTCCGGTGTGGGGCGGAAGGGGATGGATACCTCGCCCTTCCTCGGTTACACCAGCACCGCTACGCACGAGGGTCTTTCGTGGGCGCTGGAGGGGTATCTGAATGACTTCGGGATCGGGAAGATGGGAGAGAAGCTGTACCGGGAGACGGGTGAGGAGCGGTACAAGGAGGAGGCCGCCTACTTCCTCAATCGGGCTCAGGAGTACGTGAGTCTCTTCGACTCCGAGGCCGGGTTCTTCCAGGGGAAGAGTCTTTCCGGTGACTGGCGGGTGGAGTCGCAGAAGTACGACCCCCGGGTGTGGGGGTACGACTACACCGAGACGAATGGGTGGGGGTATGCCTTCACCGCCCCGCAGGACAGTCTGGGGCTGGCCAATCTGTACGGGGGGCGGGACGGGCTCGCCGACAAGCTCGATGAGTATCTGGCCACTCCGGAGACCGCGTCACCCGAATTCGTCGGATCGTACGGCGGTGTCATCCATGAGATGACCGAGGCCCGGGATGTCCGGATGGGTATGTACGGTCATTCCAACCAGGTCGCCCATCACGCGCTGTACATGTACGACGCTGCCGGGGAGCCCTGGAAGACGCAGAAGAATGTGCGCGAGGTGCTGTCCCGGCTCTACACCGGCAGTGACATCGGGCAGGGGTATCACGGGGACGAGGACAACGGGGAGCAGTCGGCCTGGTTCCTGTTCTCGGCCCTCGGGTTCTATCCGCTGGTGATGGGGAGCGGGGAGTACGCGATCGGGTCGCCGCTGTTCACCAAGGCCACCGTGCATCTGGAGAATGGGCGTGAGCTGGTGGTGAAGGCGCCCAAGAACAGTACGAAGAATGTGTATGTGCAGGGGTTGAAGGTGAACGGGAAGGCGTGGAACTCGACCGCGATTCCGCATTCGATGATCGCCAAGGGAGGTGTCCTGGAGTTCGACATGGGCTCCAAGCCGTCCCGGTGGGGTACCGGTAAGAACGCGGCGCCGGTGTCCCTCACCAAGGGGGGAGACGTGCCGGAGCCCCGGGGGGATGTGTCGGTCGGGGAAGGCGCCCTGTTCGACAACACGTCCGCCACGGAGGGTGCGGTGACGACGGTGGAACTGCCGGTCGGGCAGCGGACCAAGGCCGTGCAGTACACGCTCACCTCCGGCAAGGACCGGACGACCGCGCCGACCGGGTGGACGCTCCAGGGGTCCAGCGATGGGGAGCGGTGGCGCACGCTGGATGAGCGGTCCGGGGAGTCGTTCGCATGGGACCGGCAGGTGAGGGCGTTCTCCATCGACCGGGCCGGGTCGTACAGCCAGTACCGGCTGGTGTTCGACGCCGGGGCGGCGGGAGCGGTGACGCTCTCGGAGGTGGAGTTGCTGTCCTGAGTTCCCTGAGTTCCCTGAGTTCGCGGTGCCGGTGAGGCGGCAGGCGGCCCCGGCTCGTCCCTTGGTGGGCGGGCCGGGGTTTGCCGTTGGGGGCGGTGGCGCCTCCGGGGAGGGGTAGCCGGGGGCTAGTCCGTGAGCAGGGACTCTCGGATCAATTGGACCGGGTGCCAGGCGTCGCGCTGGGTGCCGTGGAAGATCTGCTGGCGGCAGGAGACTCCGGTGGCGACGATCACCGTCTCCTCCGGTTCCGCCCGGACGGCGGGGAAGAGGCGGTCGTCGCCGACCGTCATCGAGACGTCGTAGTGCTCGGACTCGAAGCCGAACGAACCCGCCATCCCGCAGCAGCCCGCGTCCAGTTCGACCACCTCGGCGCCGGGGATGCGCTTGAGGAGTTCGACGGTGGCGGCCGTGCCGACCTCGGCCTTCTGGTGGCAGTGGCCGTGGTAGAGGAGACGGCGGCCGGCGGGCCAGGCTGTGTCGCTGAGGCGGAGACGGCCCGCGTCGATGGCCTCGACCAGGAGTTCCTCGACCTGGCGGACCCGGCCCGAGATGTCCTTGACCGCCTTGTCGCCGGGGAGCATGGCGAGATGCTCGTCGCGCAGGGTCATCAGACAGGACGGTTCGCAGCCGACGATCGGGGAGCCCGCGGGGGTCGTCTCGGCGAGGAGGTGGGCGAGCTTGAACGCCTTCTCGTTGGCGTCGTCCACCAGGCCCTTGGAGAGGCTGGAGCGTCCGCAGCAGCCGCGGCTCTCCAGACGGACGTTCCAGCCCGAGGTTTCGAGTAGTTCGATCGCGGCGCGGCCGATGCTGGGCTCGGTGTAGGTGGTGAAGGAGTCGGCGAGGTAGGTGACGGTGCCCTGGGGGGCGGGGGTGTGGGTGTGCTTGCGCTTGCTCCGGTTGAACCAGCGGACCAGGTTGCGGTGTTCGAAGCGGGGCAGGGGGCGGGCGGGGGTGATGCCCAGCAGGCGGTCCATCAGGCGGCGGAGGAGGGGGATGCGGCCGGGGAGGTTGGAGAGGGGGGCTGTCGCGGAGCCGAGGCGGTTGAGGAAGCGGATCGAGCCGAAGACGCGGGAGCGGAGCGGGATGCCGTGCTCGTCGTGGTGGTGGGAGAGGGCCTCCGCCTTGAGGGTGGCCATGTCGACGCCGAGCGGGCACTCGCTCTTGCACGCCTTGCACATCAGGCAGAGGTCCAGGACCTCGTGGAGGCGTTCGTCGCCGAGGGCCTTGCGGGGGTCGGGTTCGGAGAGCGCCTTGACGAGGGCGTTCGCTCGGCCCCGGGTCGAGTCCTGTTCGTTGCGGGTGGCCATGTAGGAGGGGCACATGGCGCCGGTGTCGCTCTTGCGGCACAGGCCGATGTTCATGCACCGGTCGGCGGCGCCGCGCATTCCGCCGACGACGTCGAAGGTGAGGCGGGTGCGGAGTTCGGCGGCGGGCGGGAGCGCCGGGTCGCGGAGGTTCTCCGTCATGGCCGGGGCGTCCACGATCTTGCCGGGGTTGAGGCGGTCGTGGGGGTCGAAGAGGCCCTTCACGGCGCGCATGGCCTCGTAGAGGTCGTCGCCGAAGATCTCGCGGTTGAACTCGCTGCGGGCCAGGCCGTCGCCGTGCTCGCTGGAGTTGACTCCGCCGTACTCGGTGACCAGGTCCTTGATGCGTTCGGCGACCGTGCGCATGACGGTGACCTGGTGCGGGTCGGCGAGGTCCACGAAGGGGCGGATGTGGAGGCAGCCGACGGAGCAGTGGCCGTAGAAACCGGCGTCGAGGCCGTGCTCGTCCAGGATGCCCTTGAAGCGGCGGGTGTACTCGGCGAGGTGCAGGGGGTCGACGGCGGTGTCCTCGACGAAGGCGAGGGGGCGCCGGGTGCCCTCGCCCGCCGCCATGAGGAGGCCGAGGCTGGACTTGCGGACCTTGAGGAGGGCTGATTGCTGCTGGGGGGTGATGGCCTGGAGGGTGTGGTAGCCGTGGCCGTGGCGCTTCCAGGAGGTGGTGAGCTGGCGGAGCTGGTCGATCAGTTCGGTCTCGTCGTCGCCGGTGAAGCTGACGAAGAGGAGGGCTTCCGGGTCGCCCTGGAGGATCTCTCCGAGCGAGGCGTACTCGATCTTCTGGCGGGAGAGGTCGAGGATCGTGCGGTCCATGAGTTCTACGGCGGCGGGGTGGCAGGCGAGGGCTGATTCGGTGGCCTCGATGGCCGCGACGACCGAGGTGAAGTGGCCCACGGCGATCACGGTGCGGCGGGGCTTGGGAACCAGGTCGACCAGGGCCCGGGTCGCGATGGCGAGGGTGCCTTCCGAGCCGACGACGAACTTCGCCAGGTCGAAGGGGGTGTCGGTGCGGGCGAGGCGGTCGAGGCGGTAGCCGCAGGCGCGGCGCCAGAAGTCGGGGAAGCCCTCGGCGATGGCGGCGGCGTTGGCGTGGACGAGGGGCGGGAGGTCGCGGTAGAGACGGCCCTCCAGGGTGGGGAGGTCGGCGCGACGCTTGCGCTCCGCTTCGTCCACGGGTTCCAGGCGGGCGGTGCTGCCGTCGGAGAGGACGACGTCCAGGGCGCGGACGTGGTCGATGGTCATGCCGTAGCGCAGGGAGCCGCTGCCCGCGCTGTTGTTGCCGATCATGCCGCCGATGGTGGCGCGGTTGCTGGTGGAGGTGTCGGGGCCGAACATCAGGCCGTGTTCGGCGGCGGCGCGGTTGAGCTGGTCCTGGACGACGCCGGGTTCGACGAGGGCGGTGCCGGCTTCGGGGTCGAGGTCGATGATGCGGTTCATGTGGCGGGAGAAGTCGAGGACCAGGCCGGGGCCGACGGTCTGGCCGGCGAGGCTGGTGCCTGCGCCTCTGGCGAGGACGGGGATGTTGAAATCGGCGGCGGCGGTGAGGGTGGCTTGGACGTCTGCGGTGTGGCGGGGGAAGACAACTCCGCGGGGGGTGATGGAGTACATGCTGGCGTCGCGGGAGAAGAGGTGGCGGGTGTAGTCGTCGAAGGCGACGGGGCCTTCCAGGTCTTTGAGGAGGCGTTGGTGGAGGGCGTGGTCTTTGGTTTTTGGGGTGGGGGTGGGCATGGGGCGGCTCCGGGGAGGGGAGGGGAGGGGGCGGGGCGGGTGCGGTGCGTTGTCGGGTGCGGGGGTGTGGGCGGGGTTTGCGCAGTTCCCCGCGCCCCTGAGAGGGGTGCGTTGTTGGGTGCGGGTGGGTGGGGGGTTTTCGCGCAGTTCCCCGCGCCCCTGAAACGGGTGCGTTGTTGGGTGCGGGTGAGTGGGGGGTGTTCGCGCAGTTCCCCGCGCCCCTGGGAGGGGAGGCAGGTGCCCTGGCAGGTGCGGGTGCGTGGGGGGTTTTCGCGCAGTTCCCCGCGCCCCTGGAACGGGTGCGTTGTCGGGTGCGGGTGCATGGGGGATTTTCGCGCAGTTCCCCGCGCCCCTGGGGGAGGGGCTGGGTGGGTGTTATGGGGTTTGGAGGATTTCCAGGGCTGCGGGGAGGCCCTGGGGGGTGGTGGGGTAGCCGGAGAGGGTCAGGCCCATTTGGACGCCTGCGAGGGTGCCGGCCAGGGTGAGGTCGTTGAAGTGGCCCAGGTGGCCTATGCGGAAGATGCGGCCCGCGAGTTTGCCCAGGCCCGCGCCGAGGGACATGTCGAAGCGCTCCAGGATGATCTTGCGGACCTTGTCCGCGTCGTGGCCGTCGGGGAGCAGGACCGCGGTGAGAGAGCCGGAGTGTTCGCGTTCGTCGGCGCAGAGGACTTCCAGGCCCCAGCCGCGGACGGCCGCCCGGGTCGCGGCGGCGTGGCGGGCGTGGCGGGCGAAGACCTCGGGGAGTCCCTCGGCGGCGAGCAGGTCGAGGGCCTCGGAGAGGGCGTAGAGGAGGTTGGTGGCGGGGGTGTAGGGGAAGTAGCCGCGGCGGTTGGCCTCGATGATCGGCGTCCAGTCCCAGAAGGACTTGGGGAGGCGGGCGGTGCGGGTGGCGGCGAGGGCCTTCACGCTGATCGCGTTGAAGCTGAGGCCCGGCGGCAGCATCAGCCCCTTCTGTGAACCGGCGACGGTGACATCGACGCCCCACTCGTCGTGCCGGTAGTCGATGGAGCCGAGGGAGGAGATGGTGTCGACCAGGAGGAGCGCGGGGTGGCCGGTGGCGTCCAGGGCCTCGCGGAGTTCGGGGATGCGGCTGGTGACGCCGGTCGAGGTCTCGTTGTGGACGACGCAGACCGCCTTGATGGACTGGCTGAGGTCCGCTTCCAGGCGGCGGGTCAGCTCGGCGGGGTCGGCGCCGTGGCGCCAGTCGCCGGGGACGAACTCCACCTCCAGGCCGAGCGAGCGGGCCATGTCCTGCCAGAGGGTGGCGAAGTGCCCGGTCTCGAAGCACAGCACCCGGTCCCCGGGGCTGAGCGTGTTGACCAGGGCCGCTTCCCAGGCTCCGGTGCCGGAGGCGGGGTAGATCACGACCGGTCCCTCGGTGCCGAACACCGGCTTGAGGCGCTGGAGCAGCCCGAGGGTCAGCTCCGCGAACTCGGGACCCCGGTGGTCGATGGTCGGGGCCGACATGGCGCGCAGCACCTGGTCGGGGACGTTGGTGGGGCCGGGGATCTGGAGGAAGTGGCGGCCGGTGTGGAGAGTCATCCGGGAAAGCTCCTCGCTAGGGCTTGTGCCGTGAGGCGGCACGCTATACCGTCTTGTGGCATGGCGGAGCATAGGTACCGCTGTGCGAGGGAGTCAATGGACGGGATAACCTCCAGAAAGTTCCGTCGCACCCTCTTGACGCATGCCGATTTACGGGGCTTCCATACTCCCCATCGCGGAACTGCCCTTCCGCATATCGGAATTCACTGCGTCGGGTTGCCGCCGGAACGGGACACGGAGACAGAGCTGATCCGCCGGCACCATGCCGGGCCACGGCACACCCACCCCTTTTTCCCCCGCCCTCCCCCACAGGGTCTCGCCGGTGCGCCCGCACCATGACCGTCGACCGAAGGCGAGGAAGCCTCGTGTCAGATCACGTCATTTCCATCATCGCGCTGGCGTTGGTATTCACCATCGCCACCTTCACCTCCGTACATATGGGAGCGCTGGCGATCGTCGCCGCCTTCCTCGTCGGCACCTTCTTCGTCCACGAGACCACGGACGAGATTTTCGGCGGCTTTCCCGGCGATCTGTTCGTCGTCCTGGTCGGCGTCACCTTTCTCTTCGCCATCGCCAAGAACAACGGCACGGTGGATTGGCTCGTGCATGCCTCCACCCGGGCCGTGCGCGGTCGTATCGCCCTGATTCCCTGGGTGATGTTCCTGGTCACGGCCGTACTGACGGCGGTCGGCGCGGTCGTGCCGGCGGCGGTCGCGATCATCGCCCCGATCGGCATGGGATTCGCGGTCCGCTATCGCATCAATCCGGTGCTGCTCGGGCTGTTCATCATCAACGGGGCCAGCGCCGGGGGATTTTCCCCGATCAGTATCTTCGGGTCCATCACCAATGGGGTGGTGGAGCGGAACGATCTGCCGGGGAATCCGACGCTGCTGTTCGTTAGTTCGTTTGTGTTCAATGTGGTGTTGTGTGTGGTTGTCTTCTTCATGTTCGGGGGGCGAAAACTACTCGGGCGGCGGGCCGACGATCTGACGGACGCCCTGGGCGGTGGCACGGGGACGGCGCCCCGGGCCGGGGTGGGTACGCCGTCGGGGGGCGGCGGCACCGCGCTGCGCACGGCCCCGGCCCCGGCCCCCACCGGTACGGTCGCCCTCGACGACCCCGCCGGCCTGCGCCTCAACCGGGTGCGCGCCCTCACCCTGACCGGGCTGCTCGGCCTCGTCGTCGGCGCGCTCTTCTTCGATCTGAACGTGGGGATGCTCGCGCTGACCGTGACCGTGGTGCTGTCGCTGCTGTCCCCCGAGTCGGCCAAGGGGGCCGTCGACCGGTGCGCCTGGTCGACCGTGCTGCTGGTCTGCGGGATCGTCACCTTCGTCAGCATGATGGAGCGCATCGGCACCATCGACTGGCTCGGCACGAGTGTCGCCGACATCGGGGCGCCGCTGCTGGGCGCGCTGCTGATCTGCGGGATCGGGGCGGTGGTGTCCGCGTTCGCGTCCACCACGGGCATTCTCGGCGCGCTGATTCCGCTCGCCGTGCCGTTTCTGCTCGCCGGGGAGGTGGGGGCGGTGGGGATGGTGACGGCGCTCGCGATCTCGTCGTCGGTGGTCGACTCCTCGCCGATCTCCACCAGCGGGGCGCTGGTGACCGCGAACGCGCCCGAGGAGCAGCGGGATGTGGTGTTCCGGCGGCTGATGACCTGGGGGATGAGCATGGCGGTGATCGCACCGCTGGTGACCTGGACGATCTTCGTGGTGCCCGGCTGGCTCTGAGCGGATCTTCGCCCGTCCTGCCTCAGGGGGTGTCGTTCGGTACAACCCGCACCTTCCCTCCCATGTCCGAAAACTCCTCCTCCGGCCCGTCACAGGCTTGCGCGTTCCGCCGTCCGGCGGAGAGCCTGTGGCGGGCCACGGCGGTGTTCAATCCGGTGGGGGGATTGCGGGAATGGTTGCGCCTGCGGACATACATGCCTACGACTTGCGGCGGGCCCCGTACAAAATTCACTACCTCAAGATGATTGAGTTTCTCCGCGAGCGGTTTGCGACGTATGACCCGAACGGTCGGGGTGATGCGCGCTTCTTCCGGGTAAATGTGATGCTGGGTATCGATGAGAGCCTTAAAGAGACACCGGCTGTCGATCGGCAGGTACGTCTCTACTTCCTCAAGGAGAATCTGTACCTGGAGGGCTGGTCGATCCTGCACAACGGTACCGAACGATACTTGGCGGTGGACAAGAGGCAGGGGATGACCCCTCTGGGCCTCAACGACGCTGCCCCGCGCACAGCGATCCCACTCGCCTATGCCGGGAACACTTCGAAAGACCATCTCGGCGCGGATAGATTTGTCAAAGACTTACGATACCTCCACGCCTTCCTGTCCGAAGAACTGACTCCGAGGCCCAAAAACCGGAATACGAATCAAGAAAAAGCTCAAGCCTCATTCCACAGAATCATTCGGGTGACTGCGGAGATGGCCCGATTCGGAGGGTTCTGCAAGAGCTTTACGACGGTCTGGCCCGTCTCATGGCATCAGGGCACGGAGATCGGCGCTGACAAGCGCAAGAAGACAGAGTCCGAGAAGGAAACGGAAAACGAACCCGAGAACGGCTTCAAAAGGCCACCCTTCCACTGGGCGGTAAACAACTGGGACGCCCTGTCCCGGAAACTCCGTCTGGACGAGACCGCGAACCCGGTGTTCAAAGCGCGGCCTGTAACCCGGGATGAGGCTGAACAGATACTGAAGGACGGCGCCCCAACCCATCCCCGCTGACCGGACATCACCCGTACCGCGATCCGACAGAGGGGGTTCGATGGATCTCGACGCTCTGCGCACGCATCTCACCGGCCTGGGCCGGCCACCCGCCCTACGTTCCACCGACACCGCACTCCCCACCCCGCTGACGGACATGCTGGCCACGTTCCCCGACGGCACCTGCCAGGGAACGGCCGACTCGGGCCCGGCGGAGATCGACGGCGGGCGCACCCGACTGACGCTCACCCTCACCTGCGCGTCCACCACCTGGCCGGTCGGCGGACACGTCACGCTCGCGGTGACCGGCGTGACCCTGACCGTCGCAGCGGACGGCATCGTCAGCCTGGTTCTCAGCGGCGCCCTCGATGCCGTCGAAGTGGTGGCCACCGTGACCGAGGACACGGACGGGCGTCTCACCGCCGAGGTACGTCCACGGAAGCCGGGGGCATTCACTGATGAACTGGACAAGCTGGGTGGACTCCTCAGCGATGCGTCCGTCTGGCAGAGCGCGCGAGAAGGGCTGCACACTCTCGACTTCGCGGCCCGCGACGTCGCCGGGTTCGACTACCGGCTGACCCCCAGGGATGGAGCCGTACCGGCCGCCTACGACGTGACGTCCATGGCCGTCGTCGCCGCGCTCGACATCAAGGGACTGGGCCTGGACATCGCGCTATGGCTGCCCGACCTGACCATCGAGGGCACACCGCACGACAGAAAGCCGGTCAACGTCCGCTCCCTGCTGAACTCGTTCGGTATACCCGGGGACGAGATACCCGCCGAACTGACCATCAGTGACTTACGTGTCGACGCGCTTCTCGGTGAGGCGTACTTCATCACCATGACGGTCACGGGCGGCTGGGACATCGGACCCCTTTCCCTGACATCCATGTCCATGTCCCTGTACTACGAACCGGCCGCGCAGTTCGTGGCCATGGTGTCCGGCACCATTTCCCTCGGTCACTCCATCGACATAGAGGTCAGCGCCGCCCAGAGCGGTGGCGGCTGGGCCTTCAACGGCGGGCTGGCGACCGGCGAGGAGATCGGCATCGGCGATGTCCTCAGCGCCCTGCGCCTTCCCGATGTCCCCGAGCCGTTCAAGTCCCTGGAACTCACCAGCCTCTGGCTCTCCTTCGACACCGGCTCGAAGGCCGTCGAGTTCACCTGCCAGGGCCGCATCACCATCGCCGACGGCATCACCGCCATCCTCTCCCTCACCATCACCCGCGACGGCGCCGCCACCCGCTACGGCGGCACCCTCGATGTCGACGGGTTCACCTTCGGGGTCACGCTCGATGAGGAGAAGACCGGGACCGATCTCCTCGTCGCCACCTACCACTCCCCCGAGGACGCCGACGCGGGTGCCAAGGTCAGTCTCAAGGACTGGGTCGCGCACTTCTCCGCCGAGCTGGCCGCCGACATCCCCGACGGTCTGCACATCGAGCTGAAGGACGCGAAGTTCGTGCGGGTCGAACCGCAGGGCGGGCCCGCGCAGTTCGCCGTCGGCGTCGATCTGTCCGCCGGGATCGATCTCGCGCGGCTTCCGCTGGTCGGCGGGTTCCTCGCCCAGCTCGGCGGCACCCTCGCCGTCGACAACCTCCAGGTCCTGTACGCGTCCGGGGTGATCGACGCCGCCGCGACCGGCGCCGCCAACGCGCTGCTCGCGCAGGCCCAGGTGGTGGCGTTACCCGAGGGCGGGCTGAAGGGCGGGCCCGCCGCGCTCGCGGAGCTGCGGATCGGCGAGGAGCGCACCCCGGTCGCCCTCGGCCTGCCCGCCACGAGCGGTACGTCATCCGCAGGGAACGGCAGCGCCCCGGCCCAGAACGGCAACCAGGGAGCGAACCAGACAGCCAACGCCCCCGCGAAGACCGCCGGCACCCCCTCCACCTCCGGCGTCTGGATCACCGTCCAGAAGACGATCGGCGTCGTCCAGATCAACCGCGTCGGGGTCATCTACCAGCACAACACGCTGCTCTTCGGGCTCGACGCCGGGATTCAGCTCGGGCCGCTCGGGATGTCGCTGGACGGGCTGGCGGTCGGGTCGTCGCTGGAGCGGTTCGCGCCCGCGTTCCGGCTCGACGGGGTCGGGATCGGGTATGTGGCGCCGCCGATCGAGATCGAGGGCGCGCTGCTGCATCTGCCCGACGACCAGCTCGACGCGGATGTGGCGTTCCAGTACGACGGGACGGCGACGGTCGCCGTGCCGGACTTCTCGCTCGCGGCGGTCGGCTCGTACGCTCAGCTCAAGAGCGGGGAACCGTCGTTGTTCGTGTTCGCGCAGGTCGAGGCGCCGATCGTGGCGGCGCCGCCGATTCTGATCACCGGGCTGATGGCGGGGTTCGGGTTCAATCGGGAGCTGACGCTGCCGACGCCCCGTGAGGTGTCGGGGTTTCCGCTGCTCGCCCTGAACAAGCAGGGGCCGGACGCCAATCTGAAGCCCTCCGGGATGCTGGAGGTGCTGGAGGGGCGGGCGTCCGCCGTGCAGGGCAGTCCGGCGCGGAAGTGGATCGCCCCGCGCCAGGGGTCGTACTGGCTGGCCCTCGGGATCGAGTTCAGTGTCGCCGAGGTGGTCAACTCCAAGGTGCTGCTGGCCGCCGAGTTCGGGGCGGAGCTGGCGCTGGCCGTGCTGGGGATCGCCACGGTCCAGTTGCCGATGCCGGCCGAGTCGGCGACCCGTACCTATGTGTACGCGGAGCTGGGTCTTGAGGCGGTGATCCGGCCGCTGGCGGGGAGTTTCGAGCTGGCGGCGGAGCTGGCGCCGGTGTCGTACGTGCTGACTCCGGACTGTCATCTCACCGGGGGGTTCGCGGCGTCGGTGTGGTTCGGGTCGCATCCGAACGCGGGGCAGTTCGTGGTCACCCTGGGCGGCTATCACCCGTCGTTCCGGCGGCCCGCGTCCTATCCGGACGTGCCCCGGCTGGGGATCAAGTGGGCGGTGAGCGACAAGGTGTCGATCACCGCGGAGGCGTATCTCGCGGTGACGCCCTCGTGCGCGATGGCCGGGGGGCGGCTGAGCGTCACCTTCCACGCGGGGGACTTCCGGGCCTGGTTCACGGCCCAGGCCGATCTGCTGGTGTCCTGGCGGCCGTTCTTCTTCGACGCCCGGATCTCGGTGAGCATCGGCGCCTCGTACACCGTCAACGTCGGGCCCGTCCACAAGACGATCAGTGCGTCCGTGGGCGCCGATCTGGAGGTGTGGGGGCCGCCGACCGGGGGCACGGTGACCGCGCACTTCGTGGGGCTGTCCAAGACCATCAGTTTCGGGCCGCCGCGCGACGGCGGGGAGGTGACGGCCCTCGGCTGGGACGACTTCGCGAGCATGCTGCCGAAACCGGCGGACGTCATCACCATCGGACCCGTCAACGGCATCGACAAGACCGCCGAGGACAGCGGCCCCGACCCCGCGAACAGCGGCAAGGTGTGGTACGCCCGCGCCCGCGACCTGCGGTTCTTCACCCAGTCGGCGCTGCCCGCCAGTCATCTGCGGCTCGGCGACGACCCGTTGTCCGCCCCCGCCGCCGACGACACCCCCGGCGTCGACATCCGCCCCATGAACCGCACCGGCCTCGTCGGCGAACACCGTCTGCGGCTGTTCTACGAGGACGCGGCGGCCCCGCTGGACGGCTGGACCGTCACCGCCCGCACCCACAATCTCGCCGCCTCCCTGTGGGGCGCCCCGCCCGCCCCGTTCACCCACACCCCGGGCGCGCCCGACGCCGAGGTGCTGCCGGGCCGCCCGGTCGGCTACGACCTCCAGGCGCCCCGCCCGGAACTGGCCGCCTCGCGCGGGGTGTTCCCGCTCAGCGAGTACAGCGCCGACGAGATCCCGCCCGGCCTGGCCCCCCTGCCCACCGCACCCGTCGCCGACCGGGACTACGTGTCGGTCCCCGACGACGCGTGCGTGGCGCGGATCGGGCGGACCGACGGCGGTACCGCCCGGACCGGCCGCGACCAGGTGGGCGCGGCGCTGGCCGACGCCGGGCTGCTCAAGGACCCGGGGGACGCGCTGACCGCGCTGGCGGCGGGAGCGACCCACCTCTACCACCGGGCACCGCTGGTGCAGAACCCGTAGACCCGCCCCCGCACCCAGACCCCAGGGAGAGCCGGACGTGAGCGCGAGCCAGAGCCCGCAGCACCCCGCCCGCGACACCATCCCCATCGGGGACATCGAACTGCACGACCACTATCTGCCCGCCCTCTCGGCCGGTGACTACCGGATCGAGGCCACGCACGCCCTGCGCACCGGCACCGGGGCGGGCGCGGGGACGGTCGGGGGGACGTTCCGGGCCGTGCAGCGGTTCACCGTACGGGCGCCGCAGGTGGCCCTCGACGCCACGGCCGTGGTCGCCCGGCAGCCGCCGGACGCCTCCGAGGGGCGGTTCGCGGAGGTGCTGCCGCATGTGGTGCTGGGCGATCCGATGCTGCCGTGGGAGCGTCCGCTGCGCGGGGCGGACCGGTCGGCTCCGTGGCTGGCGCTGCTGGTCCTCACCGACGACCAGCTCCTCGGCGGGACGGGGTCCCCGAACCGCAGCGAGTCGAGCACGGTGGGCGCCTTCGTCGCCGACGACCCCGAGGTGCTGGGGCCCGAGCTGCGGCGCGAGTCCGACATCGGGGACGACGACCCCTGCGAGGTGATCCGGGTTCCGGCCGCGGTGTTCGCGCAGGTGGTGCCCAAGCTGGCCGAGCTGCCGCAGCTCGCGCACTGCCGGGGCGCCAACACCGGGGACCGGCCGATCCTGGGGCTCCAGGAGGACGGGCTGTTCTCGGTGCTGGTCGCGAACCGGTTCCCGGCCGCCGCCCCACCCGGCTCACCCGCCGACGCCCGCACCAAGAACATCGTCCATCTGGTGTCCCTGGAGGGCCATGAGCACCTCCTCGGATCCGGTGCGCCGGACTTCCGGGGGCGTACGTCGGTGGCGCTGCTGTCGCTGTGCGGGTGGTCGTTCTGGGCGGACCCGGACGGCCGGGCGCACTTCCGGGCGCTGGCCGAGGGGCTCGCCCGCACGCCGGACGGTACGCGGGCCGCGACCCGGGAGGAGATGTGGCTACGGCTGCCGTCCCCGTACCGGGACGACGACGGTGTCCCGGCCGCCCGGCGGCAGGTGGCCCGGCGGATGGGGGACGGGTATGTGCCGCTGCCGTACCGGACCCGGTCGGGCGAGCGGACCTTCGGCTGGTACCGGGGGCCGCTCACGCCCGTCCTGCCCGCGCCCGTGGACCGGGTGGCGACGGCCGCCGGCGCGGACGCCCTGCTCGGCTACGACCCGGGGTGGGGCAGCTTCGACGTGTCGCTGGCCGCCGCGTTCGAGACCGGCCGCGCGCTGGCGCTGGCCGACGCGGCGTTCGTGCAGCAGCTCATCGCCTTCAAGCGGGCCACCCACGATCTGGTCGACACCCTCTACCACCGGGACACCAGCAGTCATCTGCCGGGCGGCGGGGCGGGGGACGGCGGCGCGCGGGCCGCGTTCGCGGCGCTCCTGGACGGGCCGCTGCTCGCCACGCTGAAGGCGGGGCCGGTACGGCCCGAGGACCCCTGGTCGCCGCCCGCGCCCGAGCCCCCGCCGAGCGATCCGAGCGCCGACCTGGACGCCTATCTGCGCTCCGACGCGGCCCGGTCGGCGGTCACCCGGGCCCTGGCCGAGGACGCCGGACTGACGGAGCGCCTGGCCCCGGTGGTGGACTGGCTGGCCCGGCTGCTGCTGCTGTACGGCGTGCCGTTCGCGCAGGTGGTGCCCGACGCGCGGATGCTGCCGCCGGAGTCGCTGCGGTTCTTCCACACCGACCCGAACTGGCGGGACGCGCTGATCGGCGGGGCGCTGGGGATCGGCGCCCAGTCGAGCCGGGACACCCTCCAGGACGAGATCGTGGCCTCGGTGGTGCGGGCGGCGGTGGCGGACGCGGCCTCCCGGCACCGGGACGAGCGGCGCGAGGTCGCCGGGGACGCCCCCGGGGGGCCGCTCGGCACGGTGTGCGGGCTGCTGCTGCGCTCCGGGCTGGTCTCCGGCTGGCCGAATCTCGCGGTGCGGGCGGTGGACGCGGCGGGGACGGCGCTGCCGGTGCTGCGGATGGACCATCTGTCCCCGGCGGTGCTGCTGTGCCTGTTCAACGGGGTGCCCGCGACGGTCGAACTGGCCGAACCGCAGGAGGGGTTCCGGTTCGGGGTGGAGGACGACGGGCTGATCCCGCTGCGCAGTCTGCTGCCGGACGCCGGGCCCCGGCTGCCGCTGGGCGAGCAGCTCGGCACCGAGGTCACCTTCGACGTCCTGGCCCATCTGCGGCCGTCCACCGACCCCGGCGTCCGGGTCCTGGACCTCGGCTCGCTGGTCCCGGCCCTGAAGGACGCCCTGGACCGCGCGCACGGCACGTCCGTGGGCCCGGTCGGCCCGGCCGATCTCGCCCTGCAACTGGTCAAGGTGCCCGAGGCGATCCGGTTCGACGGCCCGGACGGGGACCGCTTCCCGGCGACTGGAGGAACCCCCGCATGAGCAACTCCCCCAGCTCCCCCGGCACCTCCGGCTCCCCCGGCTCCCCCGACCCCTCCGCTTCCTCCGGCTCCCCCGCCGCCCCCCTCTCTCTCGTCGTGCCGGTCGGCCTCGACGCGCTCGCGGTGACCCCGGCCGTGCTGGGCCGGGACGGCTTCCGGACCTGGCGGCAGAACCACCTCGCCCTGCGCGACTACATCAGCCCCGAGCCCGACGAGGGGGACCGCCAGAGCGACGACCCCCTGTTCCGGCACACCGGGGTCCATCTGCACTGGACGCTGCCGCGCGGACTGCGCCACGGGGTGGAGGACCCGGCCACCGGCGAGGTCGCCTACCCGCTGCTGCCCAACCGGTGGCTGGTCACCCGGTTCAGCGGCGGCGCCCGGCGGCAGCTCCGGGCCTGGGTGATCGAGAGCGACTGCCCCCACACCTCGTACGCGGCCCAGCGCGGCCACGCCCTGGAACGGTCCAGCACCTCCCTGGTCGGCACCGGCACCCTGGACGCCTGGCGGGCCAGCGCCGACCCCTACCGCGCCGCCCGCACCTCCAAGTCGGTGCAGGTGTCGATCGGGCTGGCCTTCCCGCTCACCGACGCCACGCCCTGGACGGAACGGGCCGGGCGGGACCCGCTGTTCCTCACCGCGATGAGCGCGGGCGACCCGCACTTCACCACGTACACCCCGCACAACACCAATGTGCTGTCCTTCCTGGACGATCTCTCCGACGTGCTGGGCGCGGACACCCTCGGCTACCAGGTCGTCGGCTGGTACTCGGATCCCGGCGCCGATGTCCTCGCCGCGCTCCCCCCGGACACCACCTACGCCGAACTGCTGGCCCGGCTCGGCTGGCGGGACCCCCGGGTCACCGGCAACCCGGTGCTGGACGGCGACCTCGCCCCGGCGGTGCGCAGCCTCTACCAGGGGCTGGCGCTGACCGTGCGCTGGGACCCGGCCGCGTCCGCCCCGCCCTCCCCCGACCCGCTGCACTCCGTCAAGGACAGCGGGGCGCTGAACGTGTCCCTGGGCAGCACGACCGAGGACGCGTTCACCGCGCTCGCCGGGCACGCCCTGAAGGCGACCGGCGCCCACCCGGCGGCCGAGGACATGCAGGTGCTGCGGGCGTTCCTGCACGATGTGCTGTCCGTCGCCGACGAGAAGGGCGGCGACGAACGCGTCCGGCGCGCGGTCCACGCGGCCTCGTTCGGCGCCGCGTCGGGCGGCTACCGCTGGACGGTGACCCCGCCCCCGGCCGATCCGTCGCCCGACGGCCCCCCGCCCGCGCCCTTCGCCCCGCCGGCCTGGCTGACCACCCTCAACGACGACCAGGACCGACTGGACGCCCTCCTCGGCGAGGTGTACGACCTCCAGTGGCGGCTGAACTCGCTGTGGCTGAAGCAGGGGCTGCTCGGCATCCTGGACCCGCGCCCCGTGGGAGCGCCCGACCAGGAGGACCTCCAGGCCGAACTCGACCCCACCCGGGCGGGCTCCCTGGCACACACCGTGCGGGAGCGGGCGGGGCGGGCTCGGGAGCTGGCGGCGCGGGTGCCGCAGCCCGACCCGGCGGCCCGGGGCGCGGGTGGGCATGACGCGCTGGCCGCCGGGATCCGTGCCTTCGCCGCGGCCAGGGGGCTGCCCGAGGGGGCGGCGCTCAAGGCGGTGCCCCGGCCCTCGTTCTGGCGGGGCGTCAATCCCGTGGTGAGCGTGTCGGGGATCATGCCGCCGGGGGACGCCGTCGTCCCGGACCCGGACCGGCCGCTGCCCACCCGGGTCCTCACCGACGCCTCCGACGGCTCCCCGGGCGCGCCCGTCACCGCCCTCGCCGTGGGCGGCCGGTCGCTCACCGCGGCACCCGGGCAGGGGCCGATGCCGGAACTGCCCGGCCTCGCCGGGCTCCCGGCCGGGGTCGCCGGGCTGCTCGCCGAGTACTTCCTGCTGGACCCGGGCAACGCCGCCGCCCTCGCCGGGAGCACCGCCGGGGTGTCCACGGCCCAGGTCGGCGAGGCCCTCGCCGCGCACCGCCCCGCCGACTACACCGGCACCCTGCCCGCGCGGGGCCTGGACCCCTGGAACCAGCCCTGGCAGCCGCTGTTCATGGAGTGGCGGACCTCCTACAGCCATATCCCGCACCGCGTCGGCGGCCAGGACTGCTGGGTCTTCGACGGCACCGACTACCGGTACGTCCCGGGCTCGGCGCCCGCCCCGGAGACCGTCGCCGTGGCCGGTGTCTCGGCGCTCGGCCCGCATCCGCGCACCCTGTTCGCGGCCCGGCTGAAGGAGTTCGTCACCCGGCACGGCTCCGACACCCAGCGCGACCGGCTCGGCGCCTGGCTGGAGGAGATCGGCGACTGGGGTGTCCTCGCCCAGGAACTGACCGGCTTCAACGAACGGATCGCGGCCCGGGACACCCGCGCCTTCCGCCGCCCCACCCCCCAGGACCGGCACTTCACCGAGGTCGCGGGCCTCACCGGGTTCCCCGACGCCGAGTCCGAGGACGCCCTGCCCGCCCGGTACCGGGGCCGGGTCACCAGCGTCCCGTACCTCCCCGGCGGGGAGAGCGCCGACTTCCACGCCACCCGGCAGGGCCAGATCCATCTGGCGGAGCTGTTCCTCTACGACAAGTTCGGCCGGGTCCTCGATGTGGTCAGCCCCGACACCAAGCAGGGCGGACTGCACGACCACCGCAACTTCCCGCTGGTCATCGACTCCGGCCTGGCCACCGAGTCGTCCCTCACCCCGACCATCGCCGCCGTCGCCCAGCTCCCGCCGCGCCCGCTCCAGCCCGCCCGGCTCGACTTCGACCTCCTCGACGCCGCCACCGGCACCCGGGTGGTGGAGACCGCCGCCGACCCCAGCCCCGTCACCGGCTGGCTGCTCCCCAGCCACCTCGACGGCAGCCTCCTGCTGTACGACGCCGAGGGCCGCTTCCTGGGCACCTACCGCACCCTCACCGACGCCACCGGCGCCCGCACCGGCCAGTGGGAACCCCCGCCCGACGGCACCCTCACCACCCTCGCCGAGGTCGCGGCGCTCGCCCCGGTGATCGCCGGTCTGCTGGGCTCCCGGCGGCTCGGCGACGAGGCCAACCTCAGTGCCTTCCTCGATGTCATCGACTCCACGCTGTGGACCACCGACCCGCTGGGCCGCCGCACCGACCAGACGATGTCCGCGCTCGTCGGACGGCCGCTGGCGCTGGTCCGGGCGCGACTGCGGCTGACCCTGGACGGGCCGCCGCTGCGCGACACCGGCTGGCGGGCCAGCCTCGACCCCCCGGCGCCCGCGTTCACCGCCGACCCGTTCGCCGTCCGCCTCGGCGACCAGCCCGCCCGCGACGACGGCCTGATCGGCTTCTACCGGGGCACCGCCGACGGCGGCTACGACTACGAGCGCTTCGACAGCGTCACCGCCCCCGACGACGGCCAGGACCTCATCACCCGCATCGGCCCGCCCGGCCCGCCCGAACCGTCCTCACCCACCAACTACCTCCGGTTGACGTTCGGGGACACCGATCCCACCGCCCTGCTGCTGCTCGTCGACCCGCGCGCGAGCGTCCACGCCGTCACCGGCATCACCCCCACCGCCGCCGTGACCGTCGCGCAGCAGCATGTCGACGGCCCGCTGCGGCGGCTCCAGGCCCTCTTCCGCTTCGGCCCGGTCGTCGGCGGCGCCGAGGACGGCCCGGTCCCCTTCCCCCGGCCCAGCACCCGGCACGGCACCTGGAACTGGCTGCGCCCGGCCCCGCCCCCGGGCGGCCCCTGGACCCCGTACGACCTGGCGGCGGCACCGGCCGACGCCCGCTTCCCGGACCGCCCGCCCACCCTCGAAGAGGGCCTGCTCCACCTGCTCCCCGACGCCGACCCCGACCCCGACCGGTCCGCCGACCCCGACCGGTCCGTCGAGCCCGACCGGTCCGCCGAGCCCGACCAGTGACGCTTCACCGCATTCCACCGCACCCGCTGAGGTACGCACACCCGCCCGCCCGTATCAGGAGGTCCCGCATGTCCGATCAGCCGCTGCTCACCTACCGGGTCGCCACCAGCCCGGCCCCGCTCCAGGCCGGTACCCAGGGCACCACGTCCCAGGGCCGTATCGCCATCACCGTGGACGCCGGGGCGCAGGACGCCTACTGCGACTGGATCCAGATAGCCGTGCCGATCGACGCGAGCGCCGGGGGCGGGTACTTCGCCAAGGACCCGCACCCGGTCTTCTCCTCCGACGGCAACTGGATCGCGGGGACCATGGTCCAGGTGACCGCCGAGCATCTGGGCCTGTCCGGTGACGGCGGGTTCTACCGGGCGGTCTTCCGCTACCAGGGCGACGACGGCGAGCCGTTCGCCGGGCCGGTCCACCTCGGGGTGAGCGGCGAGCTGGTGGACAGCACCGGCACCCTCGAACTGCGCATCACCGAGCACTCCGACACCGACTCGGACCCCGAGGACTTCACCGCGCACCACAAGTCCGTGCCGCTGCCGGTCATCGAGCCCGCCTTCTACCTCAACGCGTTCCTGGCCCGCGACGACGAGAGCGCCGACGCCCCCAAGACCAAGTTCACCAGCACCGCCACCCCGTATCTCTCCTGGGAGAGCAACGGCTCGCACTACCGGCTGTTCGACGGCGACGGGAACCTCCTCTACAACGACGCCGGCACCTCCTTCACCCTCCCCAGCGGCTCGCTCCTCCAGGACACCACCTTCACCCTGGAGGCGTCCCTGGCCCCGGCGAGCGGCACCGGCTTCGAGACGGCCTACCAGTACGCGGTCCTCACCCTCACCGTGAAGGACCCGACGCTGGACCGGCTGACGGTGAAGGGCGAGATCTCGGGCTGGTCCGGGCTGGACCTGACCGGCAGCGCGACGGTGGGCAACACCCTTTCGGTGAGCAACTCCGCCACCATCGGCGGCAGCCTCTCCATCAGCGGCAGCACCGACGCCCGCAACGACGTCACGGTGCACGGCTCCCTGTACGCCAAGAGCTCCCTGTACACCGACGGCGACCTGAAGGTCAGCGGCACCCTGGACGCCGACGGCGAGCTGAACGCCAACAACACCCTCAACGCCTACGGCCAGGTCAACGCGGTCAGCGACGACCACTACGTCCGCATCCGCGAACTGCGCGGCCCCTACGGCGTGAAGCTCACCGTCAACAGCAACCTCGATGTGCTGTCGGGGTGCAGTGTCACCACGGCGGAGGACATCTGGATCAAGGGCTACAAGGTGTTCTCCAACAACGACACCGTCTCGCTCTGGAACAACCACTACTCCGGCTACTTCTACGCGACGATGTTCGTGGACGACAACCGGCGCCAGGTGGCGGTGTGGGACCCGGGCAACGATGTGAACTCGGCCCAGTGGAAGATCTCGTTCGACTGACGGGCGCGCAGCGCGCGAAGGGCCGCACCCCGGTCACCCGGGGTGCGGCCCTGTCGCGTCTTCGCGCGGGTGTCAGCCGCGGATCAGGTTGCGCAGCACGTACTGCATGATGCCGCCGTTGCGGTAGTAGTCGGCCTCGCCGGGGGTGTCGATGCGGACGACCGCGTCGAACTCGGTGCCCGTGTCGGTGGTGACCTTGACGGTGGCCGGGGTGGTGCCGTCGTTCAGCTCGGTGACGCCCGTGAAGGAGAAGGTCTCCTCACCGGTCAGGCCGAGGGAGGCGGCGGAGGTGCCCTCCGGGAACTGGAGCGGGAGCACGCCCATGCCGATCAGGTTGGAGCGGTGGATGCGCTCGTAGGACTCGGCGATGACGGCCTTGACGCCGAGCAGCGCGGTGCCCTTGGCGGCCCAGTCGCGGGACGAGCCGGAGCCGTACTCCTTGCCCGCGAGGACGACGAGCGGGATGCCCTGCTCGATGTAGTTGCGGGAGGCGTCGTAGATGAAGGAGACCGGGGCGTCCGCCTGGGTGAAGTCGCGGGTGTAGCCGCCCTCGGTGCCCGGCGCGATCTGGTTGCGCAGCCGGATGTTGGCGAAGGTGCCGCGGATCATGACCTCGTGGTTGCCGCGGCGCGAGCCGTAGCTGTTGAAGTCGCGGCGCTCGACGCCGTGCTCGGTGAGGTACTTCCCGGCCGGGGTGTCGGCCTTGATGGCACCGGCGGGCGAGATGTGGTCGGTGGTGACCGAGTCGCCGAGCTTGGCGAGGACGCGGGCGCCGGAGATGTCGGTGACCGGGGCCGGGTCCATCTGCATGCCCTCGAAGTACGGGGGCTTGCGGACGTAGGTGGACTGGGCGTCCCACTCGAAGGTGTTGCCGGTGGGGATCGGCAGCGCCTGCCACTGGGCGTCACCGGCGAAGACATCGGCGTAGGACTTGTTGAACATGTCCTCGCCGATGGCGCCCGCGACGACGTCGTTGACCTCGGCCTCGGTGGGCCAGATGTCGGTCAGGAAGACCGGCTTGCCGTCCTGGTCGGTGCCGAGGGCGTCGCGGGTGACATCGACCTTCATGGACCCGGCGAGGGCATAGGCGACCACCAGCGGCGGGGACGCCAGGTAGTTCATCTTGACGTCGGGGTTGATCCGGCCCTCGAAGTTGCGGTTGCCGGAGAGGACCGAGGTGACGGCGAGGTCGTGGTCGTTGACCGCCTGGGAGACCTCGTCGGGCAGCGGGCCCGAGTTGCCGATGCAGGTGGTGCAGCCGTAGCCGACGAGGTTGAAGCCGACCTTGTCGAGGTAGGGGGTGAGGCCCGCCTTGTCGAAGTAGTCGGTGACGACCTTGGAGCCCGGGGCGAGGGTGGTCTTGACCCAGGGCTTGCGGGTCAGGCCCTTCTCGACGGCCTTCTTCGCGACCAGCGCGGCGGCGACCATCACATACGGGTTGGAGGTGTTGGTGCAGGAGGTGATCGCGGCGACGGTCACGGCACCGTGGTCCAGCTCGTACGTCGTGCCGTCGGGGGCGGTGACGGTGACCGAGTTGGTGGGGACGCCGTTGGTGGCGGCCGGGGCGTCGGAGGCGGGGAAGGACTCCTGGCCGGCCTCGTCGGCGGTGGCGACGTAGTTGAGGACGTCCTTCTTGAACTGCTCGGCCGCGTTCGCGAGGACGATCCGGTCCTGCGGGCGCTTCGGCCCGGCGATGGACGGGACGACGGTCGCGAGGTCCAGCTCCAGCTTCTCCGAGAAGTCCGGCTCGGCGGCCGGGTCCAGCCACAGGCCCTGCGCCTTGGCGTACGCCTCGACCAGCGCGACCTGCTGCTCGGAGCGGCCGGTGAGGCGCAGGTAGTTCAGGGTCTCGCCGTCGATCGGGAAGATGGCGGCGGTGGAGCCGAACTCCGGGGACATGTTGCCGATGGTGGCGCGGTTGGCGAGGCTGGTGGCGGCCACGCCCTCGCCGTAGAACTCGACGAACTTGCCGACGACGCCGTGCTTGCGGAGCATCTCGGTGATGGTCAGCACGAGGTCGGTGGCCGTCGTACCGGGGCGCAGCTCGCCGGTGAGCTTGAAGCCGACGACGCGCGGGATGAGCATGGAGACCGGCTGGCCCAGCATCGCGGCCTCGGCCTCGATGCCGCCGACGCCCCAGCCGAGCACCCCGAGGCCGTTGACCATGGTGGTGTGCGAGTCGGTGCCGACCAGGGTGTCCGGGTACGCCTTGCCGTCGCGGACCATGACGACGCGGGCCAGGTGCTCGATGTTCACCTGGTGGACGATGCCGGTGCCGGGGGGTACGACCTTGAACTCGTCGAACGCGGTCTGGCCCCAGCGCAGGAACTGGTAGCGCTCCTTGTTGCGGCCGTACTCCAGGTCGACGTTCAGCTTGAAGGCGTCGTTGGTGCCGAACTTGTCGGCGATGACGGAGTGGTCGATGACCAGCTCGGCGGGGGCGAGGGGGTTGATCTTCGCGGGGTCGCCGCCCAGCTCCTTGACGGCCTCACGCATGGTGGCGAGGTCCACGACACAGGGCACGCCGGTGAAGTCCTGCATGATCACGCGGGCGGGCGTGAACTGGATCTCCTGGCTGGGCTGGGCCTGCGAGTCCCAGCCGCCGAGGGCGCGGATGTGGTCGGCGGTGATGTTCGCGCCGTCCTCGGTGCGCAGCAGGTTCTCCAGCAGCACCTTCAGGCTGTAGGGAAGGCGCGCGGAGCCCTCGACCTTGTCCAGCCGGAAGATCTCGTACGACTCGTCGCCCACGCTCAGCGTGGTGCGGGCGTCGAAGCTGTTCGCCGACACGACAGTCTCCTTCATTCATGTGCGCGTACCACCGCATCCTGCCGCCACGCAGACTTGGCCAATCCGCTAAGGTCAGGCTAAGTTAGGTAACCCTTACCGGCTCTCCTCACCGGGGTGGGCGGCTGCGGCACGCCTCGGCAGATATCTCGATGTCGAGATAACTCTAGTACATGGACGCGGGGCGGTCATGTGCTGGGTGCTGGGTTCTGGCTGCGCGCGGGCGTCCGGGGGCGGGTCGGGCGATGTCCGAGGGCGGTCCGGTGGTGCCGGGTGCGGTCCGGTGGTGCCGGGGGCGGTCCGATGGTGCCGGGCGGCGGCGGACGGTCCGGTGGCGGGCCGGGTGCGGTCCGGTGGTGCCGGGCGGCGGCGGACGGTCCGCCACCACCCGGTTCATCGGCAGGCGCGGGCGGCTACGCGGCGGCGTCCTGGCGGGCCAGCCATTCCAGGATCGCCCGGTTGGTCTCCTCCGGCTTCTCCTGCTGGATCCAGTGACCGCAGTCCAGACCGACCACCTCCACCCGCGGCACGAACTCCGCCAGCCGCCCGGACCTCGGGATCACATCCCGGTCGCCATAGATCATGAGCGCGGGCTGGCGGACGACCGGGTCCGCCCCGGCCAGCAGATGCCAGTTGCGGTCCAGGTTCCGGTACCAGTTCACCCCGCCCGTGAACCCGGCCGACTCGAAGGTGGAGACGAAGACCGCCAGTTCGTCATCGCTCATGACGGGGTCACCGAGCGGCTTCTCGGCCAGGGCGAGATCGATGAACGCCATTCCCGGCCGGGGCTCCTGGGGCGGCACGTTCTTCCGGTACAGATTGCGCAGGAATTGAGCGGCGTTCTCGTCGAACACGGCGTCCGCCACGCCCGGCTGCCGATTGAAGTGGACGAAATAGAAATCGCCGCCCAGCATCTCCTCCATCACCTCGATCCAGGGCCGCTCGCCGCGCTCCTGGTACGGCAGACTCAGATTGATCACCTTGTTCACCCGGTCCGGGTGCAGCAGGGTCAGCCCCCAGACGACCATGGCGCCCCAGTCGTGACCGACGAAGGTGGCGTCGTCGTATCCGTAGTGATCGAGAAGGGCGACCAGGTCACCGGTCAGGTGCTCGATGTCGTAGTCGGTGACCTCGGCCGGACGGGACGAGTTCCCGTAGCCCCGCTGGTTCGGGACGATGATATGGAAGCCGGCGGCGGCGAGGACGGGGATCTGGTGCCGCCAGGAGAAGGCGTGCTCCGGCCAGCCGTGGCAGAGCACGATGGGCCTGCCGCCATTCCGCGGGCCCGCTTCGAAGACTTCCAGTTCCACGCCGTTGACGGGAATGAGGGTGGGCTCGGGGAACTCGGCCGGATTGACATCGGACATGCGCTTTTCCTCTCGGTGATTTCTTCTTTCGATCTCCGCTGACGCCATCCTGTCGAGGAAACAGGTCACCCCATGACCGGTTTCTGTGTAAATGTTGCCGGTGTGCGAACCGACCGGCTGGTGGCCCTTCTCCTTCTGCTCCAGCGGCGCGAGCAGGTGACGGCGGCGGAGGTCGCCCGGGAGCTGGAGATCTCCGAGCGCACCGCCCGCCGCGACCTCGACGCCCTGGCCATGGCCGGGGTGCCCGTCTACTCCGTGCAGGGCCGGGGCGGCGGCTGGCGTCTCGTGGGCGGGGCCCGTACCGATCTGTCCGGGCTGACCGCGGGTGAGGCCCGCGCGCTGTTCCTGGTCGCCGGACCGGCCTCGGCGGCGACCCCGGCCGTGAAGGCGGCGCTGCGCAAACTCGTCCAGGCCCTGCCGGAGCCCTTCCGGGTGCAGGCCGAGGCCGCGGCGGCGTCGCTGGTCCTGGACCCGCAGCGGTGGGGGTCGGCTCCGGTCGAGCAGCGGCCCCCGCCCCGCTTCCTCGACGCCCTCCAGGACGCGGTGATCCGCGGCGTCCAGGTGCGGCTCGGCTATGTCGACAGCACCGGTGCCGGGACCGAGCGGACCGTCCACCCGCTGGGCATCGTCGCCAAGGGTCCGTCGTGGTACCTCGTCGCCCATACCGGGGCCGGGCGGCGGACGTTCCGGATCGACCGGGTGTCGTCCGCCGACCCGACCGGCGAACCCGTGACCCGGCCCGAGGACTTCGACCTCGCCCGGTACTGGCGCGAGATCGCCGACGAGGTCGACCGCAGACGAACGCCCCTGGAGGTCCGGGCGGTGTGCGCGCCCGAGGCGCTCGGCGCCCTCCGGCTGACCTTCGGCGCCCGGCTGGAGGTGGGGGGTCCCACGGGCGACGGCCGTATCGAGGTCGTGCTCCGCGGGCACAGCGCGTCCACGGTCGCGGGTGAGCTGGCCGGGCTGGTCGCATGGCTCGAAGTGACCGGTCCGGAGGAGGTGCGGGGCCATCTGGCCTCGATCGGGGCCGCGCTGGTGGAGCGGTACGGGTGAGGGGGTGGGGGGGTGAGGGAGGGTGGCGTGCCTTTGCCCTGTGGTTTGTGCGGCGGAGTGGCGCCGGGGGCTCGTGGCGCGGGGCCCCGCCGGTGCTCAGTAGCCCGCGTCCACCCCGAAGACCCGGCGGAGCTGGGCCATGTCGGCGCGGTCGCGGTCGGTCGGGGGGTAGCCCTGGTGGAAGGCGATCTGCTGGTCCACGGAGAGGCAGGGGACACCGGCGCCGCCGATCGTGCCGGTGGTGAAGCAGTCCGCCGGGTAGAGATACGGGCTCGCCGGGTCGAGCGACCGCTGCACGGCCGACCCGTCCGGGCGGAACGTCACCGGGTGCAGATCGATGTCCCGGCCGCGCGGGTCCGAGACGACGAAACGGGCCGGGCGCCAGTCGAGGGTCTCCACATAACCGGCGGTGGCGAGCGCGGCCAGCAACGCCGGTTCCTGGTCCTCGCGGTGCGCCAGATCGAGGTCGCGGTGGTCGCGGGTCTGCTCGCCGATCAGCGCGTCGATCCCCCAGCCACCGGCGATCCAGACATCGGCGCCCGCACCACGGGCGAGGGACAGGATGGACAGGACGTCGTCGGAAGTCATCACCCGAGGCAGGGTAGAGGGAATCGGGGGCGGGGACGGGGAACTGAGGGGAGGGGGAGACGAGGGCGGGGGGACGAGGACGGGAGGCGGGCATGGGGACGGGGGGACGGAGTGGAGCGTGCGGGCCCGGTGGCGTGGGTTTGATGTGACCATGACTTCATGCCGAGCCCTGACGCTGGTCCCCCGTCATCCCAGCCCACCCCGTCTGCCACCCCGCCGCCCTCCCCTCTCTCTCCTCCCTCCCCTCCCTCCTCTCCCGCCCGGCTCTCGCGGCGCGGGCTCGTCGCCTCGCTCGGGGCCGGGGTGGCGCTGCCGTTCGTCGCACCCCGGTTGACCGCGCGGGCCGTCACCGCCGATACCGCCGCCTCGGCGTCGGGCACCGGCACCGGCACCGGCACCGGCACCGGGGTCACCCTCGCCGCCAACGACGCCTCCCTGTACGCCGCGCTGAGCCTCGGCGCCCTGACCGCCGTACCCCTGCCGGGCACCCCCGGGCGGGTCTCCGTGCGGCAGGCGGACGGTGCCGAGATCGCGCTGCTGACCACGGGGGCGCGGACCGTACGCCTGACCGGGGCGGAGCGGACGTTCACCGAGGACAAGAAGCCCTTCACCGATCTCTTCGACCGGGAGAGACCCGGCGACTGGGGCAGCGCGCCCGCGGGCGGCTCCTGGTCGACCGTCAACGGCGCCGCCACCGACTACTCCGTCCAGCCCGGCACCGGGACCATCGTGCTGAGCAGCGCCAACCTCAGCCGCCACGCCACCCTGCGCGACGACCCGATCGCCGATGTCGAGGTCCGCGCCGACGGCTCCTTCGATCTGGCCCCCTCGGGGGCGTCCCTGTCGTTCGCGGTGTCCTTCGGCTACCAGGACACCAGGAACCACTACCGGGCCCGCCTCCTCCTCCACCCCGGCGGCGCCGCCGAACTCCGCCTGGAGCGCGAACAGGCCGACACCGTCAGCCAGTTGGCGCCCGCCGTGCCACTGCCTAGCGGTCCCGGCACCACCCCCTGGTCGATCCGGGTGCGCCGCACCGGCGACCTGATGCAGGTCCGGGCCTGGCCCACGGCAACCGCCGAACCCGCCACCTGGACCGCCGAGGCGACCGACGGCGTGTTCCGCGCGGGGCGGGTGGGGGTACGGACCGTGGCGTCCACCGGGAGCGACAACCTTCCCGTCCGGTTGCGCGTCACCCGCTTCGCCGTCTCCTCCGCGCACTGGACCGAACCGCCCGCCGTCACCCACCGGCAGTGGATCCGCGTCCTGCCCGCGCCCTTCGACGGCACCTGGACCACCGCCCTGGAACAGACCGTGCGGGCCTGGGCCGGGTCCACCGCGCCGGACGTCCTCGCGCACGCCTTCATGTTCGTCGCGGGCGCCCCCGAGGTGCGGGCGGTGGCGCTGGACGGGGCGCGGGTCCTCGGGGAGGCCGGGTACGGACCGGCGGCGACCGACGGCACCCGGCGCGAGGGCGCCGACTTCCATGAGTACATGGGCCTGCCCTGGACCTTCCCGGTCGGCGGCACCCGTCCCGCCCCGAGCGCCCTGTGGCCCGGCCATCTGGACTGCTCGGGCTATGTCCGGATGGTGTACGGCCACCACGGCGGGGTCCCCCTCGCCGCCGCCGACGACCCCGCGCGGACCGCCCTGCCCCGGCGCTCCCACGACCAGTCCCTGCACGCCCCCGGCGTCACCCTCGCCCAGTCCGCCGCCGGGCCGCCGGACCTCGCCCTGCTCCAACCCGGCGACCTGCTGTTCTTCGACGCCGACAGCGCGGACGCCGGGGAGATCGACCACGTCGGGATCCATCTGGGCACCGACCACGCGGGACGGCCCCGGTTCCTGTCCAGCCGCAAGACAGCCGACGGCCCGACCATGGCCGACCTCGGCGGCCCCTCGACGCTGGACGGCGACGGCCTCTACGCGCTCGCCCTGCGCTCGGTGCACCGCCTCTGAGCCACGCCGGGCCACCGGGTCGTCACAGGGTCACCGGGCCGCAGGGCCAACGGGTCACGGGTCACGGGTCACCGAGCCGCCGGGCGGCCGGGACAGGCCGGGCCACCGGAGCGGCTACCAAGGTGACGGCTCTCCCAGCTCCCTCAGCAGGCCGCGTTCCGCGGGGCTGAAGGGAGGGCCGTCCAGCGGGCGGCGGTGCGGTCCGGCGAGGGCGGTGAGCAGGGCGCGCGGGCTCACCAGGGAGGCGGGCGGCGCCTGGAGCGACAGGACGTCGGTCAGCGCGGTCGCCGCGTGGAAGGAACCGGTGGCCGTGTGGGAGAGCCTGCCGACGTAGCGGTGCAGCAGCCGGTCGGCGAGGTTCGGGGTGCGGCCGGTGGTGGTGGCGAAGTGGATGTCGGTGCCCACCGCGAGGTCCCAGGCGTTGCCGACGCGGGCACCGACGGCACGCTGGACGCGGCGGGCGAGGCCGGGCACCAGGCCGGTGGCGCGCAGGTCGTCCCGGAGCGCGACGGCGCCCTGTGCCGCGGCCGACATGCCCTGCCCGTACAGCGGGTTGAAGGCGGCGACGGCGTCGCCGAGCACGACCAGGCCGTCCGGCCAGGAGGGGAGGCGTTCGTAGTAGTACCGGCGGTTGGTGGTGCTGTGGGTGACGCTGACCTCGGTGAGGGGCTCGGCGTACCGGATCAGGTCGGCTATGACGGGGTGGCGCAGGGTGCGGGCGAAGGGCTCGAAGGCGTCGGGGTCGGTGGTGGGGTGGCCGCCGGGGCCGCCCATCAGGCTGACGTGCCAGCGGTCGCCCTCGACGGGCAGGATGCCGCCGGAGCCCGCCGGGCCGGGGTGCCGGGGATCGGCCTGCACGGCGACGACGGGCCAGCCGGCGGTGGGGACGGGGGCGCGGTAGAAGCGGCTGGCGTAGGCGAGTCCGGAGGTGATGTCGTCCTGGACGAGTCCGGTGACGCCCAGGGTCCTGAGCCAGTGGGGGGTGCGGGTGGCGCGGCCGGAGGCGTCGATGACCAGGTCGGCGGCGAGGTCGCGTTCCGTCCCGTCGGCGGCGCGCACCCGTACTCCGGTGACCCGGCCGCCGTCGCCGAGCAGGGCGACGGCCCTGGTGTGCGGGCGGACGCCGACGCGGGGGTCCTTGAGGATCCGGTCGCGGACGACGGAGTCGGTGAGGTCGCGGCCCGCGGTGATCACCTGGTGGGTGGCGCGCCGCCAGCGCCGGTACCAGCCCTGCGGGGAGTACACGATCATGTCGGTGGTCACCGGGATCCGGTGCGCTCCCGAGGCCAGCAGCAGATCGACGGTGCCGGGCAGCAGATCCTCCAGGGCGTCGATGCCGCCGGTCTGGAGGAGGTGGATGTGCGCGGCCTGCGGCACCCCGGCGCGCGGCACCGGCCCCTCGGGCAGTTCATGGGCCTCGACGATGACGACGGAGCCGACGTGCTCCCGCACGGCCGCCGCGGCGAGCATCCCGCCGATGCTGCCGCCGATGACGACGGCACGGGCGGGCGGGCGGCTGGTGGGTTCCGTGCTGCTGGACATGACGGACTGCCTTCTGCCGGGGCACGCGGCGCGGTCCCCACGCCGGTGCGGAACGGATCGCGGATCGGATGACGCAAGGGCTGCCATTGACGGGACTGCGGGGGGCTGGAGGTGGGTGGTTGTCAGTGGCGGGGCCTACTGTGCCGTCCATGGAGACGATCTACCAGACGTGGGCGGAGACGGTGGCGCTGTTCGAACGGCGCGGCCTGCCCGAGGAGTTGTACGGCGGCCTGTACGAGGAGGAGTACATCCTGCACCCGGGGCCCGCGGCCCCGCCCGGCTCGCTGTGGCTGGACGACCACCAGTACCGGCATCTGAACCCCTGGATCAGGGCCGGGGGGCGCCCCGAGTACGAGGGGATCGACGGCGCGGTCACCGGCTATGTCGTGGACGGCGACCTGGAGATCGACGGCAATGTCCTGAACCTGGACTTCGGCAGCCCGGCGCTGATCGTGCTCGGTGATCTGAGGGTGGCGAACCTGGTGCTGGCGGGCGATGCCCGGCTGCTGGTCCGGGGCGGCATCGAGGCCGAGACGGTCATCGGCACGACGACGGACGGGGTGTTGGCGGCGGGCGGTGATCTGCGGGCGGGGCTCGCGGTGCTGTGGGACGAGTTCCTGCCGGAGATCGGCGGACGGCTGCGCGGACGTCCGGTCGTCCCCGGGTACGCCGACCTCGCCGGGGCCGGTCTGAGCGTGGATCAGCCGGACCCGGCGCGGGAGCCGGCGGAGCTGCTGGTCCCGGAGATCCTGATCCCCGCCGGAGCCGATCCCGGCGACGACGACCGGCTCGCCGGGGCGGGCCTGCGCTACGAGGGGATGCTGGACCGGCTGGTGGCGGGTCTGCCCCTGCTACGCGACGGCCGCGCGGTCGCCCCGCTGAAGGAACTGCCGCCCCCGCGATGAACGCCGGCCCCGACTGTCCGGGAGGACATCCTGTACGTCCGGGAGGACATCCTCCACGTCCAGGAGGGGCCCTCACCCCACCTCACCCCCGCCAGACCCACCCCCGTACATCCCCCTCCACCGCCGTCACATAGGCGCGGGCCACCTCCGCCGCCGGGGTGCCGGTGGAGCCGTCGTGGCCCAGGGACTCCAGGGTTTCGCTGATCCATCCCGGGCTGACGAGATTGAGCCGTACCCCGCGCGGGAGTTCGGCGGCGGCGTTGCGGACGAAGCCCTCCAGGCCGCCGTTGACCAGGGCGCCGAGCGAGCCGCCGGGGAGGGGTTCGGCGAAGGTGCCGCCGGTGAGGGTGACGGAGCCGCCCTCCCGGACGGCCCGCGCCGCCCGCCGGGCCAGCGCGACCTGCCCCAGCAGCTTGCCCTGCACGCCCGCCGCGAACGTGTCGTCGCCCGCGGTCACGAGGTCGACCAGCGGGCCGCTCGCGGCGCAGCAGATCACCGCGTCCAGACCGGTCGCCGTCTCGAACAGGGCGTCCAGGGAGGCCGGTTCCTCCAGGTCCACCCGGAGGGGGCCGCGGCGCGAGGCCCGCACCACCTCGTGCGCCCGCTGCTCCAGCGCCCGGACGACAGCCGTCCCGATCGTGCCGCCCGCGCCGACCACCAGGATCTTCATGACGCTCCTTCGCCGGGGGCCGTGCGCAGGCCCAGGAGGCTGTGCTGGATCGCCCCTGCGGGGGTCTTGTCCGCGCCGGACTCGCTGCGTGTCAACTCCACCAGGGCGGCGCGCAGTTCAGTGGCCGGTTCGCCGAGGACGATGGCGCTGAGCACCAGTTCCAGCATCAGCCGGTCACGGTCGTCGTCCGTGGGGCGCGCGCGGGCGGGGTCGCGTTCGACCAGGGCGCGGGTGATGCGGCGCCCGCCGCCCTCGGCCGGCGCGACCTCGGCGAAGGTGGCCGCATAGATGCCGCGGCCCGTCCAACTGCGGTGCAGGAAGACCTCGTCGCCCTCGCTGAAGACATGCCATTTCTCGTCCATGTCCCGCGCCCTGTAGCCGCGCCGGATGACCTGCCAGTCCGCGTCCGACCAGATCCGGGCGGGCGGCCGGGGCAGGGGGTGCGGCGTCGAGAGGGGGTGGAGGTCGCGGAAGGAGGAACGGGTGAGGGCGGGCTCGTCGTCGGCAGACATGCCGTGATCCTAGACAGTGACCCGCGACGACGCCCGTCCCTTTTCCGGAGGCCGCCGCCCCGCTCACGCCGCCGCCGGTTCCTCCGCCCGGCCCGCCGTCGCCGTCTCCGTGTCCCGGTGGATCGGCGCGCCGCTGCCCGTCAGGGGTGAGCCGGAGCCGCCCCGGCGGGCGGCGATGACCTCCGCCGCGATGGACAGCGCCGTCTCCTCGGGGGTGCGGGCGCCCAGGTCCAGGCCGATCGGGGAGCGCAGCCGGGTGAGTTCGGCGTCGGTCAGGCCCGCCTCGCGCAGCCGGGTCTCCCGGTCGGCGTGGGTGCGCCGCGAGCCCATCGCGCCTATGTACGCCACCGGCAGCCGCAACGCCTCCACCAGCAGCGGTACATCGAACTTGGCGTCATGGGTGAGGACGCACAGCACCGTACGGGCGTCGGTCGGGGTGGTCCGGAGATAGCGGTGGGGCCAGTCGATGACGATCTCGTCGGCGTCCGGGAAGCGGGCGCGGGTGGCGAAGACCGGGCGGGCGTCGCAGACCGTGACGTGGTAGCCGAGGAACTTCCCGGCCCGGACCAGCGCCGCCGCGAAGTCGATCGCGCCGAAGACGATCATCCGGGGCGGCGGCACGCTCGACTCCACGAACAGGGTGAGTCCGCCGGGGCAGTGCGAGCCGTTCTCCGAGATCTCCACACTGCCCGTGCGGCCCACCTCCAGGAGGGCGCGGGCCTCGGCGGCGGCGACCCGGTCGAGCCCCCGGGAGAGTCCGAACCCGCCCTCGTGGGAGCCGTCGGGGCGGACCGTCATGGCCCGGCCGAGCTGCTCGCGCGGGCCCCGGGCGACCCGGACCACCGCCGCGCCCTCGCCGCGGGCGGCGGCGGCCAGCGCCGCGGCGACGACCGGGCGGTCGGGGGATCCCACCCCGACCGGGGTGACGAGTACCTCGACCGTGCCACCGCAGGTCAGGCCGACGGCGAAGGCGTCGTCGTCGCTGTAGCCGAAGCTCTCGCGCAGGGTCTCGCCGTCGCGCAGGGCGCGCTCGCACAGTTCGTAGACCGCGCCCTCCACGCAGCCGCCGGAGACCGAGCCGATCGCCGTGCCCTCGCTGTCCACGGCGAGGGCGGCGCCGGGGCCCCGGGGGGCGCTGCCGCCCGTCGCCACGACCGTGGCGACGGCGAACGCGCGCCCTTCGGCCACCCAGTGGTCCAGCTCCCGGGCGATGTCGAACATCCTTGCCTCCGTGCACCGGCCGCGGAGCGGCCCGGCGGGTTCGGCCCCGGTGTCCCGCGGCACCGGGGTGTGGGGTGGTGTGTGCTCTGAGGTGAACGTGGGGGTCGGTTCGCCGGTTCCCCGGGCCGGTGTGCGGGACCCGTTCCCGGGGGCCGGTGTGCCGGTGACCGGGGCTGCGGGGCTGCGGGGCTGCGGGGCTGCGGGGCTGCGGGGCTGCGGGGCTGCGGCGAGGATCCTGTGCCGGTGGTCGGGCCTCCGGCTCCCTAGGGTCTCTCTCCGGGGCCGGGGGAGGATGCGGCCCCGATGGTCGGGCCCTGGACCCCTGTTCACGGATGCGGTGGCCGGGGTGCATGCGGTCCCGGCGGTCGGGCCCGCCTGCCGGGAATCCGCACCCGGAGCCGAGGCGAGGACGCAACCCCCGGCGATCAGGCACCCGACGGCCGGGAAGCCGTGCCCGGGGCCGGGGCGAGGACGCACCCCCGGTGACCCATCCCCCGGCCCCCGCGAGCCCGTCCCCGGAGCCCCAGCGAGGACGCCCCCCCGGGGGACCGGCCCCCCGATCCCGCAGGCCCGCCGCACCCGGAAAGGCCACGGCAAGGAAGCGCCCCCCGGCGATCAGCCCCCCAACCCCCCAGCATCCGCGCCCAGGGTCGCGCCCAGGACGCGGTCCGGGCGGAGCGGCAGGTCGCGGTGGCGGACGCCGGTCGCGTGCCAGACGGCGTTGGCGATGGCCGCCGCCGTGCCGACGATGCCGATCTCGCCGATGCCCTTGATGCCGACGGGGTCGTCGTCGTCCTCCGGCGGGGCGAGCCAGTGGGCCTCGATGGCGGGGACGTCGGCGTGGGCGGCGAAGTGGTAGCCCGCGAGGTCGGGGCCGACCGGGGCGCCGGAGAGGGGATCACGGGCGGCCTCCTCGTGCAGGGCCATGGACAGGCCCCAGGTCATCCCGCCGACGAACTGCCCCCGGGCGGTGAGCGGATTGACGATCCGCCCGGCGGCGAAGACGCCGAGCAGCCGCCGGACCCGGATCTCCCCGGTCCCGGTGTCGACGGCGACCTCGGCGAACTGGGCGCCGTAGGAGTGCCGTTCGCGGGCGGGCAGGGCGGCGAGGGCGGCGGCGGTGTCGGCGCGGGCGGTGATGCCCTCCGGGGGCGGGGCGGCACCGGGGACCAGTTGTTCGCGCAGGTCGCGGGCGGCGGTGGTGACGGCCAGGGCCCAGGAGCGGGTGCCGGTGGAGCCGCCCGCGATCGACGCCGGTCCGAAGTCGCTGTCGCCGATGCGGACCCGGACCCGGCCGGGCGGCACGTCCAGCGCGTCGGCGGCGATCAGGGTGAGCGCCGTGCGGGCGCCGGTGCCGATGTCGGCGGCGGTGATACGGACGGTGAAGGTGCCGTCGGCCTCGGCGGTGACGGCCGCGGTGGAGGGCCCGGCACCGGCCGGGAAGCAGGCGGCGGCGGTGCCGGTGCCGAGCAGCAGCGGGCCCTCGCGGCGCAGCCCGGGGCGGGGGTCACGCCCGGCCCAGCCGAATCGGGCGGCGCCCTCGCGGAAGCAGTCGAGGAGCTGCCGTCCGGCGAAGGGGAGGCCGGAGACCGGGCCGAGCGCGGGTTCGTTGCGGGCGCGCAGATCGATGGGGTCGAGGCCGAGGCGGGCGGCGAGTTCGTCGAGGGCGCACTCCAGGGCGAAGGAGCCGGGTGCCTCGCCGGGGGCGCGCATGTAGGTCGGGGAGGGCACGTCGAGGCGGACCAGGCGGTGGGCGGTGTGGTGGGCGTCGGCGGCGTAGAGCACGCGGCCGGTGGCGGCGGCGGGCTCGGTGAACTCGTGGACGGTGGAGGTGGGGTTGAGTCCCTGGTGCTCCAGGGCGCGCAGGTGTCCGTCGGGTCCGGCGCCGAGCCGCACCCGCTGGACGGTGGGGCTGCGGTAGCCGGCGAGGGAGAACATCTGGCGCCGGGTCAGCACGACCCGGACCGGGCGGCGCAGCAGGGTCGCGGCCATCACGGCGGCCACCTGGTGGGCGCGCAGCCCCTTGGAGCCGAAGCCGCCGCCGATGTGCTCGGAGCGGACGCGCACCGCGCCCGGGTCGAGCGAGAACATCCGCGCCAGGCCGCCCTGGACCCAGGCGGCACCCTGGTTGGAGTCGATGAGTTCGAGTCGGCCGTCGTCCCAGCGGGCGGTGGCGGCGTGCGGCTCCATGGGGTTGTGGTGCTGCTCGGGGGTGGTGTAGCGGGCGTCGACCAGGACGGCGGACGCGGCGAGCGCGGCGTCGAGATCGCCCTTGCGGACGGCGGCGGCGACATGCGCTCCGTCCGGGGGGACGTAGGCGCCGGGGTGGTCGGCGCGGAAGGCGGTGTCGTGGGGTTCGGCGTCGTACTCCACGGCGAGGGTCTCGGCGGTCTCCCGCGCCTGCTCGGGCGTCTCGGCGACGACCAGGGCGACGGGCCAGCCCCGGTGCGGCACCCGGTCGTGCTGGAAGACGGCGCTGGTGGCGTCCCCCACGTCCCGTTCGACGTGCGGGGCGTTGCCGTGGTGCAGGACGGCGAGGACGCCGGGCCGGGCGAGCGCGGAGGCGCTGTCCACGGAGCGGATGCGGCCCCGGGTGACGGTGGACAGCACCAGCCAGCCGTGCGCGAGGTCGGCGAACGGGACCTCCCCGGCGTAGCGGGCCGACCCGGTGACCTTCTCGGGCCCTTCGACCCGGGTGTGCGGGACACCGACGGCGGCGGTGGAGGTGGGGGTGAGGGTCATCGGTGGCCCCCCTGGGCGGTCGTCGGGGCGGGTCCGGCGGCTTCCGCGGGTGCCGCGAGTTCGGTGAGCAGGGCGGTGACGAGGTTGCGGACGAGGGGGATCTTGTAGGCGTTGTCCCGCAGCGGGGTGGCCGCGGCGAGTTCGGCGTCGGCGGCGCGGGTGAAGGCGTCCGGGGTGGCGGGGCCGCCGAGCAGGGCCCGCTCGGCGACGCGGGCCCGCCAGGGCCGGGAGGCGACCGCGCCGAACGCCAGCCGGACATCCCGTACGACGCCGTCGGCGGTGTCGAGGGCGGCGGCGACGGACCCGATGGCGAAGGCGTACGAGGCGCGTTCGCGGACCTTGCGGTAGCGGGAGCGGGCGGCGACCGGGGCGGGCGGCAGGGTGACGGCGGTGATCAGCGCGTCCGGGGGCAGCACGGTCTCGCGGTGCGGGGTGTCGGCGACGGGCGGGTAGAGCGCGTCGAGGGGGATCTCCCCGGCGCCGTCCCGGCTCTCGTAGGCCACGACCGCGTCGAAGGCGGTGAGGGCGACGGCGAGGTCCGAGGGGTGGACGGCGACGCAGTGCGCGGAGGCGCCGAGGACGGCGTGGCCGCGGTGCTCGCCCCGGACGGCGGAGCAGCCGGTGCCGGGGTCGCGTTTGTTGCAGGGGGCGGTGAGGTCGGTGAAGTAGGGGCAGCGGGTGCGCTGGAGGAGGTTGCCGCCGATGGTGGCCATGTTGCGGAGCTGGCCGGAGGCGCCGGACAGGACGGCCTGCGCGAGCGCGGGGTGGGCGCGGCGGACGTCCGGGTGGGCGGCGAGGTCGCTGTGGGTGACGGTGGCGCCGATGCGCAGGGAGCCGTCGGCGGTGCGCTCGACGCGGTCCAGGGGGAGGCGGCGGATGTCGACGAGGCGGGTGGGGCGTTCGACGCCGGACTTCATCAGGTCGACGAGGTTGGTGCCGCCGCCGAGGTAGCGGGCGTCGGGGTCGCGGCCGTGGAGGGCGAGGGCGCCGGGGATGTCGTGGGCGCGGTCGTAGCCGAACTCCCTCACGCGGCGCCCTCCTCGGGGGTGCTGGAGGTGGCGCCGGTGAGGCGGGCGGCGTGCGCGACGGCGTCGACGATGGCGACGTAGGCCCCGCACCGGCAGAGGTTGCCGCTCATCCGCTCGCGGATCTCGGCCGGGGTGAGGGGCGGGGGCCCGCTCTCCGGACGGAGGTCGGTGGTGACGGCGCTGGGCCAGCCGGCCGCGTGCTCGTCCAGGACGGCGACGGCGGAGCATATCTGGCCGGGGGTGCAGTAGCCGCACTGGTAGCCGTCGAGGTCGAGGAACGCCTGCTGGACGGGGTGCAGTCGGCCGCCGTCCCGGGCGAGCCCCTCGACGGTGGTGATCTCGGTGCCCTCGGCGGCGACGGCGAGGGTCAGGCAGGCCAGGGTGCGGCGTCCGCCGGTGAGGACGGTGCAGGCGCCGCACTGTCCGTGGTCGCAGCCCTTCTTGGTGCCGGTGAGGTCGAGCCGCTCGCGCAGGGCGTCGAGGAGGGTGGTGCGGTGGTCGGCGGTCAGCGCGTACTTCTCTCCGTTGATGTGGAGGGTGAGGTCGCTGGAGGTCGGCGCGGGGGCCGAAGCCATGGTCAGCCTTCTTTCGCGGATCGGTCGCGGATCGGTCGCGGGTCCGGGCGTCTTGGGGCCTTGCGGGCGCCGGTGGGCGCGGGTGGGAACCGGTGGGCGCGGGGGTGGGAACCGGCGATCGCGCGCTGCGAGACTGGGCTCGGCGCCGCCACCCCCGGAGACTCAACCGGACAACTGTCCGGATACGCTCAGGAACGTAGCGGACAGCCGTCCGGTTGGCAAGATCGAGTGCGCGTGGGACAGGCCGGGAGGGGCGACTATGAGACAGCCGAGGGGCGAGGCGGCGCGGGGGCCGGACGGCCCCGCCCAGCGGGTGGACGCCCAGCGCAACCGCGAACGCATCCTGGCGGTCGCCCTCACCGAGCTGACCCGCGACGCCGGGGCCCCGCTGAGCGCCATCGCCAGGAAGGCGTGCGTCGGACAGGGCACGCTCTACCGCCACTTCCCGAACCGCGAGGCGCTGGTCATCGAGCTGTACCGGCACGAGATGCAGCAGGTGGCGGACGCGGCGCCGGAACTGCTGCGCACCCGCGCCCCGGAGCGGGCCCTGCGCGAGTGGATGGACCATCTGGCCCGCTACTACATGACCAAAATCGGACTGGCCGAGGCGATCCGCCGGGCGACGACCGCGCCCGGCGGATCACCCCGGCCGGGCGCCGCCCCCCTGCTGGAGGCGATCGAACTCCTCCTGTCCGCGGGCGAGCGGGCGGGGACCGTCCGCCCCGGTGTCACCGCCGACGATTTCGTGCTGGCCATCGCGGGCCTCTGGCAGATCGACCCGGCCGACGACTGGCAGCCGAGGGCGCAGCGGCTGCTGGACCTGGTGATGCGGGGCCTGAGCACCACACCCCCCACCAACCACAACACACTCCCCCATCCACCCCACCAACCCCCAATCCCCCCCACCTCCGACACAAGCGTCCCCACCAGCGGCTCTTGACGCCCTTTCACCCGAACGGACCCCCCAGCGAGCGCCATCTCATATCTGAGATAGCCTCAACGTCATGGCAGACGACTACCTCGAACGCATCGGCAAGCTCATCCGAGACGCCCGTCAGCACCGGGGCTGGACCCAGTCGCAGCTCGCGGAGGCACTGGGCACCAGCCAGAGCGCCGTCAATCGCATCGAGCGCGGCAACCAGAACATCAGCCTTGAGATGATCGCCCGAATCGGTGAAGCCCTGGACAGCGAAATCGTCTCGCTGGGCTACGCGGGCCCGATGCACCTCCGCGTCGTCGGCGGTCGCCGCCTGTCCGGCGCGATCGACGTCAAGACGAGCAAGAACGCGTGCGTGGCGCTGCTGTGCGCGACGCTGCTGAACAAGGGCCGTACGGTGCTGCGCCGGGTGGCGCGGATCGAGGAGGTCTACCGTCTGCTGGAGGTGCTGGGCTCCATCGGCGTCCGCACCCGCTGGATCAACGGCGGGGTGGACCTGGAGATCGTGCCCCCGGCCGACCTCGACATGGACGCGATCGACGCGGACGCCGCCGTACGCACCCGCTCGATCATCATGTTCTTCGGCCCGCTGCTGCACCGCATGGACCGCTTCAAGCTGCCCTACGCCGGTGGCTGCGACCTCGGCACCCGGACGATCGAGCCGCACATGATCGCGCTGCGCCGGTTCGGGCTGGACATCGCGGCGACGGAGGGCCAGTACCACGCGCTGGTGGACCGGGCCGTCCGCCCCGACCGCCCGATCGTCCTGACCGAGCGCGGCGACACGGTGACCGAGAACGCGCTCCTCGCCGCCGCCCGCCACGACGGGGTCACCACGATCCGCAACGCCTCCTCCAACTACATGGTCCAGGACCTGTGCTTCTTCCTGGAGGCGCTGGGCGTGCGGGTGGACGGCATCGGCACCACCACACTCACCGTCCACGGGGTCCCCACGATCGACGTGGACGTGGACTACTCCCCCTCCGAGGACCCGGTGGAGGCGATGAGCCTGCTGGCCGCCGCGGTGGTCACCGAGTCCGAACTCACCGTCCGCCGGGTGCCCATCGAGTTCCTGGAGATCGAGCTGGCGGTCCTGGAGGAGATGGGCCTCGACCACGACCGCAGCCCCGAGTACGTCGCCGACAACGGCCGCACCCGGCTGGCCGACCTGACCGTGCGCCCCTCGAAACTCGAAGCGCCGATCGACAAGATCCACCCGATGCCGTTCCCCGGCCTCAACATCGACAACGTCCCCTTCTTCGCGGCCATCGCCGCGGTGGCCCAGGGCAAGACCCTGATCCACGACTGGGTCTACGACAACCGCGCGATCTACCTCACCGACCTCAACCGCCTCGGCGGCCGGCTCCAGCTCCTGGACCCCCACCGCGTCCTGGTCGAGGGCCCCACCCGCTGGCGCGCCGCGGAAATGATGTGCCCCCCGGCGCTCCGCCCCGCGGTGGTCGTCCTCCTGGCGATGATGGCGGCGGACGGGACATCGGTGCTGCGGAACGTGTATGTCATCAACCGGGGGTACGAGGATCTGGCGGAGCGGCTGAATTCGATCGGGGCGCAGATCGAGATCTTCCGGGATATTTAGCGGGCGGGGGGCTGCCGCTCCCCCGTTGACCTGCTGCTGTGGTGAGTCAGAAGCTCTCGGATCCGGGCCGGCGCGAACGGATCCAGGCGATGGTGTCCCGATGGACCCGCTCCACCGGGTGCGCGGTCTCCGGCCATTCCCGCAAGCGGATGGTCAGGGGCCGCGCAACGGCACCCGGCTGAACAGTCCTACGGTGGAGCCGGCCCGCAGTGACTGTCGGTCATCCCGGCGCCGTGCGCTCACCCTCCCAGCGCCGGGCGAGGTCAACCGCCGTCGCCCGGCGGTCGCTTCCCTCTGGTGGCCGGACGGCGTGGCGTCAGTCCGCGTCGGCGGTGGGCGGCGCCGGGTCCGACACCTGCGCCCGGACCGGTGATTCCGTCTCCCGTGCCGTCTTCGTCGCGGCCACCGGGAGTACGTACTCGCCGGCCAGCCGGGCCAGGTGGAGCGGGAGCGGGCGGGCGAGCGGGGGATAGTCGTCCAGGTAGCGCATCTGATGGGCGAGCGTCGCCCAGTCGGCGGGCCGGTCGGGCTCCTTGCCTTCGCGCCCCGAGTCCGCCAGGGCCTTCTCCGAGAGACAGCCCAGTACGGTGATCTCCAGTTGCGCGGGGTTCCAGGCGGTCTTTCCGGGTGCCCTGCGGTCCTCCGCCGTGGGCACCAGCTTCATCAGCCCCTTGTGCAGTTTCGCCGTGTGCGGCTTGGCGGCCGTACTGGCGAAGACCCGGTTCTCGGGCTCCACCGCGCCCCACACCCCCTCGGCAAAGCCGACCCGGCCCCGGGCGTCGTAGGCGTACCACTCCGCGACCTCCTCCCGGTTGTTCGCGTCGCGCACACTCACCAGGCGCAGATCGCTCCCGTAGGTCGTGAGTCGCTGGTCGGGTTCGGTGCCGAAGCCGAGCATGTCGCGGGCCAGCGAGCCGTTGCGCAGCCGGGGCCAGCACTGACGCAGATTCGCCGCGTCCACCATCAGCAGCGTCGGCCGGTCGCGGAGCTGGAAGAGCAGGGCCCGGACCTGGCTCTCGGTCTCGCGCTGCGCCCGCAGCGCCGCGCCCTCGCTGTCGACGGCGCGGCGTTCTCGCGGGGTGGCGTCCGGGTGTTCCCCCCGGTGGTCGGTGCCGCTGTCCTCCGCGGCCGGTTCGGGTGTCGTGGACAGGAGCCGCAGCAGCTTCGGATACGGCACCCACTCGGCCCGCTCGGCGTCCCAGCCCTGAAGGGCGCCCGGGCCGTCTCCGGGGCGTACCCGCACCGCGACGAGCCGGCGGACCGGGCAGCGCGTGGGTCCCTTGCGGGTGTGACGGACAAGCCACAGCGCCGCGTACTGGAGGTCGCCCGGGATTCCGGCGCCCGCCCGGTGCGCGGGCGTGGTGACGGCGCCGAGCTGCCGGAACGCGTCCAGCCAGGTCCACCGGGCACGATGCTCAAGGGCGGTGTCGGTGCCGTCGGACGGATTGACGAACTGGCTGAGCCATCCCTGCCTCGCCCAGGCGATACGCAGGGCGTGTTTGGGGTCGGAGTCCGGGACGGCGGCGAAGCGGTCCTTGTCGGCGATCTCCGCGATGACGAGGCCGAGGCCGGTCCGCGGCGGGGCCATCCGCTCCGCGACCAGTGCGCAGCGTCCCTCGACGGCCTCGGCGAACCGCACGGCCCTCGGGCGCTTGCGTTCCCGCGAGACGGGCAGGGCGTCGGCCAGAGGTCCGGCGGGGCGGGCACGCACCCTGATCTCGATGCCGTCGCTGCGCCACTGCCAGGTGCCGTCGGCGTCCGATCGCACCCGTTCCCCGGCGGTCGCGCCGATCAGCTTCGGCAGTTCCGCCAGGAGCGCGGCCCGGGTCTGCGGGGACTGCCAGTGGATCTCCACCTCCAGGGGGCGTCCGTTCAGCGCGTGGATCAGGGCGGTGCGGCGCAGCGTGGTGAGCTGTGCCTCGCGGGCCTCCGGCTCCGCCCGGGGGCCGGAGCGGGGGATCAGTGCGGGGGTGTTGTTCCGGGTGGCCCTGGTGAGGTCGGCGACCCGGCGCAGCATCGGGCGGAGTCCTTCCTCGACCCAGGCATCCAGTTCCGCCCGTTCCAGGGGCATCAGGCCACTGCCCACGCCGTGCGGGCCCAGCGAGGTGTGGTGGACGATGCCAGCGGCCACCTCGCCGCAGCCGTGGATCCAGCGTTCCGGATGGGTGAGGAGTTCCGCCGGTTCCGGGTAGTGGCGCACGATGTCCAGCTCCGGGAGGAGCGGTGCCGGGCTGCGGTGACGCCAGGTGACCTCCTTGAGGCGGCGGTCGTAGCCGAGGGAGTTCACCGCCAGCCGGTATCCCCGGTCCGGTCCCTCCGGCCACGGCAGCGGCGCGTCCAGGAGGACCGTCGCGCCGCTGAGCTGGTGGGGACGCAGGTCCAGTTGCGTGGTCCACCGGCGCACTCCGGTGGACACATGGACACGGAAGCGCGGGGCGAACGGCACCGTCTGCACGGTGATCGTGAGACAGGCCGAGTAGAACCAGGTCTGTTTGCGGTGTTCGTACTGCTGGGGTGGCCAGGAGATCAGCCGTGTGCCGTCCCCGGCGCTCTCGACGCGGAAGTGGAGCGTGGCACCGCGGGTACGGAACGGGCGGGCGGCCAGCCGGAAGGCGATCGATTCCGGCAGCAGGTGGTAGAGGCGCGAGGCGGGTTCGGCGGTGCCGCCAGCCGAGGTCACCGTTTCGGTGAGGTCGATCCGCTCGCTCTCCCAGTGCGGAAGCCGGACCGGGTCGGGCCCCTCCGTCGTCAGCAACTGCTGCTCCAGGTCGGGGCCGTCGCCGTCGTCGTCCCCTGCGAACCGCGTCGCCGCCCAGGTGCCGATGAGCGGGGCGAGCGCCTCGGGTGGGACCGCCTCGCGCGCGTAGAGCCACGGCAGGCGGCCATCGGTACCCGCCCGGCGGCCGGTCGCGATGACGCCCGGTGCCAGTGCCTGGAGCAGGGCGTTGAGCTGCCGCACGGGCAGCCGGTCGGGGTGGCGCGAGCCGCTCGCGGTCTCGCTGTGCAGACGGGTGAGCTCCTGGTGCAGCTCCTCGCCGAGCGGCAGGACCCGGAGTTCCTCCTGCCACGGGCCGTGCCGCGGGTCGGGTTCGTAGGCCGTGGCGCGAATGGCTTGGTACACGGATCGCCTCCTAGGTGGGGGACGGCTCTTGGGCGCCGGTGGTGGCGCGGGATTCGGTCAGCAGACGGGTGAGCATCCGCCGGAACGGCTCGTAGAGGGATCGGGCGATGAAGCGCTCCTCGGCGGTCTTCGTGTCGCCTTCGAAGTACGGGTCGAGTACATGGAGCACGCTGTGCAACAGGCTGGACCTGGGGGTGTCGGGGCGCGACGAGGACGCTCCGAGGTTCGGGGCGAAGGCGACATCGACGAAGACGACCCGGGCGGGTACTCCGCCGCGCACCAGCCGGCCGATCACCTGCCACATCAGTACCAGTTGGTCCCAGGTGACCCGCTCGCGTTCCTCGCCCAGGCTGTTCCAGGCCATGGACCGGTTCAGTACTTCGTGCCAGCGGGAGCGGGCGCGGCGGCGGACCTCGTCGGCGCCGGCCTCGACCGAGGGGGCACCGCGCACCCAGGAGGAGAATTCACCTCCGGGTCCCATGGCACGGACGATCCAGTCGTTGATCGCGCTGACGGCGAGGGACAGATCGTCGGGATGGGGATTGGGGCGGGCCAGGAAGTAGACCGTGCCGATCGCGGCCTCGTCGTCCTCGTTGAGGATGTTGTGGCCCCGCTCCACGGCCAGGAGCGGGGCCACCAGAACGCTCGCGGTCAGTTCCGCGAGCCGCTCGACATCGCCCCGGCGCAGTGTGCGGGCGCGGTGGGCGGAGGGCAGTTCGTCCTCGGGGGCGATCTCCTCGTCGTCGGAGACCAGACACAGCACGCTGTTGTGCCAGCGGCTGTTGAGATTGTGCAGGGTGTCGGCGACCACGCGCGCCTCGGCGTAGCTGCCGACCAGGAGCAGGATGTGGTCCCGCCCCTGCGGGAGGTCCAGCAGTTCGCGTTGGAGCGGTCCGCCGTCCAGGGCGTCGTGGTCGCCCTCACCCAGATACCGGGCGATACGCCGCAGCTTCTCCGGACGGTCCCGGGGTGCGGTGCCGGACATCCGCAGTTTCTCGTCGCCGTCGTCGATGAACTCGAAGCGCATCCTGCTCTCGTCGGCGATGCGCTCCGTTGTCTCGGCCGGTGGTTCGATGATCACGCCCACCGGGACACCCACGTGGTAGCGGCCGGAAGCACCGGCCCAGCTACTGCCGGACATGAGCAGCACATGTGCCCCGGGACGGCCGTCCACGGTGGCGAGATGGGGCATGGCGCGCAGCAGTTCGCGGCCGACGCCGCTGCACCGGAAGAAGGTGAGTTCGCCGCTGCGGACGCCGCCCTCGTCCTCTCCGGCCACCCTGAACTGAAACCCCAGGACGTTGCCCATGGGTGCCTCGGGCACCATGGGGCCGTAGTCGAGCGGGCGGCGGTACATGTCGTTGTAGCCGAGATCGAGGGCCGCCTCGACCCTGGGCCACATGGCGTTGATCATGGCCAGCCGGGGTTCGAGCGCACTGAGCAGCAGAGTGAACTCGAAGCGGGTGGCCAGCTCCTTCTGCCAGACCGCGGGGGATGCCGGGGGCTTGGCCTCCAGACGCTCCAGCGCTTTGCGGGCGCCCTTCTTCCGAAGGGCCTCCACGTCGCTTTTCCATTGGGCGAGCTCTTTCTCGTGATCCTGCTGCCGGGAGGCGAGGTACTCCGGAGTGAGTGCCATGACCTTTTCCACCTCTTCGGTCAGGCGGCGTCGGGTGTTCTCCGGGTTTCCGGTGTGCAGCAGTTCGTTGAGCAGGACGGTGAGGTGGTGGAAGTTCTCGTCGGTCCGCCGGGCCCGGTCGCCGAAGGGGTTGTCGCGGAACGCGTCGAGGAGCTTGCCCAGGCTCTCCCTCGGTGCGAGGTTCTCGTGGTCCGGACCGCTGCCGTCGGGGAGTGGATAGCGTTCGTCCAGCAGGCCGAGCTGGAGGGTCCAGGCGCTGAAGTACCCCGTCCGGACCCACTTCCGCAGGTCGGGGTCGCCGACCAGCATCGCGTACAGCCGGTCCGTCGCCAGGGCCGCGGTGCTGAGCGCGGCGGCGAAGGTCTCCACGTCCCGGTCGGAGAGCTGGGTCCGTCCGCTGGCCGCGAGCTCCCGGATCTTGTGCGAGCTGAGCGCGTCGATGAGGCCGTTGTCCTCGTCGCCGGCGAGCACGGTCGCGGGCGCGAAGATCTGGTCGAGTTGCATCTGCACCCGGTCGACCTCGTCGATGATCACGAGATCGCTGCGGCGGCAGGCGAGTTCCAGGTACCGGATGCGCTCGCCGTTCTGCGGACGGGGCGGCGCGGCGTCGATCAGACCGGCCGGGGTCGCCACCCAGATGTGCGCGTCGACCAGGACCCGGGCTCCGTGATGCCGGGGGCAGTCGGACCAGTACGGACAACTGGTGAGGTTCTTCTGCCAGGGGGACTTCCGCGCGCCGGCCGGCCCGCGTCGCGGGTCGCTGGGCGGATTCAGCCGGGCGCACGGCGCCGCGTTGAAAGCCAGGGGTTCGGCGAACGGCGAGGTGTCCTGCCTGCGGACGTTCAGGACGCAGGAGGTGCCCAGGTAGGCGAAGGCCGGGTCGTCGTGGGCGAGCAGCCGGTGCTCGCCGCGGCCGGCGAGCCGGCGGTGCAGTCGCTGGGCGTGACGCTCCCGGCCGGAGACTCCGAGTACCGGCGCGGCCCTGCCACCGGTGTACCGGTTGTACATCTCGACCAGCTTCAGGACCTCGGCGACATCGGAGACCACCACGGTGGTGCGCAGGCCGAGCTTGGCGAGGTGGACGGCGATGATGTCACGCAGTGTGCTCTTGCCGGCGCCGACGATGCCGAGCAGGTGCTGGATCTCGTCGACGGTGAACGTGAAGTCGCGGTCCTTGCGGAACGTACCGTTCTCCTTGACCGACATCTCGAAGTCGTCCAGTCGCCGCGCCCACCCCGGCCGACGCTCCTCGTCGTCACCAGCGTGCAGCGCGTCCATCTCCGCCGCGGTGCGCTCCAGATCCTTCCGGGTGAAGACCAGCGGCGCCCCCTTCGCGGCCGGGACCATGTCCAGGTCGTGGGCGATGACCGGGGCGGGGCGAACGACCGGCAGGTCGACGACGGCCAGTGAGCGGCTGACCTGGAACGCGTGCGGCCCCGGTCCCGCGACCGGCAACCGCTTGCCCGCCAGGGGCGGGGCCACCGTCAGCAGCCGGTCATAGACCTGAAGGCGGCCGGACGCGACGGAGAACTCCTGGTCCGCGGCGACCGCCTCGGTGTCCGGTACGTCGTAGGCGCGTACCGCGGCGTCGAACTCCTGATAGCGCTCCAGGGCTTCACGCCAGGCCCGGCCCCTGCGCAGTGTCCACAGCGAGTAGCGCGCGACCCGCAGTGTCTTCGCCGCGTCCGGGGGCAGGGGAACTCCGTACGCCTCCGCGAATCCGTAGCCGCTGAAGAGCACCCAGGCGCTCCCGGCGGGTGTGCCGGGCATCAGCTTCCGCTGGAGATACAGACCGAGTTCCACCTCGCAGAACGCCTCAAGGGCGGGCTTGCGGACGGACGGTCCGAGGAAGGCCATCAGGTCGGCGAGCACATCGTGCAAAGGGGGTGTGATGCTACGCATCGTCTTCGTCCTCGCTTCGCTTCGGTTCCGGGCCGCCTCGGTCCGCCGTCGAATCGGGGTCGCCCCCGGCGGCGGATGCGGTGAGGCGGTGTACGAGGTTGTCGGGTGTGGTCAGCACCAGCCGCTCCCGGAGGAGGGCGGGCAGCGCGTCGGTGAAGTGCGCGCGGTAGCCGTCGCGGTCCGCCAGCCGCTCGGGCACCACGACGAAGGTGCGGTCCGAGTGGGGGGCCGTGTCGGTGAGATGGGCGGCGAGGAGACCCGGTTGCAGCCGGTCGTACACATGCATCTCCCGCGTACCGGATCCGGTGCCCCGCAGGTGGTACGCGCCGAGGCGGCCCGCGGCGGCCTCGTACTCGATTCCGGTCCGGTCGAGTTCGCTCAGGGCCGCTTCCTCCACGGGGTGCGGCAGGACCAGGAAGGTGCGCAGGGACCGCGGGAGGATCAGAGCGAGGCCGGGTTCACGGATCGGTTCGAAACGGTCCGGCCGCACACAGTCCTCTCCCTCGCACCAGATCGCCTCCCCGGCCGCCGGCCGTACCGGGTCGGACACGATGCGACCGCACGGCAGAGCGGGAAGTCCGCACACCGGACAGGGCAGGAAGAGACCGTCGACACACAGCGCTTCCGGCAGCGGCCGGTACAGCTCCTTGACCCTGGCCCATACCTCTTTGCTCCAGCCACGCGTGCGGCGGTCCTCCTGCTGCACCACGGGGTGGCTCGCCAGGAAGTGCCGGCACCGCGCGTACCGCTCCGCCGATCCACAGCGTGCCTCCAGGTCGTCGAGGAGGGAGCGGGCCTGGGCCGCCACGCCTCCGGCCGCCCCGTGAGAGGCCAGTTCGAGGCACGTCCGGGTGGGCATCTGGCCGATGCGGTCCACCAGTGTCGCGCCCGGGGTGACGAGGGAGGCCGGCACCCCGAACAGCTCGTCGTCCGCGCCGATGTCCCGGCACCATTCCCAGAGTTCGGGCAGGCTCCTCGGGGGCCTCCTTCCGATGCCGAGGCAGCGCATCACCGTGTGATCCAGCGCCCGCTGGGCGTAACCCGGGTAGGGCAGCGTGAAGGAGCGCAGGCTCCTGGTCTCGGCCAGGGCAGCCACCATGCGGGCCAGTTCCAGGAAGAGTTCCGTACCCGCGTTCGCCGCCTCGTCCTGTTCCCGTCGGGCGCTACGGCGCCGGGCCGTGGCCGCCATCAGGCGAGCACCTCGGCAGGGCGGGAGGCCGGGCACCAGCGGGCCACCTCACAGCGACGGCATGCATCTCCGGGGGCGGGCGAGAAGTGGTCGTCACCGTGCCACTCCGTCACCATCTCCCGCAGGATGCTCTCCGCAGCCGCCCGGTTGGCCGGGGCGAGGGGGTCGATGATCTCCAGATCCGCACCGCCCGGGCGCAGCACCTCCAGTTCGACCCGGGAGCGGGCCGACCCACCGCCGAGATCGCCTCGCGCGGCGAGCAGGACCGCCAGCGCGAGCTGCGGGTAGAGGTCCAGCAACGGCTGCTTGGACCGACGGTCGGTCGCCGAGGTCTTGGTCTCGCGCCACACCCAGGAGTCCCCGTCCCGGTAGAGCAGATCGGGCTGCGCGATCACCACGACATCGGCGGCGGTGTCGTGCCGGACCACCCGGGGCTCGGTCCGGACATCCGTGCCGTTCCTGACACACCGCAGGGGGCAGACAGCGGCGTGCCTGCGCAGCAGGCGTACCCCGAGCCGACGTTCGTCATCGGGCAGGTCGTAGCCGTCCGGCACCCACTGCTCCGGGACATCGACCGTGCAGGGCCGGGGTGCCGCCTGGCCGTGCCGGTCGGCGAGGTAGGCGTGCAGCGCCCGGCCTCGCTCCGCCGTCACGTCCCGCTCCACGGAGTCCGCCGCGGGCAGGCGCAGTCGGCGCAGATGGTCACGCGCCGGACAGATCCGATAGTTCCGCCCATTGGTCACCGACCAAGTGCGCCGCGTTCGTGCCGGGTTCTCGATCCCCAGCAGTCCCGCAGCGCTCCGCAGGGCCGGGCAGACCCGCACGTACGGGCATTCTCCACAGGCGGAGCCGGGTCGGTACTCCTGGCCGTTGAGAACGTCGGCCAGCGCCCCGGGGCCGTTCTCCCGGTAGGCGGCGAGCGCCTGCGCCCTGCTTCCGGCGAAGAGTTCCCGTATCTCGCCGTCGAGCAGCGCGAACTCCACGATCCGTACCTGTTCGGGCCGGGGACCCGGCCCGCCTTCGGCCAGCACCAGGGCTGCGGCGGCGACGAATCCCTCCGCAGGAGGCTTCGGTCCCAGCCGGTGCACAGGCAGCCGGAGTTCACGAAGTTTTCCGTCACCGGAAGCCAGGCAGCGACCCCAGACGGTGAACCGGTACTCCTCCGCTGTCCGCGCGTCCGGTGTGGACGGCCGGTAGCGGTAGGTCCACCGCTCGCGCACCTCGCGCAGCGGACGCTGCGGATCCACGGGGAAGGCCGCGTCGTACCGGGCCAGTCCGTGTTCCGTCCAGGACCGGAGACCCTCGTGGAGCACGCCTTCGCGCCCGCCGACCGGGACATCCGCGGTCTCGGTGGGACGACGGGTCCGTGCGTCACAGACGGCCATGAAGGGAGCGAGAGTGAAGTGTTCCAGCCTTTCCCGACGCCGCGGAGCCGCTTCCAGGGGGAGGTAACTGCGGGCTTTGAGGGCGTCGGCGGCCGGGCAGCGGAAGTCGCCCCGCTTGAACATGCCGGCAGATACCGTGATGGTCTGGGTGGTGCGGTGCACCCGCACTCCGTCAGGGGGCAGCCAGGTTTGTGACATGGTTCTCTCCTCTTCCGAGCGATATGAGAAAGCGAATTGACTGGAAATTCGGAGGCACATCATGAATGAAATCCACGACATCGGGGACATCACCAACCACTACAAAGTCGAGGGCCGGTTCGATGACGGAGGCTACGGTGATCTCTACATCGGCAGCGACCTCCGATCCGAGAAGCAGGTAGCGATCAAGACTCAGAAGCCCTGGCGGATCGGGGCCAAGAGCATCTACCACAGCGACGGCAGGCGGCTGGTCGAGGAAGAGGGCTCTCACATGATCACGCTGAGCGGAATCGAAGCGATTCCGAAGCTGATCGCGAAAGGAACGTACCGAACAGACCGCTGCCTTGTCATGGAATTCATCAAAGGACGCCAACTCCGCACGGCCCTGGAGGAAGAACCGCCGATCAAGGATCCGGCCACAGTTGCCTCGATCATCGGGCAACTCTGTGAAATCTTCCGGGATGTGCACGAGAAGAACCTGGTGCACTGCGACCTGAAACCGGAGAACGTCATCGTGGAACCCGATGGCCGTTTACGACTCATCGACATGGGCCAGGCCGTACGCATGGAAACCCCGACCGATGACTATCGCGGCACACCGGGTTACGCCTCACCCGAGCAACTCGACGCGAACCCCGACGGCCTCACCGCCGGAGCGGACATTTTCACGTTGGGCGCCATGCTGCTGGAGATGACCGTCATGCACCTGCCCTATGGGGGGCTGGAGCGGAGGGTCGAGATCGGCCACCCCGTGCTGCCTGCCGACCTGGTCGCCAAAATCCCCGCAGAGTTCCATGATCTCGCGCTGCACATGGTCCAGTGGAATCCCGAGGATCGCCCGAAAGATGTGCAGGAGGTGTTCGATCGCATCCGCTGCCATCTGCCCGAGAAGGGCTCTCGACGCCCCCGAAAGCCCCTGCGTCCGGACCCCACGGAGTACTACCGCACCCGCGCACCCCGGCTATGGCACCGCCTTCCCCGGGGGACGACATCATCGCAGCCCTTCCAGTAGTTCCCGGATCTCCTGGACGTCGGTGCCTTTCATCTGTTCACGGAGCATCTGGACCCTTTCGAGTTCCAGCACAGCGGCAGACGTATCTCCGGACGAGATCAGCACGTCCGCCAGGTGCCGCCGGGTCTTGTCCTCGTCGGGCCAGTACTCCTGCGCCCGGAAGAGGTCGCACGCACGGTGGAGCAACTCCACACCATGGGCCCGCTCGTCCCGCGCGATCTGCACTTTCGCCAAGGTGAACAGCACGTCGGCCCGGCAGCGGTGGTCCGTCGTCCGCTCCACCACGCGGAGGGCTTCCTCGCACAGCCGGTGTGCCTCAGCATGGTCGCCCCGGTCGTTGAGGAGCGCGCCGATCGCGTTCAGCGCCGCCGCCTCGCCGACGAGGTCGAGGAGCTCCCGAGACAGCTCCAGGGCCTGCCGGAGCTTGTCCTCCGCCGACTCCCTGCTCTCGCCCTTGCGCAGGGTGATCCCGAGCGCGTAGAGCGAGCGGGCGAGGCTGAGCCGTCCGCTCGGGCTCTCGTCCTGTTCGCTCAGGCGGACAGCCCGCTTGAGCTGGGCGGCGGCCAGGTGGTAGTTGCCCAGCCGCCATTGGGTGCCGGCCTGCATCCGCCGGACCATGGCGCATTCGACCGGGGAGGCGACCGTCTCCGCGATATCGGCGGCGCGGTTGAGGTCTGTCGACGCGTCTGTCAGGTGGCGTCGACGCCATTGGTAGGGCACCAGGGCCATCGGCAGCATCCACATGTACCGATCCAGGCGTTCATTGAAGGCCAGCTCGACACCCTGCCGAAGAGTGGGGTATTCGTTGTCCAGATACTCCAGGGCCTGGTCCAGGTCCGCAGGTTCGATCACATGGACACCGACCGGTTCGCCGATATGCAGCAACCGCTGATCGTCGAGCATGCGATCCCAGGCCCAGGCATTCTGTAGCTGATGCTCCAGTACTTGCCGCACGGTCGCCTTCCTGATGGCCGCTTGACCGGCGGTCAGCTCCTCAGTGGCCTCTGCTTCGACGGTCGATCCGACCTCGGCAGTCGTCGGGCTGACATGGTGGCGGGCAAAGGCCCGCACCAAGTCATGCAACTGATAGCGATCGGACCGGAACATCACAAGGTTCGCCGCGACGAGTTCCCCCAGAACTCGCTCCGCCCGCATTCCACCCCCCGCCACACCGAGATCCTTCACTGCATGCCACGTGATACTGGGGCCGGGATGGATGCCCAACTGCCATAGCAGGAGCCTGGCTTCCTTGCTGAGCACCCGTGCGGAGCAGGTGAGCGCAACGAGCATCGACAGCTCGTGATCAGGCCGATCCAGTTCTTCGAGCCTGCGCCTTTCCATCTTCATGTCCCGCACCAGATCCGGGATGCTGTTCCGTGGCTCGTACCGCAGTCGCCGCTCCACGACGGTGAGAGCCAGCGGCAGGTTGCCACAGAGTTCCACCAGTTCACCGAAGGCGATGGCGTACGTCTCCCGATCCTTCTGAGACACCTCCTTCTGGAGTACCTCCAGGGCGGCGTGGTCAGTCAACAACTCCACTTCGCGGCGACGCACCTTCCTTCCGGAGCACAGACCACCCAGTTCACGACGACTGGTGATGATGACGGCACAATTCCCACTCCCGGGAAGCAGCGGGAGTACCTGCTTGGTACTGAAGGCGTCATCGAGCACCAGCAGCAGCGACCGATGGGCCGAGGCTGTACGGAACGCGCCACTCTTTGCCTCCAGGCCCACAGCATCGGAGTAGGGTGCGAGCTCGGCCAAGAGACCGTCCAGAATGGGTTCCGGATCGGCCGGGCCCAGATCGTTGTCGCTGAATCCGTTGAGCTCTCGTACGAAGGCTCCGCCGGGAAACTGGTCCACCACCAGTTTGGCGAGGTGGTACGCCAAGGTGCTCTTTCCCACTCCTGCCATACCGGTGAGGAAGATCAGCGGCATCCGGCCCGCACGCCTTTCCTCGGATATGTACTCCACAAGACTCCGCAGCAGGTCGTCCTGCCCAATCGGGTCGGGCACATCCGCGATCAACTGCCTGGGGATCGGCGGCAACACCGTCGCGGTCGACTGAGGAGCGGCCCCACGCAGTCGATCGATAACAGTCTGTAGTTGGGGGTCCGGGGTCGTGCCGGTATCCACTACCCATTGACCGACGAGTCTCTCAAGCTCCTCGCCGGACATCCTTCGGCCGTGTGCTATCAGGTAGTACTGAAAAATCCGCATCCGTTGCGGTAATCGGGCATACCATTTCTCCGACTCTTCTTCGAGCAACCCGGAGTATCTGGCTTTCCAAGCAGCCTCCAGCAGGGCGCACACAGCGGCGACCCGATCCTCCAACATCCGCTCCCGCCGCAGCTCGAAGCCCTTGCCGAGCAATCCGCGCAACGGCTCGCCGTCCTCACTCCACTCCTCCAAAGCGGCCCGGATCAGGGCGAACTGCTCCGGGGGAGGCAGTTCCGAAGCTCGCTGCCAGCTTTCGCGAAAGCGCAGGTAGTCCGTGCTCCCGGCCGGCGCATTGAGGGTGACGAAGCCCGACTTCCCGGCGTGGGGCAGGACTTCGCCGCCCAGTACCTTGCGAAGGTCCGTGACCACCCGGTCCACCCGGCCATCGACCCCCGTCTCGCCGGGATACAGAGCGTCGGCGATCTCCTCCCGGCTGCACCGGCATCCCGGTGAGGTGACCAACAGCGCGAACAGAGCCGCGGGCTTCCGCGTGCCCAACGCCTGTTTCCCGCCCTCGCCCTTGACACTGACCGTGCCCAGCACCCGTCCGTCCATCGCTTCCCCTCCCGCCGGGTGGCAGCAGGCCACCCCCAATGGGCCCGCACCGCGCTCCTTCAACTGTGCACATCCGACGCCCAGTTCATACACATGCGCTCCTTCGCGCCCCCCTGGTTCTCAGTTATCGCTCAGTTTTCAATCTGCGGCGCCATGGCCACCCGGGCACGATGTTCATCAGCCGCTCGCAACAGCGCGAGGGATCGGCATCGTCGTGCAACAGAAAGGGTCGTCAGTACATGAACAACCGCCAGCGCAACCGCCGGGTGATCCGGCTCCGGACCTCGCCCGGTTTCCCGCCGAGCCGTCGCAAGGAGAAGGCCGGCCTGACCGAGGGCTCGACGCCGTCGGCCGCGACCACCGAGTCGACGGACACGCCGAACACCTCGTCCACCGACACGGCCTGAGCCGTCCCGACCCGGAGGGTGCCCGTCCCATCGTCGGGGCGGGCACCCTCCCCGGCCGCCGGACCCGCGTGAGGGCCCCTTCGGCGCCTCTCATCCGCTCGGTGTCAGCGATAGCGGCAGTCCGCGTGCACGTCCGGCGCTTCATCCAGGAGTAGAACAATGGGGCGCCTGGGGCTGCTTCCCGTTTTGTCCCATTCTCAACGTCGGGACCGCCGCCTCACCGAGCCGCCGACACCCCACCCCATCTCGACCCACCCCAGGAATCTCCCTCACCACAAAGAGAGGATATTTCATGATAACTACACCTTCTGCGAGCGTGTTCACCGCAGTGAGGCAGCATTTCGACGACCTCCACACCAACGAGACGGCACCGGTGATTCTCGGCCGTCGGGCGAACGAGAGCGAAGGTGGTGAGCCGGTCCGGCTGACCGCCGCCGAGGCATACGAGGCCCTGTACGGGCCGGACCGGGATCCGCGCCTGTCCGCCACGGTCTGGGACGCCGTACTCAGTACGGCTCGGGCCGACCGCTCCCCCGACGGGACCGGGAAACTCCTGCTCATCTGGCTGGCCGCACCCCGGCTGACCGGGACGGTCCGGAGGATCTGCGGGCGCCTGCGCGTCGACCGCTCGGACGTGGAGTCCGAGATGGTCCTGGCCCTGCTCGAAGCTCTCGAGGAGCAGGCCGGTCAGGAAGAGGCCGCGCGGTCGGCCCACTGGGGCGCCATGACCGGCCTCGCCGTCGGGCCGCTGCTCAGGGCAGCCCGCACCAGGGCATGGCGATTCGCCCGTGCCGGTCTGCGGGAGACCCCTTCCACCCAGGTGGAGCGCCTCTCCGAGGACCGCGCCCTGACGCCTGCGGCGGCCGACACGGCGGAAATCGACACGGCACGCGACGGGCTCGACGTACGGGTCGACCGTCCGGACGGGCCGGACGGACTGCGGGCCTCCTTGAGGTTCCGGGTGCGTCCGGAGCAGTTGCGGGCGGAGGCACTCACCCCTACCCAAGAGGAGGCCGGGGCCCGCCCGCCCCAGGGCCACGTTCCCCGCAGGCGCGTGCCCAGGCGTCGGGTACGCACCCTCGCGTCCCGCCCCGTCACGAGGAGGCCGTGATGACCTCGTCCCACGGTCGGCTCAGTTTCACCGAACTGTTCGAACTGCCCGTCGTCATCGACCTGCGGACAGCGGCCCGTGCGCTCGGTGTCTGCAACGCGACGGCCTATCGGCTGGTGCACCGGGACGAGTTTCCCTGCCCGGTGCTCCGGGTGGGGCGCCAGTTCAGGGTTCCCACCAGCCAGTTGATGCGCGCCCTGGGGATCGAGGAGCGGCCCCTGTACGACTTGGACCTGGATCCGGACCAAGGCCCCGACACGGAACCGGACACGGACGACGACTGGCGGACGGGCTCGTAGTCCGCGCTCGGCGTCGCTGAGTTCGACCAGAAAAACCCTCCGGGCGGTGCCCCGCGCGACAACGCGTGGGGCACCGCCCGGAGGAAAATCAACCGGCGAGGAAAGCGAAGGAACTCGTGCAGTAAAGGAGTCTGAGAAGGAAGCCCCTTCATGGCCTCGCCGTTCCGTCACGCTAGCACTCACGCCGGGATCATGTCGCGCAGGTTTTCGAGGGTGATGATCCGGGAGTCCGGGTGGAGGCCCTCGGGGCGTTCCAGGCCGAGGTAGAGGACGGGCTCGGCCGGGACGGGGTCGCCGGGCCGCCGGGTGGCCACCGGTGTCGTGCCGTCGGACATCAGGTCCGCCAGGTAGCGGACCGTCAGGTACTCGCGGGCCACCACCGCCCGCACCACCTTCGCCACCGACACCTGGTTCTCCTCGACCCGGTTGGCCGCCGAGACGCCCCGCAGGTACAGGTGCAGCCACTTCGCGCTCCAGCGGCCGTCCTTCGCCCGGCGGAAGACCAGCGGCAGCGCCACCCGGCCCGTGCCCCGCAGGTCCGACTTCATGCGGACCGTGCGCGGCTCGAACGGGCGGCCCCGCTGCTCGCCGTCGCGCAGCATGAAGCCGAAGAAGGACTCCTCGACCTCGTGGAAGCCCTCGCCCTCGTAGATGTTGACCTGCGGCACGATGAAGGGGGCCCGGATCCGGTCCAGGGTCAGGCCGATGAACTCCGAGGCTCCGTCGGGCGCCTCGGTGATGTCGCCCGAGTGCCGGCCGCCGACCGTCTTGAGGGACGTGTAGGAGAGGAAGGTGTCGGTGCTGTAGTCCGTGTTGAGGAGCAGCGCGGACAGGTCGTAGTCGGTGCGGTGCCTGGTCTGCTTCCAGTGGACGAAGAAGCGCAGCTCACCGCCGTCGACCGGGGAGAGCGAACCGCGCGGGAGGATGCCGAGCCCGGCCGGGGCCGCCCGGCCGCTGAGCGGCAGCGCCACATCGAGGATGTCCGGGTCGACCAGGATCCGGCCCGGCGGCGCCGGGAGCCTGCGGCGGATCTCGGCGTCGAGGGCGGCGATCAGCCGGTCGCGGTCGGCGGCGGGGACGGGCGGCCGGGCGTCGGCGGCGACCCAGCCCCGGCCCCGGCGGTTGACGAAGATCCGGGGCGCGCCGGTCTCCCGCTCCCGGTTGTGGAAGTGCTCGCGCACCGACAGCACCACCCGCCCGGACACCTTCGGCGCGACCCGTACCGCCGCCTCCACCACCAGGTCCCGCTCGTCCTGGTCGACGGCGGCCCGCAGCAGCAGGTCCAGCGCCCGGAACAGCTTTCCCGGCGCCGACGACAGCATCCGTACCGCGCCCGGGACGTCGTGGTCGTGCAGGCGTTCGTCCACGCGGCTGTCGAGGGAGCGGCGGGGCCGCCGGTCGCCCCGGGCCACGGCGAACACGGAGGCGGCGTGCGGCCACTGCGGGTACTCGTGCGGGTGCAGTCGCTCGCCGAGCCGCTTGAACGGCTCCCGGTGCGCGAGCACATCGGCCAGCTTCGCGGGATTCGCCGCGACGATCCCGTCCAGGCCCGCGAGCAGCGCGCGGCGCACCGGCCTCGGGAGCGTCCGGAACCGGGTCGGTTCCGTCAGGGTGACATCGCCGCCGGACAGCGCGCACGCCAGCCGCAGTACGTCGGTCACCGTGTCCAGCAGCGGATCCGCCCCGGCGGAGAGCCGCGCCCCGTTGACGACCGCCCGGATCTCGCGCACCGGGATCGTCTCCGGCTGGGGCCCGAGCACACACCACCCGGCGAGGAAGGAGAGGTCGAGGAGTTCCTCCTCCCCGAGCGGCGTCGCACCTCCCGCCAGGGACAGGTACAGCTCCGTCAGTTCGTCGTCCAGGTCCCGCCCGAGATGCAGCACGGTCACCCGGTCCCCCGCGGCGGCGATCAGCTCGTCCTGCGCCGCGAGCATCTGCTCGTAGGTGTGCTGGTAGCGGCCGTAGGCGGGGAGGCTGAGCAGGTCCAGGACGCCCCGGGCCAGTTGCGACAGCACGGTGGTGCGGGATGTGCGGTCGGCGAGCGCCTTCGCCACGCACCGCATCCAGAACTCCTCGGTGTCCGGGACGTTCGCCGGGAAGTCGATGAAGTAGCTGTTGTGGCGGACGTGGTCGCCCAGCATCTCGCGCACCGTGCGCAGGGTTCCCCGCGCGGTACGGGTGACCGCCGCCGGGGTCAGCCCGGACAGCCGCTCCAGCAGCTCCGACGACAGCTTGAAACCGACCGAGGCCAGCGCGGCGTCGAACTGCCGTGCCACGACGGCCCCTTCCCCGGGGGATCCCTGGGGGGACGGAAGACGGTGTGCGTGCCGGATGACCAGCGCTTCAGGGCTCTGCTCCATCCGGGCATGGTCGCAGAGGTGTACGACTCTCCGCATCGCACTTTCGGCTCCGCCGAGGGCCTGGCGGCCGGCCGCCATCAATTCCACTCCCCTCTCATTCATTTTCCCCATCCATGAGGCGGGGGTGAATTCTCCATGCGGGGAATTCCCTGTTTGCGGGGTGCCGGTGAGAGCGAGAACGACGGCTTCGGGGAGTTCAGGCGCGGCTGCGCCAGCACCACCGCACCCAGGATCAGCACCACCCCCGCCGTCTGCGCGACGGACAGCGACTCGGCCGCGAAGACCAGCCCCAGGACGGTCGCCACGAGCGGGCTGCCGAGCGCGAGGAACGACACCGCGAGCGCCGGGAGCCGTTCGATACCGCGGAACCAGAGGGCGTAGCTGATCACCGCGCCGAAGACGATGAGGTATCCGAAGCCGAGGACGTGGGAGCCGGAGAGGGAGGGCGGAAGCCCTTCCCCGAGCAGGGTGAAGGGCAGCGACACCAGTCCCCCGGCGGCGAGTTGCCAGCCGGTGAAGGACAGCAGGCCGACCCCCTCGGGACGCCCCCAGCGCTTGGTGAAGGTGATCCCGGTGGCCATGCAGACCGCCCCGCCGAGCGCCGCCGCCACGCCCACCGGGTCGAGCGCGACCGCCCCGCGGGCCACCAGGAGCACGACCCCCGCCGCCCCCACCACACAGGCGACCGCGTGGACGGCCCGGATCCGGTCCCCCAGCAGCACGGCGGCCAGGATCAGCACCACCACCGGCTGCACCGCCATCACCATCGCCGCGACCCCGCCCGGCAGCCGGTAGGCGGCGACGAACAGCAGCAGATTGAAGGCCCCGATATTGAGCGTCCCGAGGACGAACGCCCGCCACCACCACACCCCCTGGGGCAGAACCCGGGAGAAGAGCAGCAGCGCGAGTCCGGCGGGCAGCGCGCGGACCGTGGTGGCGAGCAGGGGGCGGTCCGGCGGAAGCCATTCGGTGGTGACGAGATAGGTCGTGCCCCATATCGCGGGGGCGAGCGCGGTCAGCCCGACCACGGCAGGCCCTCCGAAGAAAGGAGAAAGGGAAGGAGAAAGGGAAGGGGAAGGGGAGGGAGAGGGGGAAGGGCGGGCGATTTCACCGGTATCGAGGAGCATTTCACTGGCGGCATACGGAAATTCTGCTGGACACCTCACCCATGAGTCCAATGCATATATGTCATCTCATTCATCAACTGTCGCGATGAATGTGGCACCATGTCCGCATGGAGCTTCACCAGATGCGCTATGTGGTCGCGGTCGCCGAGACGAACAGCTTCACCAGGGCCGCCGAGCGCTGTCATGTCGTCCAGTCGGCGCTGAGTCATCAGATCGCCCGGCTGGAACACGAGTTGGGCGCGAAGCTCTTCGAGCGCACCACCCGGCGGGTGCGGCTGACCCCGGCCGGGACGGCGTTCCTGCCCGCCGCCCGGCAGTGCCTGGACGCCGCCGATCGCGCGGCGGCCGAGGTCGCGGCGGCGATCGGCGAGGTACGGGGGCGGTTGGACGTGGGGCTCATCCCGTCCGTCGCGGCGGTGGACGTGGCGGCGGCGCTGCGCGTCTATCGCGAGCGGTATCCGCAGGTGCGGATCGGGCTGCGGGTGGGCGCGAGCGACGAGTTGATCGAGCAGGTCAAGGAGCGGTCGGTGGAGGTCGCCTTCCTGGGCCTGCCGCCCACCCTCCGGCCGCACGGCGTGCACGCCCGTGAACTCGCCCGGGACCGGCTGGTCGCCGTCGTCGCCCCCGGCCATCCGCTGGCCGACGAACCCTCCGTCGATCTGCGCCGGCTCGTCTCGGAGGACTTCGTCGACCTGCCCGCCGGGACGGCCGGGCGGATCCAGTCCGACCTGGCCTTCCAGGCCGCCGGGCTGACCCGCGAGGTCCCCTTCGAGGTGACCAACGCCGACTTCCTGGCCCGTCTGGTGAGCCAGGGCCTGGGCATCGCCCTGCTCCCCTCGGCGTATGTCTCCCGGCTGAGCGGTGTCACCACCATCGAGGTCACGGACGCCCCGACCCGTGTCGAGTACGTCATCCGGCACCGGGACGGCAGCACCCCGGCCGCCGCGGCCTTCCTGGACCTGCTGGAGTCCGAGCCCGCCGTCGGCACCGCGCCGCCCGCGGATTCCGCGCCGATGTGAACCCCCGGCAGCGGGGCTCGCCCCCGAGCCCCCTCCACCTGTGCTACCCCGGAAGTGTCCCGCGCCGCCCGCCCCCCTCGCGGAGCGCGGCGGCGCCCCCTCCCGACCTCTGGGGCCACCAACGGTGACTGAACTCAATGACCTCGCGGACTCCGTCGAATCGGCGGAGCAACTCGCCGCCGCCTGGCGGCACATGGTGCTCGACCGCACTCCCGACGCCGATGTACGTGATCTGCCCGGTGTCGCGGTGCGCTGGGCCGACAGCCGGTTCGTCTTCTGGAACTGCCTCACCCTCACCGGCGGCGGCATCGGCCCCGACGCCCTCGACCGGCGGCTGCGCGAGGCCGCCGAGGTCATGCGGGCCAAGGAACGCCCCGGGTTCCTCTGGCTGTTCGAGGCGCTGCTCGACGGGGCCGCCCGCGCCGCGCTCCCCGCCGCCGCCGAGCGCGCCGGACTCCGGTACGCCTTCCCCGGTACCGGGATGGCCGGTGACGTCCTCCCGCTGCCCGAACCCCGCCACCCCGACCTCACCTTCCTCCGGGTCACCGACGAGACCCAACTGCGGGCGTTCGCCGATCTCAACTCCCGCGCGTACGGCTTCCCGCTGGAGGACGGGCGCGACGGACTGCTCGGGTCAACCCTGTGGAAGGACGGGGCGTACGCCTATCTGGGGATGCGCGGCGACACCCCGGTGTGCTGCGCCGGGGCGCTCGCGGTGGACGGGCGGCTGTTCGTCGCGCTGGTCGCCACCGACCCGCAGTGGCAGCGCAAGGGGTACGGCGAGGCCGTCACCCGCAAGGCGCTGTACGAGGGGGCCCGCGTCACCGGGCTCACCCGGGCCGTCCTGCACGCCACCGAGGCCGGCGCCCCGGTCTACCACCGGATCGGACTGCGCCCGAACTCCCCGATCCGCTTCTACGGGCTCCAGGACTGACCCACCCTCGCGCCCCACCCACGCCCCACCCACACCCCACCCCCGAACGGCCCTCGCGACTCCCCCGAGCGCGAGGGCCGTTCCCGTTCCCGTTCCCGCACCCGTCACGCACCCCTGCCCCCACTCCCCCGCCCGCCCCACCCGCAGGCCACCCCCGCCCCCGCCCCACCCCCGTACCGATCTTTGTCATGAGCATGGACGTAGACCGCGCTTTCTGCAACGCTTCAACAGACCTACGCAAATTACTTGCAGTGCAACGCTTCTCACGATCACCCCTTCGCAACTTCTCGACATGAGCGAGAGCATCCCCCACCATCCCCCACCTCTGCGGACGAGGAGCACCATGAGCAGCACGCGTATCGGCAGTGCGCCATCCGGCGGCAAGCGGTTCAGATGGCGGACGCTCGCCATGACCCTGGCGGGCAGTCTCGTGATCGTCGGCGGGCCGACCCTGCCCGCGCTGGCGGCCGGCGGCAGCGGCGGACCGGCTCTCGCGGCGCGCGGGGCCGCCGCCGCGAGCAGCGCGGGCGGGCACGGGGCCGCCGCGCTGAACGACGGCGACCGGGACACCTACTGGCAGGGCGCCCGGGGGGACTTCCCCGCCTGGGCGCAGATCGACCTCGGGGCCAGTACCAAGATCGACCAGGCGGTGCTGAGGCTGCCCGAGGGGTTCAAGTCCCGGACGCAGACCCTCTCCGTGCAGGGCAGCGCCGACGGTGAGGCGTTCCGGATCCTGGTGCCCTCGGCGGAGTACACCTTCGCCCCGGCCGACGACAACACCGTGACCATCGGCTTCCCGGCGCTCGACACCCGTTATCTGCGGGTGGAGATCACCGGCAACAGTGCCGCGGGCGCCGGTCAGCTCGCCGAGCTGGAGGCGCACCAGGCGACCGGCAGCAGTGCCGATCTGGCCCGCGGCAAGCGGGTGACCGCCAGCAGCGCGGCGGCCGGACACGCGGCGGGCTCGGCCGCGGACGCCGACCGGGGCAGCTACTGGAAGAGCGGCAAGGGCGACTCCGCGCCCTGGGTCCAGACCGACCTGGGCGCGGCGCTGCCGGTGAACCGGGTGGTCATGAAGCTGCCCGCCGGGTTCGACGCGCGGACGCAGACGCTGAAGGTGCAGGGCAGCACCGACGGCAAGCACCGTACGGACCTCGTCGCCGAGGCGGTGTACCGGTTCGACCCGGCCGGGGGGAACCAGGCCACCATCAGCTTCGACACCACGACCACCCGGTATCTGCGGCTCGCGCTCGCCGGGGCGTCGAAGAAGAGCGGGGGGCAGTTCGGCGAGGTCGAGGTGTACGGGCCCGCGACCGGCGACACCTCGGCGCCCTCCGCGCCCGGTTCGCTCCGGCTGACCGAGCCCGCCACCGGGCAGGTCGCCCTGTCATGGGCGGCGGCGAAGGACGACACGAAGGTCACCGGGTACGACATCTATCTCGGCGGGGTGCTGCGGACCACCGTCGCCGGGAACGTCACCTCGTACACCGACGACCAGCCCGCCGACCGGACGCTCGCCTACAAGGTCACGGCCCGGGACGCGGCCGGGAACCAGTCGGCGGCGAGCGGCACGGTGACCCGTGCGGCGGCGAAGGGCGACACCGACGCGCCGACCCCGCCCACCGGACTGACCGCGCGGGCGGCGACGTCGGGCGCGGTGAGCCTGGGCTGGCAGCGGTCGGCCGATGACAAGAAGGTGACCGGGTACGACATCTACGCCGACCACAAGCGGGTCGGGAGCGTCGCCGGGAACGTCACCTCGTACACCGACGACCGGCCGGCCGGGGCGACGGTGACGTACCAGGTGCGGGCGAGGGACGCGGCCGGGAACACCTCGCCGTTCAGCGCGAAGGCGGCGACCACCGGGGACGCCGGGATCCTGGCGACCAACCTCGCGGTGGGCAAGCCGGTCACCGTCTCCGGGTATGTGCACACCTTCGTCGGGCCGAACGCGGTGGACAACAACGTCGGCACGTACTGGGAGGGCGCCAGCGGGGTGTGGCCCAGTGTGCTCACCGTGAAGCTGGGGGCCAACGCCGACATCAGCCAGGTCGTCATCAAGCTCAACCCCGACCCGATCTGGGGGGCGCGCACCCAGAACATCCAGATCCTCGGCCGGGAGCAGAGCCAGACCGCGTACACCAGTCTGGTGGCGGCCACGAACTACGGCTTCAATCCGAGCACCGGGAACACGCTCACCATCCCGGTGACCGCGCGGACCGCCGATGTCCAGGTGCGGATCAACAGCAACACCGGGGCGCCCGGCGGGCAGATCGGCGAGTTGCAGGTCATCGGTGACCCGGCGCCCAACCCGGATCTGACGGTGAGCAGTCTGACGGCCTCCCCCGCCTCCCCGGTGGAGACGGACAGCGTCAGCCTGACCGCCCGGGTCGCCAACACCGGCAGCGCCGCCTCCCCGGCCAGCAACGTCAACTTCTATCTGGGCACCACCAAGGTGGCCACCGCCAATGTCGGCGCCATCGCGGCGGGCGCGTCCAGTGATGTCACCGCTTCCATCGGCACCCGGGACGCGGGCTCGTACCAGCTCACCGCGAAGGTCGACGAGGCCAACACGGTCGTCGAGCAGAACGACACCAACAACTCCTTCACCGCCGCGAACCCGCTGGTGGTCCAGCCGGTGCAGAGCGCCGACCTGGTGGCCTCGCCGGTCGGCTGGTCCCCGGACAACCCGGCGGCGGGCGCCGCGGTGAACTTCACCGTCGCCATCAAGAACCAGGGCACCATCGCCTCCGCGTCCGGCGCGCACAATGTCACCCTGACCCTGCTCAACGAGTCCGGCGGGACGGTCCGCACCCTGACCGGCAGCTACAGCGGGGCCATCGCGGCCGGGGCCACCACCAGCCCGATCGCGCTGGGCTCCTGGACCGCGGTCGGCGGCAAGTACACCGTGCGCACGGTGATCGCCGACGACGCCAATGAACTGCCGGTCAAGCGCGCCAACAACACCAGCACCAAGGCGCTCTTCGTGGGCCGCGGCGCCAATCTGCCGTTCTCGATGTACGAGGCGGAGGACGGCGTCGTCGGCGGCGGCGCCCAGACGATCGGCCCGAACCGGACCGTCGGCGACCCGGCGGGCGAGGCGTCCGGCCGCAGGGCCGTCACCCTCAACAACACCGGCAACTACGTCGAGTGGACCACCAAGGAGCCCACCAACACCCTCGTCACCCGGTTCTCCATCCCGGACTCGGCGGGCGGCGGCGGCATCGACTCCACCCTCAACATCTACGTCAACGGCACCTTCCACAAGGCGATCAGCCTGACCTCGAAGTACGCGTGGCTGTACGGCGCCGAGGCGAGCCCGAGCAACTCACCGGGCGCGGGCCCCGCACGGCACATCTACGACGAGGCCAATGTCCTGCTGGACTCGACCGTCCCGGCGGGCGCCAGGATACGGCTCCAGAAGGACGCCGCGAACACCTCGCAGTACACGATCGACTTCATCAACACCGAGCAGGTCGCCCAGATCGCCAACCCCGACCCGGCGCGCTACACCACCCCGGGCGGGTTCACCCAGCAGGATGTGCAGTCCGCCCTGGACCGGGTGCGGATGGACACCACCGGCACGCTGCTCGGGGTGTACCTGCCGGCCGGCACCTACCAGACGACCAGCAAGTTCAATGTGTACGGCAAGGCCGTGCGGGTGGTCGGCGCCGGGCCCTGGTACAGCCGCTTCGCCGCACCGGCGAGCCAGTCGAACACGGATGTCGGCTTCCGGATCGAGTCGTCGGCCAATGGCTCGACCTTCGCCCACTTCTCCTACTTCGGCAACTACAACTCCCGCAACGACGGCCCCGGCAAGGTCTTCGGTGATCTGTCCAATGTCAGCAATCTGACCATCGACAATCTCTGGGTCGAGCACCAGATGTGCCTGTACTGGGCCGCCAACAGCGACAACGTCACCATCAAGAACAGCCGGATCCGGGACACGTTCGCCGACGCCGTCAATATGACGAACGGGTCGCAGAACAACCTGATCCAGAACAACGAGGCCCGCTCCACCGGCGACGACAGCTTCGCCCTGTTCGCGGCCACCGACAACGGCGGCGGCAACAACACCGGCAACGTCTACGAGAATCTGACGTCGATCCTGACCTGGCGGGCGGCCGGAATCGCGGTCTACGGCGGCGAGAACAACGTGTTCCGCAATCTCTACATCGCGGACACCCTGGTCTACTCCGGCATCACCATCAGCTCGCTCGACTTCGGGTATCCGATGAACGGCTTCGGTCCCGGCCAGACCAAGGTGGAGAACGCCTCCCTGGTCAGAGCGGGCGGCCATTTCTGGGGCAGCCAGACCTTCGGCGCCATCTGGATGTTCTCGGCGTCGAAGACGTTCACCGCGATCCGGGTCACCGATGTGGACATCGTCGATCCCACCTACAGCGGGATCATGTTCCAGACGAACTATGTCGGCGGGCAGCCGCAGAACTCCGTCCAGGACACCGTGCTGACGGATGTCTCGATCAGCGGCGCGCAGAAGAGCGGCGACGCCTACGACGCCAAGTCCGGCTTCGGGATCTGGGCCAATGAGCTGCCCGAACCCGGCCAGGGCCCGGCGGTGGGCTCGGCGACCTTCGTGGGCCTGACCCTGAGCAACAACGCGACCGACATCAGGAACACCACCTCGACGTTCACCGTCAACCGGCAGTGACCGACCCGGCTCACTCCTCCGACGCGCCCCGCTTCGCCTACGCGCCGAGCACCGTCTCGGCGAGGAAGCGGGGCGCGTCCCCGTGCGCCAGGCGGCCGGTGGCCACATCGGACGCGGCGGCGGTGCCGGCGCTGGTGGTGACGCCGGGAGCGGGGCGGGAGCAAGGCCGCTCCGCGCGGCTCAGGGGGCCGACTTCCGGCCCCGGGACCGGCGTCCCGCTCCGGCCACGACCGATCCGCGCGCCTCAGGGGCCGACCAGTGTCACGTCCGCCGCGCCCACGGCGTGGAAAATGGGCAACGGCAGCCCCTGGGAGCGCAGTTCGGTCACCGTCGCCTCGACGTTCGCGGCGCCCGGCACGAGGGTGCTGGGCGACGGGCGGCCGGTGTTGGTCCACGGGTGCAGGGCTCCGTCGCACAGCGCGGGGCTGCCGCCGATGCCGTAGCGCACCTGGGGCTGGGCGGTGGGAGAACCCTGGGTGACGGAGGAGCTGACGAAGACGGGGCCGGTGGCGCCGAGACAGCGGTAGGTACCGGAGAGCGTGACGGTCCCGTCGGCGGCGATCCGGCCGTAGGGGTCGACGGTCACCGACGCGAAGGGCCCGGCGGTGGCGGGGGCGGCGGGCGCGGACAGGGCGAGGGCCAGCAGGGCAGCGGCGGCGGCACCGAGAACGGGGCGGACGGACATGGGGGAGCCTCCAGGTGGGGGGTGTCGTTCCGGTACCTGAGGTACCGCGTGGGGCCCGCCGGGGCGGCGGTACGGCCGTCCGACGCCCGTGAACGTCACTCCAACGGTCGGCGCCGGGCACGTGTGCCCACCGGCCCTCGTACCCCGCCCCGACGACGTCACCGCCGTGCCGCACCTGGTGAGCGCCCACCCCGAGCAGGGCTGGAGCCTGCTCTGCGACGGCACGACCGTCTTCGACGACTCCGGTGAACCGCTGCCCGACGGACGGGTGATCGCCCCGCAACGGCCGACGGTGGCAACGGCGGCGTGACCACCGGGATGACCACCGGGTCGACCACCGCGTGACCACCGGGACCACCACGGACGACCGCCGGGACAACCGTCCCATGACCACCGCGACCACCACGGACGACCGCCGGGACGACCACCTCATGACCACCGGGACCACCGCCGGGACAACCACCGCGTGACCCTCTACGGCAGCACCGCGAACCCGTCCAGCTCCACCAGCGCCGCCTCGTCCCACAACCGCACCACCTGCACCACCGCCATCGCCGGATAGTCCCGCCCCGCCAGCCGCCGCCAGATACGGCCCAGTTCCGGGGCGTGCGCCCGGTACGCGGCGACATCCGTGGCGTAGACGGTGACCCGGGCCAGATCCCCGGGGGCGCCGCCCGCCGCCGCCAGCGCAGCCAGCAGATTGCTCAGCGCCCGCTCGAACTGCGCGGTCAGCGACGCCCCGCCGACCACCCGGCCGTCCCCGTCCAGCGCGGTCTGCCCGGCGAGGAACACCAGCCGCGACCCGGTCGCGACCACCGCGTGCGAGAACCCCGCCGCCGGCGACAGCTCCGCCGGATCGATCCGCTCGGCGCTCACCGGCCCGCCCCTTCCGCCCGCTCCCGCAACCCCCGGTACAGCTCCTTCGCGATGATCGACCGCTGCACCTCACTCGCCCCCTCGTAGATCCTCGGTGCCCGCACCTCCCGGTACAGATGCTCCAGCGGATGCCCGCGCCGCAGGGCCGCCGCCCCGTGCAGTTGGACCGCCGTGTCCACCACGAACTGCGCGGTCTCGGTGGCCAGCAGCTTCGCCGCCGCCGACCGCCGGGGCACCTCCGGGTCGTCCGGGCCGCCCGTGTCGTACGCCGAGGCCGCCGCGTACACCATCAGCCGGGCCGCCTCGGTGCGCAGGGACATCTCGGCGACCTGGTGGGCGACGGACTGGAGGTCGGCGAGCTTGCCGCCGAAGGCGTCCCGCCCGGCGGTGTGGGCGAGGGTGGCGTCCAGCGCGGCCTGGGCCATGCCGACGGCGAAGGCGCCGACGCTGGGCCGGAAGAGCCGGAGGGTGTCCATCGCGACCCGGAAGCCGCCGCCGACCTCGCCGAGAACGTCCGCCCGGGTGACGGGGACACCGTCGAAGCGCAGGGCGCCGATCGGGTGCGGGGAGAGCATGTCGAGGGGGGTGCCGGTGAGGCCGGGCCGGTCGGCGGGGACCAGGAACGCGGTGATCCCGCGGGCCCCGGCGCCGGGCGTCGTCCGGGCGAAGACGGTGTAGAAGTCGGCCTCGGGGGCGTTGGAGATCCAGCACTTCTCGCCGGTGAGGGTCCAGCCTTGGGCGCCGTCGGCGAGCGCGGCCAGTTGCAGGGCGGCGGCGTCGGAGCCCGCGCCGGGCTCGCTGAGCGCGAACGCGGCGACGAGACGCCCCTCCCCGACCCCGGGCAGCCAGCGGTCGCGCTGCGCGGCGCTGCCGTGGGTGTGCACGGGGTGGGCGCCGAGGCCCTGGAGGGCGAGGGCGGTCTCCGCCTCGGCGCACTCCCGGGCGAGGGACTCGCGCATCAGACAGAGGCCGAGGGCGCCGGAGGTGAAGAGCCGGGCCGTCAGCCCCAGGGCGCCGAGTTCGGCGACGAGCGGCCGGTTGACCCGGCCGGGGGTGCCCCGGTCGGCGAGCGGGCGCAGCCGCCGGGCGGCCAGTTCGCGCAGCTCGGCGCACCAGGTGCGCTGTTCCGGTTCGAGCGAGAATGCGGGCACGGCCGGGCACTCCTCTCCCCCACCGACATCGGGACCGCCCGGCGCGGTGCTGCCGGAACACCGGACACCGCCCACCGGACACCTCCGAGGCTATCGCGCGCCATTGACTGTCGTCACCAACGCGTTACGCTCCCTGTGTGCACATCCCCCACCGGGGACGCCCTCCACCGGGGACGCACAGCACCGCACGGCAGCACCGCGCGACCGCGTCACGGAAGCCACCGGGGAGCCGCCGGGGAGCCGCCGGAGGCGCGAGGCAGGCGCGGACACGACCCACCCGACCCACCCGGCCCACCAGGCCCACCCGGCAAGGGGGCGATCCACCCATGGACGGTCCGACCCGCTCCGCCCACGTCGACACCTTCGCGCGCGACCACCTCCCCCCGCGCGAGCAGTGGCCCCGGCTCCGCTTCGAACTCCCGGAGCTGCGCTACCCCGAACGCCTGAACTGCGCCACCGAACTCCTCGCGGGCGGCGCCCCGGACGCCCCCGTGCTGCGCACCCCGGACGCCGACCCGTGGACGTACGCCGACCTGGGTGAGCGGGTCGACCGGATCGCGCATGTGCTCACCGGGGAGCTGGGGGTGGTCCCCGGCAACCGGGTGCTGCTGCGCGGCCCCACCACGCCCTGGCTGGTCGCCTGCTGGCTGGCGGTGCTCAAGGCGGGAGCGGTCGCGGTCACCGTGCTGGCCCAGCAGCGCCCGCACGAACTGGCCACCCTCTGCGGAATCGCCCGGGTCTCGCACGCCCTGTGCGACAGCCGCTCGCTCACCGACCTCGCCCGCGCGAAGGTCCCCGGCCTGCGCGTCACGCCGTACGGCGGTGACGGTCCCGGTGATCTGCTGCGGCTCCCGGCGCCGGAGGCCCCGTTCCCGGCCGCCGACACCGCCGCCGACGACGTGGCGCTGATCGCGTTCACCTCCGGCACCACCGGGCGGCCCAAGGGCTGTCTGCACCTCCACCGGGATGTGCTGGCGGTCGCGGACACCTTCTCCCGGCATGTCCTCAAGCCCCGCGCCGACGATGTGTTCACCGGGTCGCCGCCGCTCGGGTTCACCTTCGGGCTCGGCGGGCTGGTGGTGTTCCCGATGCGGGCGGGCGCCAGTTCCCTCCTCCTCGAAGAGGCCGGGCCGCGCCGGCTCCTCCCGGCCGTCGCCGCGCACCGGGTATCGGTACTCTTCACCGCGCCGACCGCCTACCGGGCGATGCTCGGCGAGCTGGCCGGGCACGACATCGGCTCGCTGCGCCGCTGTGTCTCGGCCGGGGAGAATCTGCCCGCCGCCACCTGGCACGCCTGGCGCGAGCACACCGGCCTGAAGATCATCAACGGCATCGGCGCCACCGAGCTGCTGCACATCTTCATCTCCGCCGCCGACGACGCCATACGCCCCGGCACCACCGGCCTCCCGGTGCCGGGCTGGGAGGCGCGGGTGCAGGACGGCGACGGCAGACCGCTGCCCGACGGCAGCCCCGGACTGCTCGCCGTGCGCGGCCCGGTCGGCTGCCGCTATCTCGCCGACGACCGCCAGCGCGAGTACGTCCGCGACGGCTGGAACATCACCGGCGACACCTATGTCCGCGACACCGACGGCTACTTCCGCTATGTCGCCCGCGCCGACGACATGATCATCTCCGCCGGGTACAACATCGCCGGACCCGAGGTGGAGGACGCTCTGCTGCGCCATCCGGAGGTGGTAGAGGCGGCGGTGGTGGGGCGCGAGGACGCCGGGCGGGGGCAGATCGTGGTGGCGCACGTGGTGGTGAAGAAGGGCGCCGGACAGGACGCCGACGCGCTGCGCGCCTTCGTCAGGGCGGAGCTGGCACCGTACAAGTGCCCACGGGAGATCACCTTCCTGGACGCCCTCCCCCGCACCGCGACCGGCAAACTCCAACGATTCCGCCTACGCGAGCCACCCCACCCCTGACCCCACCCCAGGCCCACCCCAGGCCCACCCCCACCCCTGCCCCTGCCCCTGCCCCTGCCCCTGCCGAGGACATCTGCCCTGCCGCCCTCCCCTCCCCGGAGACCTCGGATGACCAGCGGCGATACCGAGTGCCTAAGATGATCAACGTGTCCGACCAGCATGCCCCACGGTCCCTCATCGTCACGCTCTACGGCGCGTACGGCCGGGACTTCCCCGGCCCCGTGCCCGTCGCCGAGCTGATCCGGCTGCTGGCCGCGGTGGGCGTCGACGCGCCCTCCGTACGGTCCTCGGTGTCCCGGCTGAAGCGGCGCGGCCTGCTGCTGCCCGCCCGCACCGCCGAGGGCGCCGCCGGATACGAACTCTCCCCGGACGCCCGGCAGTTGCTCCAGGACGGCGACAGACGGGTGTACGCCCCGCCGCCCGACGGGGACGAGGGCTGGGTCCTCGCGGTGTTCTCGGTCCCGGAGTCGGAACGGCAGAAACGGCACGTCCTGCGCTCCCGGCTGTCCGGCCTCGGCTTCGGCACGGCCGCCCCCGGCGTCTGGATCGCCCCGGCCCGCCTCTACGAGGAGACCCGGCACACCCTGCACCGGCTGCGCCTGGACGGCTATGTCGATCTGTTCCGGGGCGAGCACCTCGGGTTCGCGCCCACCGCGGAGTCGGTGGGCCGGTGGTGGGACCTGGCCGCCATCGCCAAGGAGCACGAGGCGTTCCTCGACCGCCACGGGCCGGTGCTGCGCACCTGGCGGCGGCGGACCGGCACCCCGCCCGAGGAGGCGTACCACGACTACCTCCTCGCCCTGGACTCCTGGCGCCACCTCCCCTACACCGACCCCGGCCTGCCCGCCCCCCTGCTGCCCGTCGACTGGCCCGGCGCCCGCTCGGCAGCGGTCTTCCACGAACTGCACGAACGACTGCGGGACGCCGGGGCGGAGTTCGCGGGGGTGTGACGCGCTGCTCCTGCCCGCGGGCGGAGGGGCCGCGCCGAATCTCGGGTGACGGCAGCATGACGGAAGCGCTTCTCCCGCGCCGTTGACGCGTCCACCCGTACGGTCGGCGAAGTGCGGAGCGGACTCCGCGAAGTGCTCTCCAACTCGGGCGGCCTCTGCCCTGTCGGGGCTGTCGGAGCGCGGACGGTCTCGTATCGCCGACATCCTGCTTGTAAGGCAGGCGCTCGGGGCCTGGGATGCCGGGCGGTCTAGCGGTCCAGTGTCAGGCGGGGCTTGGGGGCGTCCGTGCGGGCCGTCCTCGGGGGGCGGCTGCCCGCGCGGTACGGGTCCGGCCAGCGCACCCCCGGGCCGTCGTAGCCCTGCTCGGCTGCGGCGTGCAGGGTCCAGTGCGGGTCGTAGAGGTGGGGGCGGGCCAGGGCGCAGAGGTCGGCGCGTCCGGCGAGGATCAGGGAGTTGACGTCGTCCCAGGAGGAGATCGCGCCGACCGCGATCACCGGAACCCCGGCCTCGGCGCGGATCCGGTCGGCGAACGGCGTCTGGTAGGAGCGGCCGAACTCGGGGCGTTCGTCGCTGACGACCTGGCCGGTCGAGACATCGACGGCGTCGGCGCCGTGCGCGGCGAAGGCGCGGGCGATGGCCACGGCGTCGTCGGCGGTGGTGCCGCCGTCGGCCCAGTCGGTGGCGGAGATCCGTACGGTCATGGGCCGCTCGGCCGGCCAGCACTCCCGGACGGCGTCGAAGACCTCCAGCGGGAAGCGGAGCCGCCGGTCGAGGGTGCCGCCGTAGGCGTCGGTGCGGTGGTTGGTGAGGGGGGAGAGGAAGCCGGAGAGGAGGTAGCCGTGGGCGCAGTGCAGTTCGAGGAGGTCGAACCCGGCGTCGGCGGCGCGGGAAGTGGCGTCCATGAACTGCCGCCGGATGGCGTCGAGTTGGGAGGGGGCCAGCCCGGTCGGGGTCTGGCTGTCCGGGCGGTAGGGCAGGGGGGAGGCGGCGACGAGGGGCCAGTTGCCGGTGCCGAGGGGCTCGTCCATGCCCTCCCACATCAGCTTGGTGGAGCCCTTGCGGCCGCTGTGCCCGAGCTGGACGCCGAGGGCGGTGCCGGGGGCCCCGGTGTGGACGAAGTCGGCGATCCGGCGCCAGGCGGTGGCCTGCCGGTCGGTGTAGAGGCCCGCGCAGCCGGGGGTGATCCGGCCCTCGGGGCTGACGCACACCATCTCGGTCATCACCAGTCCGGCGCCGCCGAGGGCGCGGGCGCCGAGATGGACGAGGTGGAAGTCGCCGGGGACGCCGTCGGTGGCGGAGTACAGGTCCATGGGGGAGACGACGACCCGGTTGCGCAGGGTGAGGCCGCGCAACTGGAACGGGGTGAACATCGGCGGGGTGCCGGGCGGGCAGCCGAACTCCTCCTCCACGGCGGCGGTGAAGCCGGGGTCGCGCAGCCGCAGATTGTCATGGGTGACCCGGCGACTGCGGGTGAGCAGGTCGAAGGCGAACTGGCGCGGCGGGCGCCCGAGGCGCCGGCCGAGATCCTCGAACCACTCCAGGCTGGCGCGCGCGGCCCGCTGGGTGGAGGCGACGACGGGCCGTCGCTCGGCCTCGTAGGCGGCGAGGGCGTCGGGGAGGGCGGGGTGCTCTTCGAGCGCGGCGGCGAGGGCGAGGGCGTCCTCGACGGCGAGTTTGGTGCCGGAGCCGATGGAGAAGTGCGCGGTGTGCGCGGCGTCGCCGAGCAGCACGGTGGTGCCGTGCGACCAGCGGGCGTTGACGACGGTGCGGAAGGTGGTCCAGGCGGAGTTGCGGGAGCGCAGGGGGTGGCCGTGGAGGGCGTCGGCGAAGAGCGTGGCGCAGCGGGCGGCGGACTCCTCGACGCCCAGACCGGCGAAGCCTGCGGCCCGCCAGACCTCCTCGCGCATCTCGACGATGACGGTGGAGGCGGCGGGGGCGTAGGGGTAGCCGTGGAGTTGGATGACGCCGTGCTCGGTCTCGGCGATCTCGAAGCGGAAGGCGTCGAAGGCGAGATCGGCGGCGAGCCAGAGGTAGCGGCAGCGGTGCGGGGTGATCCGGGGGCGGAAGGTGCCGGCGTGGATCTCGCGGATGGTGCTGTTGACTCCGTCGGCGGCGACGACGAGGTCGTGCGTGGCGGCGAGGTGGTCGGGGTGCGGGGCGGGGGTGCGGAAGCGGAGGTCGACGCCGAGGGAGCGGCAGCGGTCGTGGAGGATTTCGAGGAGGCGGTGGCGGCCTAGGGCGGCGAAGCCGTGACCTCCGGTGGTGTGGGGGGTGGAGTGGTGGGGGGAGGAGTGGTGGACGATGTCGATGGTGTCCCAGCGGATGAAGTCGCGCTGGAGGGCGTCGTGGACGACGGGGTCGGCGTGTTCGATGCCGCCGAGGGTCTCGTCGGAGAGGACGACACCGAAGCCGAAGGTGTCGTCGGGGGCGTTGCGTTCGTAGACGGTGATGTGGCGGGTGGGGTCGAGGCGTTTGAGGAGGGCGGCGGTGTAGAGGCCGCCGGGGCCGCCTCCGGCTATGGCTACGCGGAGGGGGTGAGGGTGGGGGTGGGGGTGGGGGTGGGGAGGGTTGTGGGGTCGGTGCGGGTGGGTGGGGGCTGGTCGCGCAGTTCCCCGCGCCCCTGGGGTGGGGGCGATCATCGTCGGCTCCAAGTCACCGGCATGCCGGTGGGCGCGATCGCGCGGCCTGGCCGCATATCGGCACAGCACCGCGGCCCTGGGGTGGGGGTGGTCATCCTCGGCTCCAAGTCGCCCGCATGCCGCTGGGCGCGACCGGGCTGCGGAGCCCCATATCGGCACAGCCCCACGGCCCTGGGGTGGGGGCCGTCATCGTCGGCTCCAGGTCACCGGAACGCCGCTGGGCGCAACCACGCGGCCCTGGGACGGAAGGGGTCGTCGGCGTCATGGTCAGTGGCCCTTCCCTGACGGAGGGCGTTTCTCCGTGAACGCCGCGTGGAACTGCGCGTAGTCCTGGCCCGTCATCAGGAGGGCCTGGGTTGAGGCGTCCAGTTCGATCGAGGCGGCCAAGGGCATGTCGAGTTCCGCGGTGAGGAGGGCCTTGGTCTGGGCGTGGGCCAGGGTGGGGCCGTCGGCGAGGCGGCGGGCGAGGGCGTGGGCGGCCCTGTCGGTGTCGCCCTCGTCGGTGAGTTCGCTGATCAGGCCGATGCGCTCGGCCTCGGGCGCGCGGACCGGGTCCCCCAGCATCAGCAGCCGCGTGGCGTGCCCGAGTCCGACGACCCTGGGGAGCAGATACGCGGCGCCCATGTCACCGCCGGAGAGACCGACGCGGGTGAAGAGGAACGCGAACCGGGCGGACGGGTCGGCGACCCGGAAGTCCGCGGCGAGAGCCAGTACCGCCCCGGCGCCCGCCGCCACCCCGTGCAGGGCCGCGATCACCGGGAACGGGCACTCCCGGATCGCCCGGACCACCTGCCCGGTCATCCGGTTGAAGTCGAGGAGCTGGGCGGTGTCCAGGGCGAGGGTGGCGCCGATGATCTCGTCGACGTCCCCGCCGGAGCAGAAGCCACGGCCCTCCCCGGCCAGCACCAGGGCCCGGACCGCCCGCTCCCGGGACAGTTCGGCGAGGAGGTCGCGCAGATCGGCGTAGGCGCCGAAGGTGAGGGCGTTGAGTTTCTCGGGGCGGGCGAGGGTGACCGTGGCGACACCGTCGGACTCCTCGACGCGCAGATGGCGCCAGTGGGGCGTGCGGGCGGCGGAGCCGGTGAACGGACTCATGGCGGGCTGGCCTCCTCGGGCGGACGGGCTCTGCCTCATGAAGCTGCGCTTGCTCTCCCCCTGCTCCCCTCGCTCTCTCGCTCTCTCGCTCCCTGTTCTACCCCGCGAACGTATCACTCATTCGTGACCGCCGTCAGAAGTGCGCGATAGAGGGGAGGGGTGCGCGATAAGAGGGAAGGGTGCGCGGCGCTCACGGAGCGCGGGCGTCCGTTCACCCCCCGCCTCTCTCGTCACCGCTTCTCCCTCAGACGTCAATAACGCGGTAACAACGGGATCAGCCGGAGGCCCCCCGGCGTTCCCCCGGGTAAGTCGCCGAGAAAGGGGTCCCAAAGTCCCGGCGACGCCCGACCAGCGACCCTGCCGGGGGGCGTCGTACCATCCCTAAAGTTGAATGCAGGACAGCTTGAGGTGCCGCTCGGTATCACCCGGTATCACCCGCGTCGCTCAGGGATTCCTGCTCCATGAACGGACTCGCCGTGCACGATCGCTCCGCCGCCTCCGCCACCTGGCGCATCGCACTGCCCCACTCCGCCGCCGCGGTACCGGTCGCGCGGGCCCTGGTGCGCACGGCACTGGCCGAACTGGAGCACGGCGCCGACAGCGACACCGCCGAACTGCTGACCGCGGAACTGGTCGCGAACGCCGTCGAGCACACCTCCGGCGACACCCCGATCGAGCTGGTCCTCCAGTTGCTGCCGACGGGCTGCCAGGTGGAGGTCCACGACCCGGACCCGTACCCGCCCGGCGATCTGACCCGGCCGCCGGAGCACGCGCCCGACCCCTGGCAGGAGCACGGACGGGGACTGCTGCTGATCCGCACCCTCAGCTCGGCCTGCGGCCACCGCCCCACCGAGACGGGCAAGGCGGTGTGGTTCACGCTCCCGGCCGTACCGCCCCAGCGCCGGGGGCCGTAGGGCCCGATGGCCCGGTGCCCGTCAGGCGAGCGTGGCGACGAGTACCGCCTTGATGGTGTGCAGCCGGTTCTCCGCCTCGTCCCAGACGACCGAGTGGGCCGACTCGAAGACCTCGTCGGTCACCTCCAGCGAGTCCAGGCCGTGCCGTTCGTGGATCTCCCGGCCCACCTTGGTGCCGAGGTCGTGGAAGGCGGGCAGGCAGTGCAGGAACCGCACCTCGGGATTGCCGGTGGCCCGCAGCACGTCCATGGTCACCGCGTACGGCGCCAGCGCGGCGATCCGCTCGTCCCAGACCTCCTTGGGCTCGCCCATGGAGACCCAGACGTCGGTGGCGACGAAGTCGGCGCCCCGCACGCCCTCGGCCACCGAGTCGGTGAGGGTGATCCGGGCACCGCTCTCCGCCGCCAGCTCCCGCGCCCGCGCCACCACCTCAGCGGCGGGCCAGTACGCCTCGGGGGCGACGATCCGGACGTCCATGCCGAGCAGGGCGCCGGTGATCAGATAGGAGTTGCCCATGTTGAAGCGGGCGTCGCCGAGGTAGGCGAAGGCGGTGGCGGTGAGCGGCTTGGCGCAGTGCTCGGTCATGGTCAGGACGTCGGCGAGCATCTGGGTGGGGTGCCAGTCGTCGGTGAGTCCGTTGAAGACCGGCACCCCGGCGTACTCCGCCAGCTCCTCCACCGCCCGCTGGCTGTCCCCCCGGTACTCGATCCCGTCGTACATCCGGCCGAGCACCCGGGCGGTGTCCTTCACGGACTCCTTGTGCCCGAGCTGGGAGCCGGAGGGGTCCAGATAGGTGGTGGAGGCGCCCTGGTCGGCCGCCGCGACCTCGAAGGCGCAGCGGGTGCGGGTGGAGGTCTTCTCGAAGATCAGCGCGATGTTCCGGCCGGTCAGACGCCGGGTCTCGGTCCCGGCCCGCTTGGCCGCCTTCAGCTCGGCGGCCAGCTCGATCAGCCCGAGGAACTCCGCACGGGTGAAGTCCAGCTCCTTGAGGAAGCTGCGGCCGGCGAGGGCGGTCGGGACGGTCGCCATGGAGGCTCCAAATTTCGGACGGCGGAGAACAACGGATTGGAAGTCTATACGACCTTTAGCATTCTTATACGAAGCCGTCCCGAAACCGTCCCGAGACCGGCCCCCGAGGCCATCCCCCGACCGTCCCCGGGTGCGCCCCCGCCCCGCACCGCACCGCCCCGCCGGCGGACGCGCACCCCCTCGGCTACACCGCGTCCCGCTCCACCGGGCAGCTCATGCAGCGCGGCCCGCCCCGCCCCCGTCCCAGCTCGCTGCCCGGGATCTCGATCACCTCGATGCCCTGTTTGCGCAGATGGGTGTTGGTGGTGGCGTTGCGTTCGTAGGCGACGACCACCCCGGGCTCCACGGCGAGCACATTGCAGCCGTCGTCCCACTGCTCGCGCTCGGCGGAGTGCACGTCCTGGACGGCGGTCAGCACCCGGATCTCGCTGAGCCCGAGGGCGGCGGCGATGGCCCGGTGCATATGCTCCGGCGGATGGTCGGTGACCTTCAGTTCCCGGTCCCCGGCCCCGGGCTCGATGGTGTACGAGCGGAGCATGCCGAGGCCCGCGTACTGGGTGAAGGTGTCGCCGTCGACCATGGTCATCACGGTGTCGAGATGCATGAAGGCGCGTCGCTTGGGCATGTCCAGCGCCACGATCGTGGTCGCGGAACCGGCCGCGAAGAGCTTGTGCGCCAGCATCTCCACGGCCTGCGGGGTGGTGCGCTCGCTCATCCCGATGAGGACCGCGCCGTTCCCGATGACCAGGACGTCCCCGCCCTCGATGGTGGACGGGTAGTCGGCCTGGCCCTCGGACCAGAGGTGGAAGGGGGCGCCGGTGAACAGCGGATGGTGCCGGTAGATCGCCTCGAAGTGCACGGTCTCGCGCTGCCGGGCGGGCCAGCGCATCGCGTTGATGGAGACGCCGTCGTAGATCCAGGCGGAGGTGTCCCGGGTGAAGAGATGGTTGGGCAGCGGGCCGAGCAGGAAGTCGTCCAGATCCATCGCGTGGAAGCGGACCGAGGTCGGCTCGGCGTGGCCCTGGAGGAACTCCCGTTTGGTCATCCCGCCGACCAGCGCCTCGGCCAGTTCGGCGGCGGACAGCGCGGCGAACGCGGTCCGCAGCGGGCCGGTGGCCAGCGGACCGTACTCCTTCTCGTCGAAGACCCGGTCCAGGACGAGTGCGCGGGCCGCCGGGATCTCCAGGGCCTCGGTGAGCAGTTCGCCGAAGAGATGGACCTCGACACCGCGGTCGCGCAGGACGTCGGCGAAGCCGTCGTGCTCGGCGCGCGCCCGGCGCACCCACAGCACATCGTCGAAGAGCAGCGCGTCCTTGTTGCTGGGGGTGAGCCTTTTGAGCTCCAGATCGGGCCGGTGCAGGATGACGCGGCGCAGCCGCCCGGCCTCGGAATCGACGTGGTATGCCATGCCCCCATCCTGACCAATCGGGCACGTGTTCACCCACGTTTCCCCCAGAGGCCGTCATCGGCGGGCTCGCCCGGGGCCACGGCTGGGGCCGGGGCTACGGCTGGGGCTGCGGCTGCCGGAGTTCCGGGCGGGCCAGCAGGCGGCGCGCGGAGGGGGCCGGGGTGAGGGCCGCGCGGGCGACGATCCAGCCGGCCAGGGCGGGGGTGTCGCCCGGGTCGCGGTCGAGGGCGGCGGCGTAGTGGCGGCACGCGGTGGCCGGGTCACCGGCGGCGAGATGGTCGTCGGCCGTGCGGGGGGCGGTGGGCGCGGTGGCGAAGGTGTGGGTGCGCAGATCGGTCCAGGTGCGCCGGTCCGGGCGGAGCCGGAGGGTGCCGGGCGGGCCGGGCAGCGCGTTGCGCAGCCGCCACTCGGTGCGGTGCAGGGCGGCGGCCGTCCGGGCGCGGGCGAGGGCGGCCGGGGGGACGGGTTCGCGCAGCCAGCCGTCGAGGGTGGCGGCGAGCCCCGACACCAGGCGGTGGCCGGCGGCGGTGAGCCGACCGCTGGTCAGCAGCGTCCGCACCACCAGCCGGCTCTGGAGCCGCCGGAGCGCGAAGTGGTAGGCGGCCCGGTCGGCGTGGTCCGGGTGCTCCGGGTCGGCCGTCCGCTCCCGCCAGAACCCGGCGACGGCGGTGAAGGCGTACGCCCCGTGCAGCAGCCCGGTCAGATGGCGCGGGTCGCCCCGCCAGGGGGCGTAGAAGCGCTCGGCGCGGTCGTCGTCGAGGAGGGGGAAGAGATGGAGCAGGGCGCCGAGTTTGCTGTGCTGGAACTCGTGCACCAGCGCCTCCGCGAGCGGCAGCGCGGTGGCGGGCCGGGCGATGACCATCGCCCCGAAGGTGTCCCCGCTGGACGCGGACACCACGACGGTCGCCGGGGCGGGCGGGGTGAGCGCGGTCCGCCCCCAGGGCACGACGGCCCGGATCCAGGCCGGGTCGAGCCGCCCCGGCACCATCCCGACCCCATCAGCGGCCACCAGCCCGACCCCGTCGGCGGCCACCAGCCCGACCGCCTCCTCGAACACCCGCTGCCACGCCTCCGCCTCGGCCTCCTCCAGCCGCGCGGGCGCAACCGGGTCGTCGAGGTCGCGGTACGGATCGAGGTCGTCGAGCGGGACGGAGACGGAGCCGTCGGCGAGGGTGAGGGTGAGGGTGCGCAGGGGGAACCAGCCCGGGGAGTCCCGCTCCCCGGCGGTCCGTCGCGCGCCGATCGGCGCGGTCGCCGGGCGGCAGCGCAGGGTGTGGGTGCGGCCGTGGCGGTCCTGCCCGGTGAGGGTGAGCACCCCGGCGGAGGTACGGGCTCGGCCGAGGGCCGGTCCGTGGGTCGCCGGGCCGGGTGTCGCCGGGTCGTTGATCGCCGGGCCATCCGTCGCCGGACCGCCCATCGCCGATCGATCGGCCACCGCTCCGTCCATCGCCGGGTCGCCCAGGGCAACCGCCCCGTCCGCCACCGGCAGCCCCTCCCCCGCCGGGTACAGCACCGCCCGCCCCAGCCCCGGCAGATGCAACCCCCCGTCGGTCAGCGCGACCCGCAGATCCGCCTCCGTACCGGCCCGCAGGGACGCGGCGACGGCGAGGGCGGCGAGGTGACCGGCCTCCGCCCACAGCGGGGGGCCGCCGGACGACGTGCCGTGGACGCGGCGCAGCAGATGGGCGAGCCAGCCGCCGGTCGAGGGGGCGAGGAGCAGCGCGTCGACCGCGTCCGGCGCCCGTTCGGCGGCCTCCTTGACGGTCCGCCAGGTCTCGGCGGGCCCGGTCAGCGGGGTGGGCAGTCCGGCGAGCCGGTCGAGCAGGGTGCGCAGCAGGAGCAGCCGGCGGGCCCGCTCGCCACGGACCAGGAAGGCCACCGCCTCGTCCGACCCGCCCCCGGTGGCCAGCTCCGCGAACAGCCGGTCGGGCATCCGGAACGGGGCGGTACGGGGCGGGGGCACGGACGCGCTGCTCATGGGCGGGGACCTCCGGTCGCGGGGCGGGCGTGCGGTGGGGTGGGGCGGGTCAGCCGGTCCGCCCGGCGGTCACTCGGCCCGCCCGCTCGGCCCCTCGTTCCCGCCCTTCTGGACACCGTGCCGGGCGCGCAGGACTTCTTGCAGCACACGGGCCTGGGCGCCCAGCGGAGGGAGTGCGTCCACGGCGGACAGGGACAGCCCCGTGAGGTCGGCCAGGTCCGATTCCCAGAGCCCGGTACCCGCCGGGACGGCCGGCACCGGGCCGGCGACCTCGGCGTGGTGCACAGCGGACGGCTGGTTCAAGATGGTCCCCCTTCTCGCACAGCGGTGCGCAGCGACGCGTGCACGTAACGCTCCCTGTTCTGCCCATGTCCGTTTCCATCATGACCATTCATGTGCGGGTCGAAAACCATCTGATCCCGCCACTCGATCATTTCTGATCACTTCCGCGTGCTGCGGCATCCGCGAACTCCCGCAGCACCGCCTCCAGTTCCGCCGCCCGCCCCGGATCGTCGTCCAGCGAGAGCACCGCCTCGTACAGGTCCCACAGCGCCTCGGGGCGGTCCCGGGCCAGCCGGGTGAGGATGCCGGTCACATCCGTGCGCGCTTTGCTGTGGCGGGGCAGGGTCGCGGTGACCCGCGGGTCCAGCGCGGCGACCACGGTCTGCCGCTCACCGGGGTCGTTCATCAGCGGGTACGCCATCAGTACCGACACCGCCCGCAGCAACGGGGAGGCCCGGCGCACTGCGGGAGCGGGCGGCGCGGGCGGCGCCGGGGTCAGAATGTCCGTGCGGTCGGGGCTGTCCAGCCGGATCTCCGGGTACTGGAGGGTAACGCCCGCTTCCCTGAGGGCCGCGATACGTGTCTTCACGGCCGGAAACAGCTCCTCCGGATCCGGCGGGGCGGGCAGCGCGGCGGCCCGGTCGGCGAGCAGACCGAGGACGATCTCCGAGAACAGCCCCGTCCCGCGCACCGGATCGTTGGCGGCGGCCCGGCCGCGTCCGGCGGCCCGCAGCACGCTCTGCCGGTGCGCCAGATTGCGGCGCCCCACCGGCAGTCCGTCCGGCGGCAGCGGCTCCCGGAAGGCAAGCGCCTCCTCGAACGTCTCGCAGGCGTCCACGATCCACAACTGCTCGGCGAACCCCGGCACCGCGTCCCCGGCGTACCGCTCCAGCGCCGAGTCGAGGCCGATGGCGAGCTTGTCGTCGGTCCCGGCGTCCGCGCAGAACAGCCGGAGCTGCCCCGCCCGGTCCAGCACCCCGTGCCCGCCCCACCACACCCACAGCACCTCGCCCCGTTCCTGCGGCAGATCCCGCACCAGCACCCGGCGCAGCGTGGCGTGGTCGGCCCGCTCGTACGGCACCCCCGGGACGTACGGCGGCAGCGGTGCGAGGTGCAGCCACAGCCGTTCCTCGGGCACCCCCGCCGCGCGCAGCAGCCGCCAGAAGGCGACGGCGTCCCGCGCCGGGCCCGGCAGATCCCAGGCGGGCCCGGCCTCGTACCGCTCGACGCCGACGATCAGGGCGGTGACCCGCGGGGCGGTCACGGCAGCCGGTCCGCGATGTGGCGGTAGACCTCGGGGTTGGTCCAGTAGGCGCTGTGCGCGGCCGGGAACGGCTGGCGGCTGTCGACGGCGACATCGGTGACCCGGCCCGGGAAGAGCGGTCCGCCGAGGTAGGAGAGCAGATCGCGGCGGTCGTAGAGGTTGAGCCAGTCGGGGACGTGGGGCGGCAGCGGGGCCGGGTGCTCCAGCGAGGGCAGGGAGCCGGACTCGTAGAGGAACGGGCCCTGCGAACCGGCCGTCACCAGCAGCCGCACCTGCGGCAGCGGGGCGCCGACCAGGGTGTCCAGGGCGATGATCCCGCCCAGGCTGTGGCAGACCAGGGTGACCGGCGCCGCCAGCCCGGCGACCAGGGTGCGCAGTCCGTCGCGTACGGCGGCGCCCCGGGCGAGGTAGCGCAGGATGTCCCCGGCGGCCGGGTGCGCGGCCTCGGTCAGGGCCCGGCGCCGCCGCACCACCGCGCTGGTCGCGGCCGACCCCGCGGCCCGCAGCAGCACCGACCGCAGCCCCCGCTCACTCCCCCGCGGCGCACCCCCGAGCGCCTCGGCGAGCTGCCGTACGACGGTGTCGCGGGTGTCGCCCGCCGGGATCAGCGGGTCGTCCGCGGCGAGCAGTTCGGCGATCACCCGGGCGGCGAGGCTCCGCGCGGCGAGGTCGGCGAGGTCGTCGGGGCCGAGGGCCTCGGCGGCGGCCCCGAGCAGGGGATGCGCGGCCAGTTCGACGGCGGCCCGGCCGAGCCCCGGGCCCAGGGCGGCGGCGGGGTCGTCGCCCCGCGCGGCGAGGGCGGCGAGCCGCGCCTGGAGAAGCTGTTCCGGCACGGCCGCACCGGGCGGGCGCTCCCCCGCCGGGCCCGCCATGGCGGCGGCGAGGGCGAGTTCGGCGTACGGGTCGGCGTAGAGCGCGGCCCAGTCGTCCGCCTCCGCCTCCGGACCGCCGGAGGGGCCGCCGTACGGACCGCTGTCCGGGGGCGGGCCCTCGGCGAGGCCGCCCCGGGAGGTGCCGCCCTCGGGCGGCAGGCTCAGCCCGCCGCCGGCCAGCGCCGCGCCGTACGGTTCGCCCCAGTAGTAGGGCACCACGCGCAGTCCGGGGCGCAGTGCGGTCAGCCCAGCCGCGACCCGCCCCGCGAGCTGGGAGAAGCCGGGCTCGCGCACCCCGGTCCCATGGACGAAGACAACCGCCGTCATGTGCCCCCCGTGACACCTGTGCAGTCCGCGTACGACGTTCGTGCGATGGTCGATGGCGATGGCTGATGTGCGCTGTGCGACGTTCGCTGTGCGTCGTTCGATGTAGCGTCAACGTAAGAGTATCCGGGGCCGGTTGGGGCGCGGCAAGCGCGGCGGAGACTGCCCCGCCCCACCCGGGTCGGCTACAACGGCACCGGTGCCATGTCGCACTCGATCCGGCGGCGCTGCCGGGCCGCGACCAGCCAGGGGTGCTCGGCGCGGACCACCCGGGAGAACCCTTCGACGGCCTTGCGCTGGAACTCGTCCGCCTCGGCGCCCCGGCCCAGACCGCGCAGGTCCAGGGCGAGGTTGGAGGTGACCGCGAGGGTCAGCGGGTGCTCGGGCCCGGCGACCTCGGCGAGCAGCAGCAGATTGTTCTCGTCGATCTGCCGGGCCTTGTCGAAGTCGAGCCGGGCGTACGCCGTGTTCGCCTGTCCGGCGGCGACGGTCAGGGTGGTGACATGGCGGGGGCCGAGGGTGGCGGCGAGCCGGCGGGCCGCCTCGTCCTCCAGTTCCTGCGCCTCGTCGAGCGTGGCCAGGGCCCGCAGCGTGGCGGCCAGATTCGCCTTCGCCACCAGGATGTACGCGTGGTCGGCGCCCAGGCGCAGTTCCAGGCGCCGGATGGTCACCTCGGCGAGGCTGCGGGAGCCCTCGAAGTCGCCGTCCAGGCGCCGGTCCACGGAGAGGTTCATGGCCGTGGACAGGGAGTCGAAGTGGTCGGGGCCGTAGCGGGCGACGAACCGGCGCAGGGTCTCCTCGACCAGCTTCAGCCCCTCGCCGAGCGCGCCGTCCCGGCGGCGGCACACCGCGAGGTCGCGCGCGAGCCGCAGCGCGAGCGGATGCTCGTCGCCGAGCGCGGCGACCGCCCGGCGGTAGGCGTCCTCCTGGAAGTCGCGCGCGGCCGGGTAGTCGCCGTTCTCGCGCAGATCGAGGGCGAGCGCGTTGAGGGTGTTGAGGGTGAAGAAGCTGGCCGAGCCGAACAGTTGCTCGCGCTGGCGGGCGTTCTCCTGGTCCAGCTCCAGCGCCTCCCCGAACTCCCCGCAGAACCGCAGGTCCACGCCGAGGGCGTGGGTGGCGCGCAGGGTGATCGGGTCGTCGGCCCCGAACAGCGAGCGGGCCAGGTCGGCGGCCTCGCGGGCCAGGTCGCGGCCCTCCTGGAACCGGCCCTGGTACCCACGGGCGTCGGCCAGTTCGCACAGGGAGTCGATCAGGTCCTCGGGGTCGGCGTCGATGCGGCGGCAGACCTCCAGCGCCTTCTCGGTGAGCGGGATCGACTCGGGGACCTGGCCGATCTGGCGGAGCAGGAAGCCGAGGCTCTTGGCGATCTTGATGACATGGATGTCCTCCTCGCCGGAGGCGGCGATCCAGGCGTTCCAGCACTGCCGGGCCAGATCCGTGGCGCCCTCGTGGTCGCCCCAGTAGTAGAGGAACCAGACGGTGTCGAAGACCAGGTCGCGGACATAGGTGTCGGTGCTGAGGACGGCCTGCGAGGCGAGGACGTGCGGCAGCAGCGCCTGGTAGGCGCGCCACTCCAGGGACGATCCGAACGGGCCGGGCTTGGCCGCCGACAGGAGCTGATGGGCGGCGTCACGCATCTGCTCGCGTTCGGCCCGGCTCAGCTTGGCCAGGAGCACCGTCTGGAGCAGCCGGTGCATCTGGAGGGTGTCGGACCGGGGGTCCACCTTGATCAGCGAGAACTGACTGAGGTCACGCACCGCCCGGTTGAGCTTGATCGACTCGCGCAGCAGCGGGTCCACGTCGGGGGTGAGGTTGACCCCCCGGCTGCCGCGCAGCACCGACCGCGGGATGGGCTCGGGGGCCATGCTGGCGCAGATGTCGAGGAGCTGCCGGGCGCCGGGGTTGCGCTCGCGGATCCGCTCCAGCGAGATGTCCCAGGCGGCGGCGACGGAGACCGGGTACTCGGGCGAGGGGTCGAGTTCGAGGATCTCGGGGCTGCGGGCGTCCAGGAGCTGGACGTACTCGTCGACCTGCATCCCGGTCACCGCCCGCCAGGCGCCGGCCTGCTCGACCGCGAGCGGCAGATCGCCGAGCACCTCGGCGAGCCGGTCGGCGTCCTCGTCAGTGAGGTCGGGCGAGCGCTTCTGGAGCAGTTCGATGGACTCCTCCCGCTCGAACACATTGACCGGCAGCGAAGTGGCGACCCGCTCCCAGGCCCGGTTCCGGGAGGTGACGATGACCTTGCCGGGTCCATTGGTCGGGAAGTAGGCGCGCACGGCCTCGACATCCTCGGCGTTGTCGAAGATCAACAGCCATTTGTCGTACGGGACCCCGGAGCGCAGCGCCTCCAGTACGGCGGGCACCGCGGTGTTGGCGGCGGGCGCGCCCAGGCTGTCCTGGGCGGGGGCCACGCCGAGCTGCCCGGCCAACTGGGCCAGCGCCGCCAGGATCAGGCTCTCCCGCTCCGCCGGGATCCAGCAGATCACCCGGTAGTCGTACTGGTGGGAGTAGACGTACTCCAGGGCCAACTGGGACTTGCCGACTCCACCGAGGCCGTGCAGCGCGTTGGGGAGCACGGCGGCCGTGTCCTGGGCGCCGAGCTGCTCCTCCACGGCCCTCAGAAGCGCCTGCCGGCCGACGAACGAGGTGTTCCGGAGCGGAACGTTCACCAGAAGGGCGGGCGTTGCGGTCGTGGTGCTCTGCATGAGCTGCTCAGCCTCCGAGGCTACGTGTGGGGTGGGGTCGGATACCAGCACAGGGGGTTCTCCAGGGTCGTCGGGGGGGTTCGACGGAGGCAGGCTTCCCCCTCCGCCGGACATTCCTCCATCACCTTGGCCGTTCCCCCCGGAAGGGGACACTCCACCCATTCCGGCGTTCACCCGTTCGGCGGCGCCGGGGGTGGATCTGCCGGGTGGGACATCGTCGGTGCCACTGCCGGGCGTGCTGGTGGCCGTGGCCGAGGTGGCGGTGGTGCCCGCGCGGAACAGGCGCGGCTCGATCCGCCGGGCCCGCTCCGCGTACGGCCCGGACAGCGCCCGCATCACGGCCAGCTCGCTGCGCACCCAGGCGCGTTCGCCCGGGTCGGGGAGCACGGCGCCCGCCGGGTCGTGCAGGGCGGCGCGCAGGGCCACGCCGCGGGCTCCGGCGGCGGGCAGTTCGCCGACCACGCTGACGGTGTGGGCGAGCTGGCTGCGGGTGGTGGTGGCGAGGAGTTCCTCGCGGACGCCGTCGGCGAACTCGGGGCGTCCGTCGCCGCCGTCCCAGTCGATCAGCCCGCCCATCAGGATCTCGGCGAGATGGTCCGGCCCGGTCTCGGGCATGATCCGCCGCCGCAACTGCTCGACCAGGTCGAACTCGAAGGGCACGGCGGCCAGTTGGGTGGCGAGCCGGCGGGCGGCGGGGGTGGCGAGGGTGGAGAAGCGGCGGACGGCGGCCTTGGCGGCGCGCGGGAAGCGCGGGGCGCGCAGTCCGGGCGCGGGCGAGCCCTTGGTGAGCGCCCCGGCCAGCACCACCGGCAGCGCCCGGCGCACCCCGCGCTCACCGGTGACCAGATCGGCCCAGGCGGCCAGCGAGGCCGGTTTGAGGGACAGCACGGGCACCGGCACCGAGCCGTCGTCGCCGTGCGGCAGCGGGCGCAGCGGGTCGGGTCCGCCGGGCGGGGGCCAGTGCGCCAGCGCGTGGTTGGCGGCGCCGAAGCCACCGGCTTCGAGGACGGCGTCGTAGGGGTAGAGGGTGGCGCGGCGGCGCATGTGCGGGGGCAGCAGATGGACCAGGGCGGTGGGTCCGGCGTGGGCGAGGCGGCCGAGGAGGTCGTCGGCGGCGGGGGCGGCCCAGCCGTGGGCGAGGCCGTCGGTGACGACCAGGAAGATCCGGCCGCCGCGTCCGTCGAGGAGTTCGCCGGGGTCGGCGGCGGGGCCGGTGGGGGTGCGGCGCAGGGTGGCGGTCCCGGTGCGCGGGACCTGGACGGTGACGGTGTGCACGGCACGGAAGGCGCCGCTCTGCTCGGCGGCCTCGGCGAGCCGGGCGGTGGCCTCCTGCCAGATCCGCAGCGTCGGGGCGTCGTCCACCAACAGCACCAGGTCGAAGGCGGCGGAGCGGGTGGGCCGCAGGAACGGCATCCACAGTTCGTCGGCGACGCCCTGCTCGGCGGTGGTCTCCTCGTCCAGTTCGAAGGTGGCGCGCGAGGGGAGGCGCCGGGCGAGCTGGTGCAGGGCGCGGGCGAACAGCGCGGTGGCGCGGCCGGGCCGGGGCGCGGGGCGGTCGTCGGCGGGCAGCAGCGGCCGGGAGACGTGCAGGGTGAAGGGGCCCTCGGCGGCGGGTGAGAGCCGGGCCGGGCGCGGGGGTTCGCCGGACCGGGCGCCGGGGGGTGGCGGCGGGCCGGGGGGATCGGCGGGGCGGGGCGGGGCGACGGGCGTGCGGGGGCCGGTGACAGTGGGGCGGGCGAGGGGCGGGAGCGTCACGGCGGCCGGGGGGTCGGACGCGTCGGGGGTGGCGGGGTCCTCGGGCGGGGTGTCCGGGCGCGGCTCGTCCGCCGCGCCCTCCGGGGCGGGGCGGGTGGCGGGGTCCTGGGGAGGGTCGGCGGGGTCGGCGGGCGTGCCGGACGGGCCGCCGTGGCGGTCCCAGTAGGCGGCGAGCCAGACCGCGTCGGCGATCTCCTGCCAGCGCGGGTCCTCGGCGGCGGAACCCGGTGCGGGCACGCCGACCGGACCGGCGGTCTCGGGGAACGCCGAAGGGGGCGACGACCCCGAGAGGGGAAAGCCGTCACCCGGCCCGGATGCGTGCTCCCTGGGATAGCCCTTCATTCAGCGGCCCTTCGCGAGGTCGCGCAGGAGCATTTCCACGAGCTTACGCCCGTCACCGTCGGCCTGGAAACCACCCGCAGTAGTCATCTGGACCGCGTTCAGCAACTGGTCCAGGGAGTGGGTGCCGCCCGCCTGGACCCGCTGCACGAACAGATCGACGAGGTCCTCGGTGCCGTCCGGGCGGAGCCCCAAGTGCCCTTCCACCATGGCCAGAAGCTGGTCCCGGGTCGGGGTGCGCATCTCCAGGGGCAGGCAGCGGCGGCGGAAGGCGGCCGGGAATTCGCGTTCCCCGTTGCTGGTGATCACCACGACCGGGAACTCCCGGCACTCGACCCGGCCGTCCCGGATCCCGGCGTGGCCGCCGGGGTCGCTGGTGTGGACGCGCGCGAGGTCCGCGGTGTCCCGTACCAGTTCCGGGATGTCATAGCTTCCGTTCTCCAGGACGTGCAGCAGGTCGTTGGGCAGGTCGATGTCGCTCTTGTCCAGCTCGTCCACGAGCAGCACCCGGGGTCGATCGTAGGGCAGGAGAGCCGTGCCGAGGGGCCCGAGGGTAATGAAGTCGCCGAGAGCCGAGGGCAGTTGACCGGAGTGTGAGAAGTCCGAGGCCGGGCCGTCGGCGTCCGGCGGGATCTCGGTGCCCCCGGCCCGCCCGGCGGCGGAATCGCCCAGTCCGGCCCGCCAGGCGGCGATGGCCTGGGCGCGGCCCATGGCGTCGTAGGCGTAGAGCCCGTCGCGCAGGCCGGTGCGGCTGACGATGTTCCACTCCAGGATCCGGCCGAGGCCCAGTTCACGGGCGATCAGATGGGCGAGGGTGGATTTGCCCACGCCGGGCGGCCCGGTGATCAGCAGCGGCCGGCGCAGCAGCAGGGCCGCGTTCACGACGTCGATCTCCTCGGCGCCGAGCTGCGGGGCGATGTCCCCGGGGCCGAGCCTGCGCAGCGCGGCCTCGGGGTCGGCGGTGGGCACGTCCAGGGGCGGGCCGCCGCGGAACCGGCGCCAGGGCGGGGGCGGCGGCACCGCGGGCGGGACGGCCGGGGTCCGTCCCGTGCCGTGGAACATCCGCCAGCCGTCGGGGGACGTCTGCTGCTCCGGTGCACTCATGCCGATGCCTCCTCGCTGGCGGGACCGCCGGGGTGGGTGAGGTGGGTGAGGTGGGTGGGGTGGGTGGGGTGGGTGGGGCCGTTCAGATCATCCGGATGATCCAGACCATCCAGATTGTTCGGGTCATCCGGGTCGTCCGGGTCGTCCGGGTCGTCCAGGGAGTGGAAATCCACGGGGCGGGTCGGATCGTCCCAGAAGAAGCCGATATGGCGGCCCAGCAGCTCTCCCGGGCCGTGGCCGTCGGTCTCGGCGTTGCGGCGCAGCAGATGGACGGCCAGCGGGATGCGCTCGGGGGACGGAGCGGCGGCGAACAAGGCGGTGATCACCTCCCGGCGCTCCTCTCGGAACACCCCTCTGCGGTCCCAGATCGCGAGCCCTATCCCTTCCGCGATGGCGGCTCTGAGGGCCGCCTGTGCCATGGCGCCGGTGGGTGCGTCGAGCACCACCGCCGTATGTCTTGCTTCCCCGGCGAGGGCGGCTTGCCACGCGCCGGGCGAGCGGCCGTCCGGTTCACGCCAGCCGTGGACCGCCACTCCGTGCTCGCGCAGCACCCGCCAGCGCTCCCGCCACTGGTCCCGGACGAGGGCGTCGTCCGTCCGCATCCGCTCCAGACTGCGCAGGTGGACGCCGTACTTCAGGCTCAGCGGCAGCGGCTGTCCGTCCCCGATCCGATGGGTCAGACCGGCCACATCATGATTGAGCAGGTCGTACGGAAGAACGAATTCGACATACGGCGGCGGTGGGCGGCGCCCGCCCGGTCCGGGCTCGGGGGGCACCGACCAGAGCCGTGAGCCCTGGCGCAGCGCCCGCTCGACGGCGGCGCCGAGGCCGTCCAGGGTGGTGGTGACCGGCTCGCCGGGCTGCGGATCCCAGTAGCCGGGGACCGAGTTGAGCCAGGGGCGGACCACGATCTCGTCGCTGCCGTCGCGGGCCGGTTCCACGGCGACGACGAGGGCGCGCGGGATGTCGGGGTCGGGCGCCGCCTCGACCCGGGCGGCGCGGCGGCGGCCCAAGGGGGCGGTGAGCCCGGCGCGGGCGGCCCAGTCGTCGGCCCATTCGGTGAGCGCGGCGCGGTGGGCGGGGGCGGGGGCGATCCGGGCGGCGAGGTCGACCAGCAGGGCGGCGGGGGGCAGTCCGTCGGGCTGGGTGTTCCAGTCGAGGAGGTGCAGGAGGAGCTGGTCGGGCTGGAGGCCGGTGGGCAGGTCGACGCCGTTCAGCTCCTCGACCAGGTCGTCGCGGAGGCGGACGGCGGGCACCTCGCCCTGGGCGAGCGCGGCGCGGGCGGCGGTCAGGTCGTCGGGGGCCAGCGGTCCGGAGGGCCGCTCGGCGGGGGCGGGGGCGAGCATGTCGTCCAGCAGCCGGTCGAGGTCGTCGCCCGCGAGATCCCCTTCGAGGATGCGGACCACCTCGACCAGGACGCGTTCGCCGCCCGCCGTGCTCAGCGCGGTGCGGACCAGCACCACCACGTCCTCGCGGAGCTTGATGCCCCGCAGGTCGACCTGGCGGCGGAGCAGATCGCCGAGGACGACACCGAAGTGGAGGCGGCCCTGCGCATCCTCCATACAGCCGAGATCGCACAGCTCATTGGTCAGCCGCAGCAGCAGCCGCGTCCCGCGCGCGCGTACGGCGTCGCCCCCGGGTCCGTCGACCCCCGCGCCCATCGTCACCGACTGTCCCCCCGAAGCCGGTACTCCCTGCCTGACCGGCCAGCGAAGTTAGCACGGCAACCCAGGGTTAACCAGGGGCCTCCGGGGGCGGAGCCGCGGCCTCCGGCCAAGTTCGCCCGTTCGGGCGGCGACTTGACCGGAATCCGTCGTCCGCTGATCTCTCGGGAAATCCTCACGGTCCGTCATTTCCCCGTGGTGCATGGCTCATACGGGGCTCATGTGCCGTTCCCCTGAACGGTGTGCGGGGCTCGTGTCGAACATCTGCCCGGTACGGTCACAGCCGGGGGTCCACCGGCTCCGACTCCAGCGCCAGCACCGCGAACACCGCCTCGTGCACCCGCCACAGCGGCTCACCGGCGGCCAGCCGGTCCAGGGCCTCCAGGCCGAGGGCGTACTCGCGCAGCGCCAGGGAGCGCTTGTGGTTCAGGAAGCGGCGGCGCAGCCGGTCCAGGTGGTCCGGGCGGGTGTACTCGGGGCCGTAGATCAGCCGCAGGTACTCCGTGCCGCGGACCTTGAGGCCGGGCTGGACGAGGCGTCCCTTCGGGTCGCGCACCAGGGCGCCGAGCGGTTTGACGACCATGCCCTCGCCGCCCCGGCCGGTCAGCTCCCGCCACCAGTCGACCCCGGCCGCGACCGAGACGGGGTCGGCGGTGTCGACGTAGAGGCGGCGGGTGGTGGCCAGGAGGCCGGTGGTGTCGTGCTCGACCAGGCGGTCCAGCAGGGTGAGCTGTTCGTCGTGGGGCAGGGCGGCGAGGCTGCGGCCCTGGACGGCGAGCACCTGGAACGGGGCCAGGCGGACCCCGTCGAGGCCGTCGGTGGGCCAGCAGTAGCGCCGGTAGACCTCGGTGAACGCGGCGGCCTGCCCGGCCCGCTCGCGCTGGCGGTCCAGCAGGGCGGTGACATCGGTGCCCCGGGCGGCGGCCCGCTCCAGGGCGGCGAGCGCGTCCGGGAACACCGCTCCGGCGGCGGCGCCGACCGCCGCGTACTGGGTGCGCAGCAGGCCGGACGCCTTCAGCGACCAGGGCATCAGCTCCCCGTCCAGCAGCAGCCAGTCCGTCTCCAGTTCGTCCCACAGCCCGGCCGCGCCGATCGCCGCGCGCAGCCGGTCCAGGACGCGTTCGGTCATCGCCCCGTCCGTGAAGAAGGGGCGGCCGGTGCGGGTGCAGAGGGAGCCGGTGGGGCCGTCGGTGCCGAAGTGGCGGTGCGCGGCGGCGGCGTCCCGGCAGACCAGGGCGACGGCCCGCGACCCCATGTGCTTCTCCTCGCACACGACCCGCTCGACCCCGTCGTCCCGGTACTGCGCGAACGCCTCCGCCGGGTGCTCAAGGAACCCCTCGGCGGTACTGGTCGGGCCGGGTGCCATGGTCGGCGGGAGGTACGGCAGCAGCCGCGGGTCGATGGCGAAGCGGCTCATGACCTCCAGCGCCGCCGCCGCGTTCTCCTCCCGGACCGTGATCCGCCCGGCGTACCGGGTCTCCACGGTCCGCCGCCCCTGGACGTCCGCCAGGTCCAGCGGACGCCCGTCCTGCCCGCCGGGCGCCTCCGCCCTCAGCGGCCGGACCGGCTCGTACCAGACCTGCTCGGCGGGTACGTCGACCAGTTCGCGCTCCGGCCAGCGCAGCGCGGTGAGTCTGCCGCCGAAGACGGCGCCGGTGTCCAGGCAGATGGTGTTGTTGAGCCAGGTGGCCTCGGGGACCGGGGTGTGGCCGTAGACCACGGCGGCGCGGCCCCGGTAGTCCTCGGCCCACGGGTAGCGCACCGGCAGCCCGAACTCGTCGGTCTCCCCCGTGGTCTCCCCGTACAGGGCGTGCGAGCGGACCCGGCCGGAGGTGCGGCCGTGGTACTTCTCGGGCAGCCCGGCGTGGCAGACCACCAGCCGTCCGCCGTCCAGGACGTAGTGGCTGACGAGGCCGTCGATGAAGGTGCCGACCTCGCGCCGGAACTCCTCGCTCTCGTCCGCCATCTGGGCGACGGTCTCGGCGAGGCCGTGGGTGTGCTGGACCTTCCGGCCGTGCAGATACCGCCCGAACTTGTTCTCGTGGTTGCCGGGCACGCACAGCGCGGTGCCGCCCTTCACCATCCCCATCACCCGGCGCAGCACGGCCGGGCTGTCGGGGCCCCGGTCGACCAGGTCGCCGACGAAGACCGCGGTCCGGCCGTCCGGGTGGACGCCGTCGGTGTAGCCCAGCGCGGTGAGCAGGGACTCCAGTTCGGAGGCGCAGCCGTGGATGTCGCCGATGATGTCGAAGGGGCCGGTGAGGTGGGTGAGGTCGTTGAAGCGCTTCTCGGTGCGGACGGTGGCGGCGTCGATCTCCTCGGTCCCGCGCAGGACGTGCACCTTGCGGAAGCCCTCGCGCTCCAGTCCGCGCAGGGAGCGGCGGAGTTCGCGGATGTGCCGCTGGATCACCCGGCGCGGCATGTCGGCCCGGTCGGTGCGGCCCGCGTTGCGCTCGGCGCAGACCGACTCGGGCACGTCCAGCACGATCGCGATGGGCAGCACGTCGTGCTCCCGGGCGAGCGCGATGAGCTGCCGCCGGGCGTCGGGCTGCACGCTGGTGGCGTCGACGACGGTACGGCGGCTGGCCGCGAGGCGCTTGCCCGCGATGTAGTGGAGCACGTCGAAGGCGTCGCGGGTGGCGCTCTGGTCGTTCTCGTCGTCGGAGACCAGGCCCCGGCAGAAGTCGGAGGAGATCACCTCGGTGGGCTTGAAGTGGCGCCGGGCGAAGGTGGACTTGCCCGAGCCGGAGGCGCCGACGAGCACGACGAGGGAGAGGTCGGTGACGGGGAGGGTGCGGCCGGGGGGCGGGGTGGGGTGCTGAGCGGGGGTCTCGGTGGGGGGCTGGGTGGGGGTCCCGGTGGGGTTCTGGGTGGGGGTCCCGGTGGGGTTCTGGGTGGGGGTGGTCGGGGACTCGTTCATGCTGCCGTCGCCTCCGTTCGGCCGGTCGGGGTGGAAGGGGTGGTCGGGGCGGAGTCGGTGGGGGTGGAGTCGGTTCGGGTGAAGGCGGCCATCTGGGTCGGGGGGCCGACCTCGGGGTCGTCGGGGCCCACGGGGCGCAGGTCCACGGTGTAGCCGTGGCGGGCGGCGACCCGCTCGGCCCAGGCGCGGAACTCGGCGCGGGTCCATTCGAAGCGGTGGTCGCCGTGCCGGACGTGCCCGGCCGGGAGGGACTCCCAGCGGACGTTGTACTCGACGTTGGGCGTGGTCACCAGGACCGTGCGGGGGCGGGCGGCGCCGAACACCGCGTACTCCAGGGCGGGGAGCCTCGGCAGGTCCAGGTGCTCGATCACCTCGCTGAGAACGGCCGCGTCATAGCCCGCCAGCCGCCGGTCCGTGTAGGCCAGCGAGCCCTGGAGGAGCCGGACGCGGGACGCCTGGCGTTCGCCCATGCGGTCCAGCTTGAGCCGCCGGGCGGCGACGGTCAGCGCCCGCATCGACACGTCCACGCCGACGATCTCGGTGAACCGGACGTCCTTCAGCAGCGCCTGCACCAACTGGCCCTGTCCGCAGCCGAGGTCCAGGACACGGGCGGCACCGGAGGCGCGGAGGGCGTCGAGGAGGGCCTCGCGGCGCCGCACGGCCAGCGGGACCTGTTCTTCCGACGCCTGCGTCTCCCCGGTCCCGTCAGTCCCCTCGGTCCCCCCGGTCTCCTCGGTCTCCTCCGGGACCGCGTTGTCGATCTCCTCGACCTCGCTGTCGTCGGTCTCGGCCAGCCGGACCAGTTCCAGGCGCTCCTGGGCCTCGCGGGTCAGGGACCAGCGGCGGGAGAGGTAGCGGCTGGTGATCAACCGCTGTTCCGGGTGCTGGTGCAGCCAGCCCTCACCGGCCCGCAGCAGCTTGTCGACCTCGTCGGCGGAGACCCAGTAGTGCTTGGCGTCGTCCAGCACCGGCAGCAGGACGTAGAGATGGCGCAGCGCGGCGGAGAGGGTCAGGGTCTCCGACTCCAGGACCAGCCGGACATAGCGCGAGTCGCCCCACTCCGGGAACTCCTCGTCCAGCGCCACCGGGTCGGCGGTGACCGTCCAGTTGAGCGGCTCGAACAGGGCCCGGACCAGGCCGGGGCCGCCGCGGGCGGGCAGCGCGGGTACCTCGATGCGCAGCGGCAGCGGCTCGGCGGCGCGCTCGGGCCGCGCCTGGCACACCCCGCGCAGGGCGCTGGAGAACACGGCGCTGAGCGCCACCGCGAGCAGCGAGGAGGCGGCGTAGGGGCGGTCGTTGACGTACTGGGCGAGAGCCGCGTCCGGGGTGCCGCCGCGACCCTTGCCCTTGTCGGCCTTGTTCCGCCGCACCAGCGCCAGGGCGTCGACCTCCAGCAGCAGCGCCGCCGTGCAGCGCGCGGGGTCGGCCTCGGGGTAGAGGACGTGCGCGGTGCCGTGGGAGGTGGAGAACGTCTGCGCCCGGTCGGGATGCTTGTGCAGCAGGAAACCGAGGTCGGTGGCGGGACGTCCGGGTGCGCCGGTGGTGGTGATGGTCAGGAACATGCGGAGGGCCTCTCCGGCCGGGGATGGGTGGACAGGTGGGCGGATAGGTGGGCGGATAGGTGGACAGGTGGGTGGTCGGGGTGACGCCGTGCGCGCGAAAGCCCCCAGGACTGTGATCCTGGGGGCTGGGCAGGACGACGGTCCTACCTTCGCACGCGGGTACGGGCGTCCGCCTGCGGATATCGCGGGGGTGGGGGCGCCGGGCGGCGCGGGGGCCGCTACGACGAGGGGAGCTGCGACTGCACCTGTGCCGAGATCAGCTCCAGGTGGTCCAGGTCGTCCAGGTCGAGGATCTGGAGGTAGATCCGGCTCGCACCGGTCTCGGCATAGCGGCCGATCTTCTCGACCACCTCGGCCGGGGATCCGGCCAGGCCGTTGGTCTTCAGCTCGTCCACCTCACGGCCGATGACGGCGGCGCGGCGGGCGACCTCCTGGTCGTCCTTGCCGACGCAGACCACGAGGGCGTTGGAGTAGACGAGGTCGTCGCCCTTGCGCCCGGCCTCCTCGGCGGCGGCCCGCACCCGGGCGAACTGGCGCTCGCTGTCCTCGATGGAGGCGAACGGCATGTTGAACTCGTCGGCGTAGCGGGCGGCCAGCCGCGGGGTGCGGGTGGCGCCGTGGCCGCCGATGAGCACCGGGACCCGGGACTGGGCGGGCTTGGGCAGCGCGGGCGAGTCCTTGAGCTGGTAGTAGGTGCCGTCGAAGTCGAAGGTGTCGCCGACGGGGGTCTCCCACAGCCCGGTGACGATGGCGAGCTGCTCCTCCAGCCGGCCGAACTTCTCCTTCGGGAAGGGGATCCCGTACGCCGCGTGCTCCTCGGCGAACCAGCCCGCGCCCAGGCCGAGTTCGATCCGGCCGCCGGACATCTGGTCCACCTGGGCCACCTGGATGGCGAGGACGCCGGGCAGCCGGAACGTCCCGGCGGTCATCAGGGTGCCGAGCCGGATCCGCCGGGTCTCGCGGGCGAGGCCGGCCAGGGTGATCCAGGCGTCGGTGGGGCCGGGCAGCCCGTCGACCGAGCCCATCTTGACGTAGTGGTCCGAGCGGAAGAAGGCGTCGAAGCCGAGATCCTCGGTGGCCCTGGCGACCGTGAGCAGCGTGTCGTACGTGGCCCCCTGCTGGGGCTCGGTGAAGATGCGCAAGTCCATGGCGCCCATCCTGCCTCCTGGCCCCCCGCCGGACCGCGCGGGCCCACCCCGGGGCGCCGCTCCTCGGTCGGGTGAACTTCGTCCGGGCCCCCGGGGCGGGGTGCCGGGTCCAGTGACCCGCTTCCGCGGTGATCGTTGGCTCGGGCGGAGCCGGAGCGACCGGCGCCCGCACCCGGCCGCCGGACGCCGGGGCGACGTTTCTGAGCGGCCCTGTCGGGGGCCATGGGCCGAGGAGGCCGTCATGTCCGAGGAATCCGGGGAAACCGTGCCGCACCAGGGCGGACCGGCCGAGCCGAAGGGCCTGTTGCAGCAGATGGAGGAACTGATGGCGGCGCTGAGCGCGGATCTCAGCGCCCTGGACGCGGACCTCCAGGCGGCGGCTGCGACGGAGGGCGCACCCGGCGGAGCGAGCGGATATGACCGGCGGAGCGGGACGAGCGGGCAGAGCGGGCAGGACGGGCGGGGGCTCGGCGCGTCGGGAGGGTGAGCGTGCCCGGTCGGCACCGGACGCGTAGCGCAACCGGGCGACCGGCCCACCGTCCCGACCGAGCGTCGGACCGGATGCCCACCGTCCCGACCGAGCATCCGACCGGATGCCCACCGTCCGACCGGCGGGCCTGGGCCGACCGCCGCCAGGGGCCCCGGGCCTCCCGGTCCGGGCGGCCTCGCCCCTGGGCCTCCCGGGCCTCCCGACCCGGCCCCGGGGCCTCCCCGGTCGGCCGACCTCACCCCGGGCCTTCCCAAACCACCCCCGGGCCACCCCGGCCCCCTGGTCTAGCCCGCCTCGCGCTGGGCGAGGGCCGCCGCCTCGCGGTCCGCGAGTTTGCGGAGCATGTCCCGGATCCGGTCGCGGGACTCGTCCGCCGCGTCGATCGCCTCCATGCACTGCCAGTACGTCCCCTCGTCGGCCGCCGAGCTGGCCACGCCAACCAGGGCTATCCCCACCTCGCCGAGGAGTCCGCCGAGGTACATCAGGGCCTGCCGGGCGTCGCCCAGCTCCGTGAGCTGGGCCGCGCGCAGTTCGCCCGGGGCGAGCTTCGGCTCGTCCAGCACTCCGCAGCCGCGGCCCGCCAGTTCGGTGAGACCGAGGGCCTCACCCCGCAGCTCCGGCGGTCCGAAGACCGCGAGTCTGCTGCCGATCGCCTGTGCCAGACACTGCGCCTGCCACACCTCTGCCAAGGTCTCCGATATGCCGCCGTCCACCGCCAGCGCCCGCCTGCTCGTCACGATGAGCCGCACCGCGTCCATGGGCTGCCCCGTCTGTCCGCCCGAACTCCGCTGTCCACTACCCAGAGTGAGGGTGAGTGAGACGAAAAGCCAGAGGAAGACGGAAATCTGCGGACACTAATTCAGATTCGCCCCACGAATTGATTACGGAGGGTAGTAACGGAGTGATCGAGTCCCCGAGTTGTCCGGACTCGTCTGGCTTTTCGCCGACCGCCGCCCCCGTCACTCACGGCACAGCGGCCCGTGCGGAGCGGGGTGCTCACGGCGCGGGGCGCCGGGGCGGTGCTCACGGCGCGGGGAAGCGATGTTCGTTGCGGTCGATCTTCGCGTCCAGCGCGGCGAGCGGATCCACCCCGAGCACCTCGCACAACTGGAGGAGATACGCCAGCACATCGGCGACCTCGTCCCGCACCCGGTGCGCGGTGTCCGGGTCGTCCATCACCCGCGCCGACTCCTCCGGCGTCAGCCACTGGAAGATCTCGACCAGTTCGGACGCCTCCACGCTGAGCGCGGAGACCAGGTTCTTGGGTGTGTGGTAGCGCTGCCAGGCGCGGGCCGCCGCGAACTCGGCGAGGCGGCGCTGAAGGGCGGCGAGGTCGGGCCGGGCGGGGTTTCCGTTCCGGTCGTCGGGGGTGTCACTGTCGCTGTCGCTCATGGGACTCACGGATCAAGGATGTCGGTGTCGGGTGTGGTCAGTGGCCGGGCGCGCCCATGCCCGCCATCAGGCCCTGCACTTCCGTGCCGGGCGGGGTGAGCAGGAACACATTGCGGTCCACCCGGTGCATCCCGCTGTTCAGGCCGAAGACCACGCCGGTACTGAAGTCCAGGACGCGTTTGGCGACATCGGGTTCGGCGCCGGTGAGGTCGAGCAGGACCGGGATGCCGGACATCAGGGTCTCGGCGACCTCGCGGGCGTCGGCGAAGATATTGACCCGCAGCACCACGAAGCGGCGGCGGGCCTCGGTCTCCGCGTCCGGCAGCGCCCGGTGCCCGACGGCCGACGGCCAGGCGTCCCGGCCGCGCAGCGGAACGACCTGGGCGAGCCCCTCCCACTGTTCATCGGTGACATCGCGTCGGTTCACCGGCTCCCCCGATCCGTCTCGTCGTGTCGTGCCATGCGCCGTGTCGTGCCTCGGCACGGCCTGCACCAGCCATTCTTACGCCAAGTCACCCGTTCGGCCCACCAACGACACGGTGTGCGACCGACTCGTACAAAGGTGTGACGTACTGCATAGGGTCCGGCCGGGAAATCCGCGGGTGCGGTGACGATTTTCGGGCACGCGTCCGTATCTCCTGTCGTACCGCGTCGTACGCCGTCGTACGAGTCCGTTCGTGTCAGGAGGCCGCATGCCCTTCTCCCGCACCAAGGTGGGAAGCATCTTCGTCTTCGGTGCCATGGGTCTGACCCTCACCGCGCTCGCCTACCCGGCCATGCTGGGGGTGGAGACCACCACCGAGGACCAGAACCGGATCATCGCCAACACCCCGTGGGGGCCGCTCACCGAGGCGGACCGGGACTTCGTGGTGAAGGTCCGGGCGGCGGGGCTGTGGGAGTACCCGCTGGGCGAACTGGCCATGGAGCGGGGGACGACGGCGGAGATGAAGGAGGCGGGCAAGCATCTGATCGTGGGGCACGCGGGGCTGGACGAGCTGTGCCGCAGGATCGCCCCCGATCTGAACATCACCCTGCCCAACCAGGCGAGCCCGCAGCAGCAGCAGTTCGTGGCGACGGTCGCCGCCGAGCAGGGGAAGTCCTTCGACTCCACGGCCGTGCAGATCATGCGGGTCACCCACGGCCAGATCTTCCCGGTGGTCGCCAAGACCCGGGCCAACACCCGCAACACCCTGGTCCGCCAGCTCGCCGACCTCGCCAACGACACCGTCCTGGACCACATCACCGTCCTGGAGAAGACCGGGCTGGTCAACCACGACCAGGTCAACTTCCAGCAGACGACCTCGCCCAAGCTGCCCAAGGACCAGCTCACCCCGCCGCCCCCGCAGCCCGGGGTGCCCGTGGTGGTGCTCACCCCGCGCCCCGATCTGGGGATCAACACCGCGAATCCGGCGCCGAGTCCGTCGGCGGCGACGGGGGCGGAGGCAGGGGCGGCGGCGGGGCAGACCGGCTGACCCCGCGGTCCGGGCCCGCTTGTCACCGTCCGGTCCGCGCACTACTGTCACCTCGCCTTGGTGAACGGGAAATCCGGTGCGGAACCGGTGCGGCCCTCGCCACTGTGATCGGGAAGTCCTGCTCCGGCCCTCACGGGCAGCCACTGGGTCCCTCGGGACCCGGGAAGGCGGAGCACGGGCGGTGGTACCCGTCAGCCAGGAGACCGGCCAAGGCGCGTCGTCCATCCACGAGGTGCTGGAGAGGGTCTGCTGAGCCATGCACATAGCCGAGGGTTTTCTGCCCCCGGCGCACGCGATCGCCTGGAGTGTCGCGTCGGCGCCGTTCGTCGTCCACGGAGTGAGAACACTCACCCGTGAGGTCAAGGAGCATCCCGAGAGCACCCTGCTGCTCGGGGCGTCCGGGGCCTTCACCTTCGTCCTGTCCGCGCTGAAACTGCCGTCGGTCACCGGGAGTTGCTCCCATCCGACCGGCACCGGTCTCGGCGCCATCCTGTTCCGGCCGCCGATCATGGCGGTGCTGGGCACCATCACCCTGCTGTTCCAGGCGCTGCTGCTGGCCCATGGCGGGCTCACCACGCTGGGCGCCAATGTCTTCTCCATGGCGATCGTCGGGCCCTGGGCCGGGTATGCCGTCTACCGGCTGCTGCGGCGGTCCGGCGCGCCGCTGATGGCGGCGGTGTTCTGCGGCGCGTTCGCCGCCGATCTGTCCACCTACTGCGTGACCAGCGTGCAGCTCGCGCTGGCCTTCCCCGACCCGGGCAGCGGATTCCTGGGCGCGCTCGCCACGTTCGGGTCCATCTTCGCCGTCACCCAGCTTCCGCTCGCGGTGAGCGAGGGGCTGCTGACGGTGCTGGTGATGCGGCTGCTGGTGCAGTCCAGCAAGGGCGAGCTGACCCGGCTGGGCGTGCTGGTCACCGGTACCGGCAAGCGGCAGGCAGAGGGACCGGAACAGGCGGTGGCGCGGTGAAGCGGAACACGAGGATCAAGCGGATCAAGCGGATCAAGAAGAGTACGAGGATCAATCTGCTGTTGCTGCTCGCGGTGGCCGCGCTCGCCGTGCTGCCGCTGGCGCTCGGGCTCGGGGACCACAAGGAGGAGCCGTTCGCCGGGGCGGACGCCGAGGCCGAGACGGCGATCACCGAGATCGAGCCGGACTACGAGCCCTGGTTCTCGCCGCTGTACGAACCGCCGTCCGGGGAGATCGAGTCGGCGCTGTTCGCGGTGCAGGCCGCGATCGGCGCGGGGGTGCTCGCGTACTACTTCGGGCTGCGGCGCGGGCGGCGGCAGGGCGAGGAGCGGGCGGTGGCACCGCCGGTGGAGTCCTCGGGTGACCCCGCCGCGCGGGGCTGAGGCCGGGTGCTGCCGATCGACGCGGCGGCGCACGGCAGCCGCTGGCGCCGCCGTCATCCCGTCGACAAGGCCGTGCTCGGTTTCGGGCTGACCGCGCTGGCGATCTCGCTGCCGCCCTGGCCCGGTGCCGTGCTGGTGCTGCTCACCGCGCTGGTGCTGCTGCTGGGCCCGGCCGGGGTGCCGGGGCGGCGGCTGTGGCGGGCCTACCGGGTGCCGCTGGGGTTCTGCGTCACGGGCGCGCTGCCGCTGCTGGTGCGGGTGGGCGGAACCGGCGGAACCGGCGGCTTCGTGGGGCTCGCCGAGGGCGGGCCGGTGCGCGCCGCCGAACTGCTGCTGCGGACCTCGGCGGCCTCGCTGGGGGTGCTGCTGTTCGCGTTCACCACACCGATGTCGGATCTGCTGCCCCGGCTGGTGCGGGCCGGGGTGCCGGCGCCGGTGGTGGATGTGGCGCTGGTGACGTACCGGATGAGTTTTCTGCTGCTGGACTCGGTGCGGCGGATCCGGGACGCGCAGGGCGCGCGGCTCGGGCACACCACCCGGGCGGCGCGGTGGCGGTCGCTGGCCGGGCTGGGGGCGACCGCGTTCGTCCGGGCCTTCGACCGGGCGGCCCGGCTCCAGTCCGGGCTGGCCGGGCGCGGCTACGACGGCACGCTCAGGGTCCTGGTCCCCGAGACCCGGGTGTCCGTCCGTTTCACCGCGGTGAGCGCGGCGCTGCTGCTGGCGCTGGCCGCGCTGACCCTCGTCCTGGAAAGGCCCCTGAGATGAACGCCCCCGCCGCCCCCTCCCTCCCCCTCGTCGCCCTGCGCGGTGCCGGTTTCGCCTACGAGGAGGGGCCCCCGGTGTTCGGCGGGCTGGACTTCGCCGTCGCCGAGGGGCGGGCGCTGGCGTTGCTCGGGCGCAACGGCAGCGGCAAGACCACGCTGATGCGGATGCTCAGCGGCGGACTGCGCCCGGCGTCCGGGGAGCTGAGGGTGGAGGGGCGGGTGGTCTCGTACGACCGGGCGGGGCTGACCCGGCTGCGGACCACCGTGCAGTTGGTGGTGCAGGATCCGGACGATCAGCTCTTCGCGGCGTCGGTCGGACAGGATGTGTCGTTCGGGCCGCTGAACCTGGGGCTGCCGGACGCGGAGGTGCGGGCCCGGGTCGCCGAGGCGCTGGCGGCGCTGGACATCGCCGCGCTGGCCGACCGGCCGACCCATCTGCTCTCCTACGGCCAGCGCAAACGGACCGCCATCGCGGGCGCGGTCGCGATGCGGCCCCGGGTGCTGATCCTGGACGAGCCGACCGCCGGACTCGATCCGGACGGACAGGAACGCCTGCTGGAGACCCTGGCCGGGCTGCGGGCCGGGGGCACGACGGTGGTCATGGCGACCCATGACGTCGATCTCGCCCTGCGCTGGGCGGACGACGCGGCCCTCCTCACCCCGGCCGGGGTCCACAGCGGCCCGGCGGCGACCGCCCTCGCCCGGACGGACCTGCTGGCGGCGGCCGGGCTGCGGCTGCCGTGGGGCGTGGCGGCGGCACGGCTGCTGCGGGCACGGGGGCTGCTGGGCGCGGACGAACGGGGCCCGCTGACGGCGGAGGAACTGGCGGCGGTGGGGGGCGGGGCGGGAGTGGGGTCGGGGGGGAACCCGGGGTAGGCCCGGGGTGGGGCCGGGGGTGGAACCCGGGGTGGGGCCGGGCGGCGGCCGGAAGGGCGGGGACACCCCCTGGAGTGCCCGGTCGCGCCCTCTAGAACACCTGGTCGTACCCCCTAGAACGCCTGGTCACACCCCCTAGAACACCTCGTCGCACCCCCTAGAGTGCCTCGTCACACCCCCTAGGAGAAGAAGGTCACAGCCGCGTCCACTGCTGCTCGTTCGGCGTTCTGGCCTAGCATCCGAGCCATGACGGTCCTGCCTGACGACGGGCTCTCCCTGGCCGCCGAGTTCCCCGAAGCGACGCATGAGCAGTGGCAGCGCCTGGTGGCGGGTGTCCTGCGCAAGTCGGGCAAGGAAGTCTCGGGAGCCGCGGCGGAGGACGCCCTGTCCACGCTGCTGGAGGACGGGCTCAGCACTCGTCCCCTCTACACCGCGCGCGACGGCGCGCCCGACCCCGGGCTGCCCGGCTTCGCCCCGTTCGTGCGGGGCGGCACGGCCGCCGGCGGCACCTCCGGCGGCTGGGACGTACGGCAGCGGCACGCGACGGCGGACAACGCGGCCGTGCTCGCCGATCTGGAGAACGGGGTCACCTCGCTGTGGCTGGTGGTCGGGGCGGAGTCCGGGATCCCGGTCTCCGGGCTGGCCGGTGTGCTGGAGGGCGTGTATCTGGATCTGGCGCCGGTCGCCCTCGATGCCGGGCCCGAAGTGGCCGCCGCCGCGCGGGAGTTGCTGCGAATCTCGGCCGAGGGGCGGGTCCTCCCGGCGGCGCTGCGCGGCACCCTCGGCGCCGACCCGCTCGGGCGGGAGGCACGGACCGGTGAGCCGGGTGACCTCACGGAGATCGCCGGTCTGCTGCGGCTGACGGAGGGCAGCGGGCTGCGCCCGGTGACCGTCGACGCCCTGCCGTACCACGAGGCCGGGGGGTCGGCGGCGCAGGAGCTGGGCGCCTCGCTGGCGACCGGGGTGGCGTATCTGCGCGAGCTGACCGGGGCCGGGCTGGGCGCGGCGGAGGCAGCGGCCCGGCTGGACTTCCGGTACGCGGCGACCGCCGACCAGTTCCTGACCATCGCCAAGCTGCGCGCCGCGCGGCGGCTGTGGGCGCGGGTCACCGAGGTGTGCGGGGCACCGAGCCCGCAGCGGCAGCACGTGGTGACGTCCTCGGTGATGAGCACGTCCCGCGACCCCTGGGTGAACATGCTGCGCGCGACGGTCGCCACGCTGGCGGCCGGAGTGGGTGGCGCGGACGCGGTGAGTGTCCTGCCGTTCGACCACGCGCTGGGCCGCCCCGACGCGTTCGCGCGGCGGATCGCCCGCAACACCTCCACCATCCTCATCGAGGAGTCCCATCTCGCCCGGGTGATCGACCCGGCGGGCGGCTCCTGGTACGTGGAGCGGCTGACGGACGAACTCGCCCGTGCGGGCTGGGAGTTCTTCCAGGAGATCGAGCGGGCGGGCGGTCAGGCCACGGCCCTGCGGTCGGGGCTGGTACGGGACCGGCTGGCGGCGACCTGGTCGGCGCGCAAGGCGAAGCTGGCGAAGCGGCGGGAGCCGATCACCGGGGTGAGCGAGTTCCCGTTCCTGGCGGAGAAGCCGGTGGTGCGCGAACCGGCGTCCGAGCCGGCGTCCGACGGGACGGCGTCCGCCGAGTCGACATCCGGCGGGCCGTCGTCCGGGGGACCGTCGTCCGGGGGACTGTCGTCCGGAGGGCCGTCGTCCGGGGGGCTGCCTCGGGTGCGGCGTGACGAGGACTACGAGGCGCTGCGCGCCCGCTCCGACGCCCATCTCGCCGCGACCGGGGCCCGCCCCCGGGTGTTCCTGGCCGCGCTGGGCCCGGCCGCCGCGCACACGGCGCGGCTCACCTTCGCCGCCAACCTCTTCCAGGCCGGGGGCATTGAGCCGGTCACCGAGGGCACCTTCGCGCGGAGCGGGGCGCGCGAGGCGTGCCTGTGCTCCAGCGACGCGCTGTACGAGGAGCGGGCCGGGGCGGAGGCCGCCGAGATGCGGGCGGCGGGCGCCACGCACATCTTCCTCGCCGGTCGCCCGGGGCAGTACCCGGAGGTGGACTCGTACGTCTTCGCCGGCTGCGACGCCGTAGCCGTTCTCACCGCCACCCTCGACCGCATGGGAGTGTCCTGATGCCGTCCCCGTCGCCGGGTTCGTCCGTACCTGACTTCACCGGGATCGAGCTGGGCACGCCCACCGTGGCGGGCGGCCCCGACGAGTGGCGGGCGGCGGTGAAGAAGGCCGGTGACGGCGACGATCTGCTCTGGGAGACCCCGGAGGGCATCACCGTCGCGCCGCTGTACACCGGGCAGGACCTGGAGGGCCTGGACTTCCTGGGCACCTATCCGGGCGTCGCCCCCTACCTGCGCGGCCCGTACCCCACGATGTACGTCAACCAGCCCTGGACGATCCGCCAGTACGCGGGCTTCTCCACGGCGGAGGAGTCGAACGCCTTCTACCGGCGCAACCTCGCGGCCGGTCAGAAGGGCCTGTCCGTCGCCTTCGACCTGCCGACGCACCGGGGCTACGACAGCGACCATCCGCGGGTGACCGGCGATGTCGGCATGGCGGGCGTGGCGATCGACTCGATCTACGACATGCGCCAGCTCTTCGACGGCATCCCGCTGGACCGGATGACCGTCTCGATGACGATGAACGGGGCGGTGCTGCCGGTCCTGGCCCTCTACATCGTGGCGGCGGAGGAGCAGGGGGTACCGGCGGAGAAGCTGGCCGGGACCATCCAGAACGACATCCTCAAGGAGTTCATGGTCCGGAACACCTACATCTACCCTCCCAAGCCCTCGATGCGGATCATCTCCGACATCTTCGCGTTCACCTCGCAGCGGATGCCCCGCTACAACTCCATCTCCATCTCCGGCTACCACATCCAGGAGGCCGGGGCGACGGCAGATCTGGAGCTGGCGTACACCCTCGCGGACGGGGTCGAGTACATCCGGGCGGGGCGGGAGGCGGGGCTGGACGTGGACGCCTTCGCGCCCCGGCTCTCCTTCTTCTGGGCCATCGGCATGAACTTCTTCATGGAGGTCGCCAAGCTGCGGGCGGCGCGGCTGCTGTGGGCGAAGCTGGTGAAGCAGTTCGACCCGCAGAACGCCAAGTCCCTGTCCCTGCGCACCCATTCGCAGACCTCGGGCTGGTCGCTGACCGCACAGGACGTCTTCAACAACGTCACGCGGACGTGTGTGGAGGCGATGGCGGCGACGCAGGGCCACACCCAGTCCCTGCACACCAACGCCCTGGACGAGGCACTCGCCCTCCCGACGGACTTCAGCGCCCGCATCGCCCGTAACACTCAATTGCTCATCCAGCAGGAGTCGGGGACGACCCGGGTCATCGACCCGTGGGGCGGCAGCGCGTATGTGGAGCGGCTGACGTACGACCTCGCCCGGCGGGCCTGGCAGCACATCCAGGAGGTGGAGCAGGCGGGCGGCATGGCGCAGGCCATCGACGCCGGGATCCCCAAGCTGCGGGTGGAGGAGGCGGCGGCGCGGACGCAGGCGCGGATCGACTCGGGGCGTCAGCCGGTGATCGGGGTGAACAAGTACCGGGTGGACAGCGATGAGCAGATCGAGGTCCTGAAGGTCGACAACTCGTCCGTGCGCGCCCAGCAGATCGACAAGTTGCGGCGGCTGCGGGAGGAGCGGGACGAGGCGGTGTGCCGGGACGCGCTCGACGCGCTGACGCGGGCGGCCGGGGGCGAGGGCAACCTCCTGGAGCTGGCGGTGAACGCGGCCCGCGCGAAGGCGACGGTCGGGGAGATCTCGGACGCGCTGGAGAAGGTGTACGGGCGGCACGCGAGCCAGATCCGTACGATTTCCGGTGTGTACCGCAACGAGGCAGGTGAGTCCCCGTCCGTGGACCGGACGCGGGCGCTGGTGGACGCGTTCGAGGAGGCCGAGGGGCGTCGGCCGCGCATCCTGGTCGCCAAGATGGGGCAGGACGGGCATGACCGGGGCCAGAAGGTGATCGCGACGGCCTTCGCCGACCTGGGCTTCGATGTGGATGTCGGCCCGCTGTTCCAGACGCCGGGCGAGGTGGCGCGGCAGGCGGTGGAGGCGGACGTTCATATCGTCGGGATCTCGTCCCTGGCCGCCGGTCATCTCACCCTCGTACCGGCGCTGCGGGAGGAGCTGGCGGCGGAGGGCCGGGAGGACATCATGATCGTGGTGGGCGGGGTGATCCCGCCGCAGGATGTGCCGACGCTGCTGGAGATGGGGGCGGCGGCGGTGTTCCCGCCGGGGACGGTGATCCCGGACGCGGCCCATGACCTGGTGCGGCGGCTGGCGTCCGACCTCGGCCACGGCCTCGGCCACGACGACTGAGGCGGCCATGGCCCGGGTGATCGATGTCGACGCGTATGTGAAGGGTGTGCTGGACGGGAAGCGCGCGGTGGTGGCCCGTGCGATCACCCTGGTCGAGTCCACCCGCCCGCAGCACCGGGCGCTGGCGCAGCGATTGCTCACCGAGCTGCTGCCGCACAGCGGGCGGGCGCGGCGGATCGGGGTGAGCGGGGTGCCGGGGGTGGGGAAGTCCACCTTCATCGACGCCTTCGGCACGATGCTGACGGGGTTGGGTCATCGGGTGGCGGTACTGGCCGTGGACCCGTCCTCCAGCCGTACGGGGGGTTCGATCCTCGGGGACAAGACCCGGATGGAGCGGCTGGCGGTGGATCCGGCGGCGTTCGTGCGCCCCTCCCCCACGGCCGGGACGCTGGGCGGGGTCGCGAAGGCGACGCGGGAGTCGATGGTGGTGATGGAGGCGGCGGGGTACGACGTGGTGCTGGTGGAGACGGTGGGGGTGGGGCAGTCGGAGACGGCGGTCGCCAACATGGTGGACTCCTTTCTGCTGCTGACGCTGGCCCGGACCGGTGATCAGCTCCAGGGCATCAAGAAGGGGGTGCTGGAGCTGGCCGATGTCATCGCCGTGAACAAGGCGGACGGGCCGCACGAACGGGACGCGAGGGCGGCGGCGCGGGAGTTGGCGGGGGCGCTGCGGTTGATGCACGGGAGGGACGCGGCGTGGACACCGCCGGTGCTGAGCTGTAGTGCGCGGGAGTCACTGGGGCTGGATGTGGTGTGGGAGCGGCTGGAGCAGCACCGGGCACTGCTGGACGGCACGGGGCGGCTGGCCGCGAAGCGGCGGGAGCAGCAGGTGGACTGGGTGTGGAGCATGGTGCGGGACGAGGTGCTGGGGAGGTTGTACGCGGACGCGGGGGTGCGGGAGGTGGCGCCGGGGCTGGAGCGGGCGGTGCGGGAGGGGGAGGTGACGGCTACGGTGGCGGCGGAGCGGATTTTGGGGGTGTTCGGAGGAGAGGGGCTTCCCAGCGAGGGGCGGGGCGGCTCGGGTGCGGGGTGCTGAGGTTCTCGTAGTGGTCGCAGAGGGCGCCGACGGACCGGGCGAGAAGGCGGGCGTGGGCGAGGCGGGCCGCGGGTGAGGCGCGCGGCCTCACGGCGAGCCGCGCTCTGGCCTCGGCCACGGCGGCGAGGGCACAGGCCCGGGGGATGTCGTCCTCGGGAAAGCGGGCTGCCGCCCGCTGGACTTCGGGGATCGCGAGCATGAGGTGTCCGCGCAGTTGGAGCAGGAGGGTCTCCGGTTCGGGCTCGTCGGGGGGTTCGTCATGTTCGCCGAGGAGGCGCCGGACGGCTTCGCGCATGGTGGTGAGGTCGAGGGGGTGGTCAGGGGTACTCATGCCGGGGGCTCCGAGCCGTCGGCGGGGTGGCGGCCCTCGCGCATGAGCCGGCGCAGGGCTCTGCCGGTGTCGCAGGTCCCGGCGTCGCGGGTGCAGGGGGCGCACCCGGGTGCGTGATCGAGGAGTGTGCGGTACGCCTGCCGAGCGGTGTGGTGGGTGCAGGCGCGCGGGAACCAGCACACCTGGTCCCGGCGTGGGTGGAGGTCAACGGCCGTTTCCGGCGTGAGGGGGGCTTCGGTGGGGTCCCAGAGGCAGACCGCGCCGCGGATCTGGTCGGCGGTGAGGGTGTTGGTGGGTGGGAGGGGGAGCAGTTCGACTGGGTCGCGTGGGGTGTGGGAGAGCGGGGGTTCCTCCGGTACGGCCTCCAGCGCCGAAGGCCCGATCGTTCGCTGTGACTGACGTCGATTGCTCAAGTGACGTTCTCCAGGGGTCGTTGACATGTGAGCGCCCCGGCCCGGCAGACGCTTGCTCGGCACGTTCTCCGGCGGCGTCGCTTTGGCACTGCCATCCAGGTCAGGCAAGTTCACCCCTGAAACGGCTGATGAGACAGGTCATCGGGCTCAGGGCGCGGGATCGTGGTCCCGGTGATTTTTACCTTCGGGCTGCCGCCGCGAGAACCCTGGCGGTACCTTTCGGAGGTGGCCGGGAACCAAGCGTTAGCCAGAGCAATGGGCGATCTGGGTCTGTCCCAGGCGGAATTGGCCCGCAGACTGAACGCCGAGAACGAAGTACTGACAGGACGCGAAGGGCATCTGACGGATCGAGATGTGAGGCGTTACCTCACTGGCGCCACCAGGTGGCCTCATGCGAGGCAGCGAATCTGCCTGGAGCGGGTATTGGGGCGCCCGGCCGTCGAGCTGGGTTTCGGCCCAGGGCCCATTCCGCGTTCTCGGGCCACCACGTCCGTCGCGGAAGGGTCGTCCAGTGACACCGCCCGGCCCGCGCGGGTCGGCATGAGCGACGTACACCGTTTCCACCGCGACTACGTCAGGATTCTGCGGGACGACTGGAGAGTCGGAGGCAGCAGCCAGGTGGAGAGCGATGCCGTTGAACTCTCCACACGCATTCAGTCGACCCTTTCCTCGGGTTCGGCCTCACATCGAGTACGTCAGAGGCTTTACTCACTCGCCTCCGACGTGATCAGCACTGCCGCTTTCGCCGCGATCGACGCCAAGATCCGTAGTCGTGCCCGTAGCCATCTGGACAGAGCGGTCACACTGGCCGGGCTGTCCGGAGACAGCGAGACGCAGTACCACGTCTGGAATCACCTGGCGATGGCCGCCGGACAGCGGGGAGACCACACCGAAGGACTTGCCGCCGCCGATGCCATGAAAGGGCTGTGGATCGCCCGCCGTGATTCCCTGTACGCCTCTCTGGCTCATATGCGCACCGCGAGGGCGATGGCCCGCTGTCACCAACGAGGGGAGGCTCTGCGAGCACTCGCCGCAGCGGACAAGTCATTCGACAGGGCCAGGGACGAGGAACGGCCGGCGTGGATCGGGTTCTACGATCAGAGTGAGGTCGATGGACTCTCGGCCAGCATCTGGTTCGCCTTGGGCGACTTCGGCACGGCTGAGTACTTCTTCCATCGGACCCTGTCGGGTATCCGCCCGGAACTCGTGCGGAACCGGGCCCTGTACACCGCGCATCTCGCTCTGTCCCAAGCAAGCCAGGGAGAGGTGGAGTTGGCCTGCTCAACAGGTCAGCGGGCCCACGATCTGCTCATGGCGGGATCGGGTTCGAAACGCACCGTCGACACCCTCGGTAAGGTACGGCATCTGGTTGCCGCCACGGGATCGACGGCACCCGATGTGACTTCCTGGATCGAAAGGTCGCGCCAATGGACGTGAAGCGCTATGGGCAACAGGACGCGAAAGCCATCCGCACGATGCTCCTGGACATTCACGATGCCGCCTATGCGGGTTCGACGGCTTCCTTCGATTCCCGGGAGCGTTTCGCGGAGTTCGTCGATGGTTGGAGCAGCCGGGACGGCTGGGTCTGCCTGGTCGGGTTCGACGGGGACGAGCCGGTGGGCTATGTGTACGGTGCCCCGTTCAGCCCTGGCGGCTGGTGGCGGGGATCGGAGCGGCCCGAGTCATTGGCTGTCACCGAGCGGGCGTTTGCCCTGTCCGAGCTGATGGTGTTGCCGCGATGGCGAAAGACAGGTGCCTCGGTGGGACTCCATGAGGCTCTCGTCGCCAGCAGGAGCGAAGAGGCGGTGACACTGTTTGTCGACCTCGCGCATCCCAAGGTCGTCGCACTCTACGAATCCTGGGGATACGAGAAGGTGGACGAATCAAAGCCCTATGACGACTCCCCGGTGTTCGGGGTGATGCTGCGGCGTCTCAAGCCACAGGCCCGGATGCCGTGATCCGCACCTACGGCCCCGACGAGGTCGAGCCGTTGCTCGACCCGCTCGCCGACGTCTGGGCCGACGCCCACCCAGAGCTGATCGACAACCCGGACGCCGATACCGCCGGGCTGTCCGTACCCGCACTCCGACGCCAGATCACCGGACAACTCAGGCATCCCGGCTTCGTCCTGGCCGTGGCCCACGCGGACAGCACCCCGGTCGGCTTCGGCTACGGGTTCCCGTGTTCCGCCGCGTACTGGTTCGGCCCCGGTCTCCTGAACCAAGTACCGGAAGGCGCACGCACTCAGCGGCTGATGGGGCTGTGCGAGCTGGCCGTCCGCCCGCCCTGGCAGTCCCGGGGCATCGGCACCCGGCTGCACACCGAACTCCTCCGGGCCGTCGCACCGCAGTGGTCCTCGCTCCTCGCCCTGCCATCCAACCACCAGGGCCGCACGCTCTACACCCGGCTCGGATACCGGTACGCGGGGCCGTACCGGAACTCACCCGACGGCCCCGAATTCGATCTGCTGCTCCTTCGCCTCACACCCGATGAGGAACACCGACCCTGACAGGCGCGACGTCATCAGTGGCGGGCTGCTGATGCTGGGCCGCCCGCCCGACCGAGCACACGCAGTCGGCGCCTCACGGGCCGAGCCGATCAATCACCCCCCAACGACAACCCCTCCACCACCCCCAACCCCCCCACCGGATCCGCCCGGTACACCGCCGTCCACACCACGGGCCCGCACGGCTCCCCGTTCGGCCACTCCTCCGTCAGGCGTGTGTCCCGCGCGTCCGTCACCACCACCCGCCCCCCGGCCGTCTCCGTCACCCTCAGCCGTACCGGCACCGTGACCGCGCCGATGTCGTCGGGCAGCCGTACGTCCAGCCTCGCGTACGGAGCGTCCGCCTCCCCCGACGGCTGCTCCGCGCATCTGTCCGCCACGCACAGTCGGAGCGTCGCCGCGTCGGTGGCGCCGAAGTCGGCCGGGCGCCAGGCCACGGCCACTGATGAGTCCGCGGTCGCCAGGGTGCAGGGGGCGCTCCGGGTGCCGAACACCGTGCAGCCGCTCAGCGCTGCCGCCGTACCGAGGGTCCACAGGACGCGTCGCATGGACGCGGATCGTACGGGGCCGCCCGCGGCGGTGCCACGTGGTGAACATCTCCCCACCGGAGGACCAAGGGCCGGGACAAGGACTTGATCTTCTCTTTACTGCAATTAGCATGCAACAGCATCAGTAAGGCAGTAAGGGTGGGAGACCCATGTCGAAGCGACGACGGATACGGACGGCCGCGTTCGCGGGCGCGATACTCACGGGCGTCGGTGCCTGTTCGGCGCCCGGGGGCGGGAGCGAGGGCGGCGGAGGCGACGCCGACTCCGTCGTTGTCGGTGTCGCCTCCGAGCCCGACACGCTCAGCCCGCTCCTCGGGTACGGCAAGGACGGGAACTCCAAGATCTTCGACGGGCTGCTCGCCCGCGAGGCCGATCTGTCGCTGCGCCCGGCGCTGGCGAAGCAGCTCCCCGAGGTGTCCGGGGACGGGCTGACCTACACCTACGCGCTGCGCGAGGGCGTGCAGTTCAGTGACGGGGAGCCGCTCACCGCCGCCGATGTGGTGTTCACGTACGAGACCGTTCTTGATGAGGAGACGAACAACACGGCGCGGAGTGAGCTGGATGCCATTGAGACCGTGCGAGCGGAGGGGGACGGGGAGGTTGTCTTCACGCTCAAGTACCCCTACTCCGGGTTCGCCGCGCGTACCGTGCTGCCGATCGTGCCCGAGCACATCGCGGGCGGGCAGGATCCCAACACCGGGGAGTTCAACACCGAGCCGGTGGGGACGGGGCCGTACACGCTGTCGTCGTGGAGCAAGGGCGAGAAGCTGACCTTCAAGGCCAACCCCAATTACTGGAACGGGGAGCCGGAGGTCAAGACCGTCACCATGGCGATCATTGAGGACGATGATGTGCGGGCCACCCGGCTGCGGTCGGGGGATCTCGACGGGGCCGTGCTGCCGCCCAATCTCGCCGCCACCTTCGAGGGGGAGAACGGGAAGAAGACGTACGAGGCGAAGACGTACGACTTCCGGGCCGTGACGCTGCCGCAGTCGGGGGCGGTGACCGGGGACACCGCCGTGCGGCGGGCGCTCGATCTCGCCGTGGACCGGCAGGCGATGGTCGACAGCATCCTCGACGGGGCCGGGACGCCCGCGTACGGGCCGCTGCCGGTCGGGGACACCTGGTTCGCGGACGGGATCGAGCGGGAGCAGGATCTCGCCGAGGCCGGGCGGATTCTCGACGCGGCCGGGTGGAGGAGCGGAGCGGACGGAGGGGTGCGGGCCAAGGGTGGGCAGCGGGCCTCGTTCACGCTGCTGTACCCCTCCGGGGACAAGGTGCGCCAGGACCACGCCCTCGCCTACGCCTCCGACGCCAAGAAGGCCGGCATCGAGGTGAAGGTGGAGAGCGCCACCTGGGAGGTCATCGAACCCCGGATGAAGGACGACGCCGTGCTCGCCGGGTTCGGCAGCGTCGGCGACCCCGACTTCGGGCTCTACACCCTCCTCCACTCCACCCTCGCCGGGGACGGGTTCAACAACATGGCGCGGTACGAGAACCCGGCGGTGGATGCTGCTCTTGATGACGGGCGGCGCAGCGCCGAGCAGGGGATTCGGGAGGGCGCCTACGACACCGTGCAGCGGGAGCTGGTGGAGAATCCGGGGTACACCTTCCTGACGCACGTCAACCATGTGTATGTGCTCGCCGACCGGTGGGGCGCGCTCAGCACCCAGATCGAGCCGCACGAGCACGGGTTCGCCAGTGGGCCCTGGTGGAATCTGGAGAGCTGGAAGCAGCCCGCCGCGTGAGCCTCCATGTCCTGGGCGGGCGACGGCTTCCCTGGGGGGACATGGGGCGGCTCGCGGCGCGGCGGCTGGTGTTCGCCGGGCCCGTGCTGATGGTGGTCACCTTCGGGGTGTTCGCGGTCGCCGCCGCCTCGCCCTTCGACCCCGTCAAGGCGTACGCCGGGACCGCCGCGCTCGGCGCGGACGCGGAGACCCTGGCGCGGCTGCGCGAGAACCTGGGCGTGGACCAGCCGTTCACCTCCCGCTGGTGGAACTGGCTGACCTCCGCCCTCGGCGGCGACCTCGGCTACTCCACCGTCCTGCGCCAGCCCGTCACCCAGGTCATCGGGGAGCGGCTGGTGTGGTCGGCGCTGCTGTGCACCCTGGCGTTTCTGGTGGCCGTGGTCGCCGGGACCGTGCTCGGGGTGCTGGCCGCCCGCCGCCCGGGGTCGTGGCTGGACCGGGCCGTCACCTCCCTCGCCTACATCCTGGAGGCGGCCCCCGTCTTCTGGATCGCCCTGCTCGCGGTGTGGCTGTTCGCGCTCCAGCTCGGTCTGTTCCCGGCGGGCGGCCTCACCGACACCGCGAGCGAGGTCGTCACCCCGGGGCAGGTGGCCGGCCATGTGGTGCTGCCCGCCGGGGTGCTCGCCCTGTCCCAGCTCCCCTGGTTCACCCTGTACGTCCGTCAGGGCGTCGGCGACGCGCTCGCCGAGGACCCGGTACGCGGCGCGCGGGCGCGCGGGCTCAGCGAACGGACCGTACTCCTCGGGCACGCCCTGCGCTCCGGGCTGCTGCCGGTGCTCACCCTGATCGGCTCCCGGGTGCCGGAGCTGATCACCGGCGCCCTGCTGGTGGAGACGGTTTTCAGTTGGCCCGGGATCGCGGCGGCGACCGTCGAGGCGGCCACCGCCGTGGACTTTCCGCTGCTCGCCGCGCTCACCACGCTGGCCACCGCCGCCGTACTGCTCGGCAATCTGCTCGCGGATCTGCTGTACGGCCTCTTCGACCCGAGGGTGAGATTCCGTGACATGTGAGACGACAGATGAGACGACAGGTGAGACACCATCGGCGGCATCTGTCGTCCAGGGGCCGGGTGGCGGCTGGCGGTCGTACGGGGGCGCGCGGCGCTCCACCCGTGCCGTCCGGGTGCGGGTGTCGGCCGTTCTGGTCGGGGCGACCGTGCTCGCCGTGCTACTCGTCCCGCCGCTGGTCCGGCTCGACCAGCAGGCCGTCGATCTGGCGCTGAAGCTCCGGCCGCCGAGCTGGGCCCATCCGTTCGGGACCGATGACGTGGGGCGGGATCTACTGCTGCGGTGCGTGTACGGGCTGCGGGTGTCGCTGCTGGTCGGGCTCGCCGCCGCGCTCACCGCCACCGTCGTCGGGACGGCCGTCGGCGCGCTGGCCGGGGCGCTGGGCGGCTGGGTGGACCGGCTGGTGATGCGGGCGGTGGACACGCTGGCCTCCGTACCGCATCTGCTGATGGGGGTGTTCATCGTGGCGATGTTCCGGCCGGGGGTGTGGCCGGTGGTCGTGTCGGTCGCGCTCACCCACTGGATCTCCACCGCCCGGATCGTGCGCGCCGAGGTGCTGTCGTTGCGGTCGCGGCCGTATGTCGACGCGGCCGTGTCCGGGGGCGCGTCGCGATGGCGGGTGACCGTGCGGCATCTGCTGCCGGCCGTGCTGCCGCAGGCCGGGCTGGCGGCCGTACTGATGGTGCCGCACGCCATGTGGCACGAGTCGGCGCTGTCCTTCCTCGGTCTGGGCCTGCCCTCCCACACCGCCAGCCTCGGCACCCTCATCCAGGGGGCCCGCAGCTCCCTGCTCGCCGGGGACTGGTGGCCCACCCTCTTCCCCGGGCTGTTCCTCATCGTCCCGACCCTCGCCCTCGCGGGACTGGCCGGGGCCTGGCGGGAGCGGATCAACCCCCGGCGCCGATCGGAGCTGATGCTGTGAAGGAGTCGGAGAAGGAAAGAGCGTCTGTGCTGGCGGTGCGCGGGCTGTCCGTGCGGTTCCTGCTGCCGGGCGGGGTCCGGGTCGCGGCCGTCACCGACGTCTCCTTCGACGTGGCCGCCGGGGAGTGCCTCGCGCTGATCGGGGAGAGCGGGTGCGGCAAGTCCGTGCTCGCCTCCGCGCTGCTCGGGCTGCTCCCCGGCAACGCGCAGAGCGCGGGTGCCGCCCGGCTCGGCGCACTGGATCTCCTCACCGCCGACGAACGCACCCTCGCCCGGACGGTCCGGGGACGGCTCGTCGGGCTGATCCCGCAGAGCCCGGCCGCGCATCTCACCCCGGTGCGCCGGGTGCGGTCCCAGGTGCAGGAGACGGTGGCCGCGCTCACCGGGGTGCGCGGGCGGGCCGCCGTACGGGAGGCGGCCGAACGGGCCGCCGGGCGGGCCGCGTTCCCGGCCACGCACCTGGACCGGCATCCGCACGAACTGTCCGGCGGACTCGCCCAGCGGGCCGCCACCGCGCTCGCGCTGGTCGGTGACGCGCCCCTGCTGCTCGCCGACGAACCCACCACCGGCCTCGACCGCGACCTCGTCGACCACACCGTCGACGAACTGCGCGCCCATGTCGACGGCGGGGAGGGCCGGGCGCTGCTCGTCATCACCCATGATCTGGCCGCCGCCGAGCGGATCGCGGACCGGGTGGCGGTGATGTACGCGGGGCGGATCGTGGAACTCGCCGACGCCAAGGACTTCTTCGGCGGTCCCGGTCCCCGGCACCCCTACAGCAGGGGGCTGCTGCGGGCGCTGCCCGACCGGGAGTTCACGCCGATCCCGGGGCTGCCGCCCGAGCTGAGCGATCTGCCGCCGGGCTGCGCCTTCGCCGCCCGCTGCCCCCGGGCCGACACCGCCTGCGCCGCGCCGCCCCCGGTGACCGACGGCACGGCCTGCCATCATCCGCACACCCGGGAGGGTTCGCGTGATCTCCAGGAGGGTTCGCGTGCTTGAGCTGATCGGCATCACCGCCGGATACGGGGGCGGGGGCGGGGGTGGATACGGGGGTGGATTCGGCGGTGGCCGGGCTGCGGTGCCGGTCGTGCGGGACGCCTCGCTGACGGTCGGGCCGGGGCGGGCGGTCGGGCTGCTCGGGCCCAGCGGCTGCGGCAAGTCCACGCTGGCCCGGGTCGCCGCCCTGCTGCACCGGCCCGACGCCGGGACGGTCGTCCTGGACGGCGAGCCGGTACGGGGCTGGCGGCACCGGGCGCCCCGCGCCCAGCGCACCGCCATCGGCGTCGTCTTCCAGCAGCCCCGGCTCTCCGCCGACCCCCGGCTGCGGCTCACCGATCTGATCGCCGAGCCACTGCGGGCCACCGGGCGCCGGGAGGAGATCGGCGACCGGCTCGCCGAACTCGCCCCGGCGGTGGGCCTCACGCCCGATCTGCTGGGCCGCCGCCCGCACGAGGTGAGCGACGGCCAGCTCCAGCGCGCCTGTCTGGCCCGTGCGCTGGTGCTCCGGCCGCGCTGGCTGATCTGCGACGAGATGACCGCGATGCTCGACGCGTCCACCACGGCGGCACTGGTCGGCGCGGTGGAGCGCTACCGGGCCGACACCGGCGCCGGGCTCCTCGCCGTCGGGCACGATCGCGTCCTGCTGGAGCGGTGGTGCGACGGGGTGGTGGAGTGGGCGCAGGTGTCGGCAGCGCAGATTCCGGAGGACCGACGGACTCCGGAGGACCGACGGACTCCGAAGGACCGACGGACTCCGGAGGCTCCGGCGGCGAAATGAGCGGCCGTCAGGCGGAGAGTTCCGCGGCCTCCTCCGCCGTCAGCCGGGGCGCGGGGTCTCCCGCACCCGCCGACCGCAGAGCCGTGGTGGGCGTGGCCGTCGGATCGGCGGGACGCCGGGTGTGCCAGTCGGTGACCGCCTGGTACGCGGCGACGACCTCCAGCAGCCGGTCCTCCTCGTAGGGCTGGCCGCCCAGCAGCACCCCGGAGGGGAGGCCGGAGACGAACCCGGCGGGGAAGCCGATCAGGGGCAGTCCGAGCAGGTCGAAGGGGACCACATCCGTCTGGAGGACGACATCGCAGTCGTCCAGGATGCCGTCCAGGACCTCGCGCAGCAGATGGTTCTTGGCGCGCTGGGCGGTGATCCACTCGTCGCCGGAGATCATCAGGCCCTGGAGCCAGCTCAGCAGGGACACCCCGAACTTGGTGGGGTCCTCGCGCAGCCAGTGCCGGAACGGCTCGGTGCGTTCGGGGAGCCGGGCCGCGTTGAAGGTGGTGGTGAGGAGGGACCAGTCGGCGGGGTAGGTGATGTCGATCAGGGTGACGCCGGGGATGGCGTCGAGGGTGTCGAGCAGTGCGGAGCGTACGGCGGTGGCGGTGCCGGAGAGGAAGGTGGCGGGGACGCCGATCCGGGTGGCGTGCCGGAGCTGGACGGCCCCGCGCCGGGAGCGGACCGGGGTGGCGGCCCGTACGAGGTCGGGGACGCCGGGGAGACCCAGTGTGCGGGGGTCGTTGGGGTCGGGTCCGGCCATCACGGACAGCATCAGGGCGGCGTCCATGGCGTCCCGGGCCAGCGGGCCGGGGTGGTCGCGGGTGTAGGAGAGGGGGATGACGCCGTATACGGAGGCACGGCCCATGGTGGGCTTGAGGCCGGTGAGATTCTGTCGGTTGGCGGGCAGCACGATGGAGCCGCCGGTCTGGGTGCCGATCGCCGACGCCGCGAGCCGCCCGGCGACCGCGCAGGCCGAGCCGGTGGAGGAACCGCCGGGGTCGGTCGCCGGGTTGTCCGGGGTCCAGGCGTTGACGGTGGTGACCGTGCCGTTGGGCCGGGTCGCCCGGGTGGTGGCCAGCGGCCCCATCTGGCCCTTGCCCAGCACGATCCCCCCGGCCCCGGTGAGCCGCGCGACGGCGGTGGCGTCGTACTCCGGGACGAAGTCCTCGAAGATGAACGAGTTGCAGCGCGTCGGGACGTCCCGGGTGAAGTAGTTGTCCTTGATGCAGAGCGGGATGCCGTTGAGGACCCCGCGCCGGGAGGTGGCCCGGCGGTCGGCGGCGCGGGCCGCGTCGAGGGCCCGTTCGGCGGTCACCTCGGCGTACGCCTGGTAGACGGCGTCGTAGCGCTCGATGCGGGCGAGGTACGCCTCGGTGAGGGCGACGGAGGTCAGCTTGCGCTGCCGCATCAGGACGGCGGCCTCGGTGAGGGTGGCCTCGGTGGGGTCGCGCCGGGCGGCGTCGCGGACCTGGATGTCGGGGAGGTAGGGCGCGGCGCTCCGGCTCGCGGTCGCGGGGGCGGCGACCGCGGGCGAGGGCAGCGTCAGCCCTCCGGTGACGGCCCCGGTGACGGCGGCCGAACCGGCGAGGAAGGTGCGGCGGTTGAGGGCGCGGCGCGTGCCGGCGCCTCCGGCGGTGCGCTCCGGGCCGGTCGGGCCGGTGCCGGTGCCTGTGCCTGTGCGGGCTGCGGTGCTCATTCGGCGTCCGCCTTCCCGGTCCAGGACTCGGTGATGGAGGGGTAGAGCAGCGGGGCCGCGGCCTGCTGGGCGTAGATCGCCTCGGGCTTGCGGGTCACCGGCGGGGCCCAGCCGGCCAGGGCCGGGGGCGAGGAGGTGACGAACGACCGCAGGGAGGCGAGCGCCTGAGCGCGGGTCGGTACTCCTGTCTCCGGGTCCGGGGTCTCCGGCAGCAGTTCCAGATCGAATCCGGCGAGGGCGAGTCGGGTGCGTATGTAGGCGTCCACCTGCTCGGCGGTGGGCGGGGGCGGCTGGCTCAACGTGTCCTCCCGGGGCGGGACAAGGTGGGAGTGGGGGGCGATGAGGTGATTGGCCAGACTTCATCACCCATCGATATCCGCCCCATTAACCCCCGGTGTCACGGTTGTTGCCCCGATGCCCTTCGCCTGGGGTGTCAGGGTCCGGCGTGGATCTGGCAGGCCCATAGGCTCGGGGTGAGCGGGTAGGTCTCGCGCAGGACGTGCACGGCCCGGTGCAGGGCGCGGGCCGTGCGAGCGGTGTCGAGGGTGCCGTCGGGGCGGGTCAGGGCCGCGTACACCCGCTCGGCGACCTCCGCGCCGATCAGATCGTCCAGGTGCCAGAGGGAGCCGACGACATGGGGGAATCCGGCCATCCGGAAGGCGCTGACGATGTGCACGGCCTCGTCGGCGAGTTCGGGGCTGGTGCGCAGGGTGGCGCAGGCGGAGAGATAGGCGAGGCGGACCGACGGCAGGCGCAGCCGGGCCAGGTCGCGGACGGTCAGCGGCCGGGTGGAGTGGTCGTGCAGGACGAGCCGGGCGGCGGAGGGGCGGTCGGGGTCGGCGAGGGCGTGGCAGGCGAAGTGGACGGAGGTGTGGCGGTGCAGGGCGGCGGTGACGGCGGGCCGGGTGGCGTCGGGGCCGCTGAGCAGGACGGCGCCGGGCAGCTTCCGGGCGAGTTGCCCGGCCTCCTCGCGGGCGCCCGGGAGCGGGATCTGGCCGGGCGCCTCGGGGACGCTGACGACGAGGGGGCCGCCGCCGTCCACCGGACGGGTGAGGCGCTCGCGGGCGTGGTGCAGGGCGCGCAGGGTCGGGGTGTAGGAGGAGATCACCCGGTCCAGGGCGCCGGGCCCGCCGTCGGCGGGCTGGGCCGCGTGGAGGGGGAGCGGGCCGAGGAGTCCGCCGGGGGACCACCACAGGCGGGCCGCCGCCTCCGGCAGCCGGTCCAGGACGGGGCCGGTGACGGTGTGCCAGAGCCAGTCGAGGGTGTCCCGTACGGTGCGCTGGGCGCGCTGGGACTGCTTGCGGGTGGTGCCGGGCGCCTCGATCCGGGCGAGCGCCTCCTCGAAGTCCCCGAGTCGTCCGCGCACCGCGTCGGCCCCGAGCGCGGGCAGGGGTACGGCGTCGATGGAGTGTTCGGTGACGAGCAGGGCGTCGCTGCCGTACGGGGAGACGTTGACCAGCGCCACCGGGCCCTCGGCGGCGACGGCCCGGACCTCGCCCTCGTCCCACTCCCGGACGGGGCGGAGCAGCCCCAGGTGGGGGTGGGCGGCGCGGATGCGGGCGGTGAGGTCGCGCCATGCGTCGGCGAGGTGCTGGCGGAGGTCGGCGGTGGGGTGGGGGGGGGTGGGGGGGTGTGGGGGGGGGGGGGCCAGCTGGCCCCTGGTGAGGAAGCGGGCGGTGCAGCTGGCGGTGCCGATCAGGGCGCGGGGGGGGCGGTGGCGGAGGGCGGCGGTGGCCAGCAGGGCGAGCGGGGGCAGGAGTTGCAGGTAGTAGT